>JBGCER010000109.1:0-3649 GCA_045106515.1 Myxococcota bacterium
AAGGTTTGGCACCGCTACTGAAGGTATACGAGTCGCGACAGGAAAAGTAATATTGACACTTAAATGAGTTGGCGTACTTCAAAAAGCGGACATTTCACTACTCTCGTCGTCAAATATCCGGTCGAGCAACCAGCAAAGACGTGCAATCCAGAACTCAATGCCGCCCTTCACCTCAATAACAAACTACCTCCGCTTTTCGATGACCCGTGCTCCATAACAGCCTCAACTTGGCGACTACCAAGACAATATATCAGCCAACTGGTTTCTCTTGCATCGCCGGGCTGTACTTCCCAATGGGCTTTATACAAAACACATCTACACCCCCTCACTCCACCGCCGCCCGAAGCTTGCCCAGCGCGCTCGGCGTCACCCGCAGCTGGTACCGCACGCCATCATCCTCAAAGTCCTCCGACACCACCTCGGCATCGCCGTGAACCAGGCCAATTACGCCGGCTTTGGCCCACGGCACAAAGAGCTCGGCCTCTTCGAGTTCGCTGGCAAAGAAGCCCACGATCTTCTGATGCAAGACCTCCACCTGCTCGGGCTCTTTGGCCGATGTGGTCCAGGCGTCGGGGAACCGGGCGACCAGCTCTCGCCGCTTGGGCGGGTCCAGCTTGTCCCACTTGTTCAGCACCAACTGCCTTGGGATGTCGTCCGCCTGCACCTCAGCCAAGACTTCGGCGGTGACCTCAAGCTGGCGCTGTAAGTCGGCATCCGCAGCGTCGACCACATGCAGCAGCAGCGTCGCGTCCAGGGCCGCCTCCAAGGTAGACCGGAAACTGGCCACAAGGTCGTGGGGCAGGTCGCGGATGAAGCCGACGGTGTCGGTGACCAGGACTGGAGGCACGACCTCGGGCACCAGCCGGCGAACCGTGGTGTCAAGGGTGGCGAAGAGCTGGTCCGCCACATAGGGCTCCGACCCCGTAATGGCGCGCATGAGCGAGGACTTTCCGGCGTTGGTATAGCCCACGAGGGCGACCTGACGGGCGGTGCGGCGACGGTCCCGGCGCTGGCCTCGCTGCTCCTCGATCTGCTTGAGCTCTTTGCGGAGCTGCGCCATGCGATCGCGCACCTTTCGCCGGTCCAGCTCCAAGGCCGTGTCTCCAGCCCCCCGCCCGGCCTGACGCTCCGACGCCTGGCCGGTCTCCCGCAGGCGAGGCGCCACATAGGCGAGCCGGGCCAGCTCAACCTGGGCTCGCGCTTCACGGGTCCGCGCATTGCGGTGGAAGATCTCCAAGATCACACCGGTGCGGTCCAGCACCTCTACGCCGGTGGCCTTCTGCAAATTACGAAGTTGGGACGGGGACAAGTCCGCATCCACGACGACCCGATCAGCGAGCCGTTCATCGTCTTCAGACCGTCCGGGAGGCGGCGGTGCGGGCTCGGGCCGCTCGTCATCGCTCTTGGGCGGAGGACCGCGATGCACCACGCCCGTGCCCCCCGTCCAGCCGGCCAGCTCGATGAGCTTGCCATCGCCAAGCAGCTTGCCCGAGGCCGTGCCAGACCGGCGCTGCACCACCTGCCCTACCACCCGAAAACCGACGGTGTCGCACAGGCGCTCCAGCTCGGCGAGGGAGGCCTGCACGTGCTCGGTGGTCTGCTCTTGGGTGTGCACGGCGACGAGCACCGCGCGGGGTTTGGGGGGCAATGGAACTCCTAGAGGTAGCGTGTGTACCTCCGGAGCTGCCGATGCGCCTTCCCCACGCCCTACTCACCTTCGTCTTCCTGCTGGGAGGCGTAGGCGTGCTGCTCTACGCCGGCCCGGGTCGGGTCTGGGTGCGGGGGTCGCTGGGCGACGTGCTCATTGTGCCGTTCTTGGTCCATGGGCTGGGTGTGCTGATCCCCGGCTACACCCGCTGGCGCATCGCAGGGGTCGCGATTTTCGCCCTGGGCGCAGAGCTCCTACAGCTCGCCAATCTTGTGGCCCCAGACGCCCCGGCCTGGCTGCACCTGACCGTGGGTAGCACCTTCGATCCTTGGGATTTGCTGGGCTACACCGTGGGGGTTGGGGTGGCGATCCTCACGTCGTGGGGGCTGGCCGCGGCGGGCTACGGCGCGCAGTCCGGGTCCATGCCAGCACCCGCTTCCTCGAAGAAGGTGGTGTAGGCATCAAAGAGGATGGGCTTGGAGGTGCCTGGAGCCATCGGCATGCAGTTGTCGCGGGCCATGGACATGTGATTGGAGCAGATGCCTGGCGCACCAGCAGGCACCGCTTGGAAGGCTTCCACGCGGTGGATCCCCGCCGGAACACCCCAGGTAAACGGAAGGAGCTGACGAACCGTATCCGTGCCGGCGGGTAGACCCAGGTCGTCCCACGCGTCTTCGGGAGCGAAGGTCTTGAGGTTGTGGTACGCCCCGAACATGACAGAGCCGTCCGTGGCGTGAGGGCCCGTCCGCCAGTCTTGGGCGGTGGGCACGCCACCGACGTCGGTCATGCCAGCGGGACCGTCGAACATGACAGCACCGCCCAAGTCGACCTGGGACGCGAGGACCCCGGTCACCGTCGAGCCCTGGCTAAAGCCGGCGACGATGATGTTGCACCAGTTGCCCGCCTGAACATCTGTCGAATACCCGTCGAAGCCATAGTCATTGGTCCCGTCGAGCATGTCTTGCACGTGCAATCGGTCGAGCGCCGAGATCAGCCGCGCCTCCACCGAGTCCTCATCGTCGTAGTTGAGGCCAGCCACAGGCGGGCTTGCGGTCGGGCCCCATAGAACCGTGTCCGCGACGTCTCCGGCACATGAGGTGTCCCCTGGGAACTCGTCGACGCAAAAGCCACTGATGCCGGCGCTGCCGGGCCCGACGTGTTCATGACGATTGTCGTAGCCCAACAGGATGGTACGAAAACCCGCTTTCGCGGCGATCTGCCCGATGGTGTCATGCTTATTGGGTTCCATGTCGGTTCCGGGCAACATGACCACCAGTTTGTCCTCCCACGTGGCCGTCGCGGTGCCCGGCATCCAAATCCGGTGGGGGGAGACGCACTTGCGCTGCGCGTGGCTGGGCGCGCCTGCGGCAGCGGCGGTACAGATAGGTGCCAGGTTGTGGGGACCGGACGGTGGCGCGGCCAAGGCCGACGTAGACATAAGAAGCAAGCTCAGAATTGAAAGGCGCATCGGAAGTTCTCCAGGCAATCGACACCTCTCTCCGACCTCCGCAATGGAGGCCGAATCAGCGCCGGTACCCAGACTTCGCGCCGAGGCGGGCGCATCTGACACGACTGATCCCGATCGGGATCAAAGGAGGCGGAGCGCAGGTAGTCCCCCCCACAAGACCCCGCAGCCATCCGCGCTACTTCGGGGTGATCACAATACTCACCAAGTCCGCTGTGCTGCGTGCAAGCGTCATTCCGCTAGAGAACCGATCCAGGACGGTGGGGTCTTTTGTCAGAAGCGCGTCGAGGCGGTCTTCCAGCACAATCGACGGCCCATCGGGCGAGGCCACCGTACCGAGCGTACTTTGGCTTGCCGGGGCCAGCACGCCGACGACTTGAATGCTGCCCTCGAATAGTACCGCTCCGCCCTTATCTCTTCCGACATAGGTGAACTCCGGGTTTCGAACGGGCTCCACCCCCTCATTCACCACTACGAAATCCAAGTAGACCTCTTCGGCCTCGACAACCATCCAAGACGCGCCTTCGACCCGAAGG
>JBGCER010000110.1:0-13615 GCA_045106515.1 Myxococcota bacterium
CCTTGGACATGCCCAGAGCTGCGAGGGCTTCGCTCGCTGCGGGAGCTGCAGAGGACGAATCTTGAAGGCCAGGGCTGAGCGCCAGATCCTTAATGGGCCCGAGGGCGTCAGCGGCGGTGTCGCTGGCTGGCGTCAGGCCAGACGCCGCGAGCACGTCTGGCTTCTTTGCGTCCTTCGCCGGCGTTGAGTTGGGTCTGCTGGCGCTGTTCCCGCTGGCGCCCCCGCCTTTGCCGGCGCCCCCGCCTTTGCCGGCCCCGCCGCCTTTGCCGGCGCCGCCGCCCTTGCCCTTTCCGCCCGCGGCGCTCTTCTTGTCGCCCTTGGCCCCCTTTCCGCCATCCGCCGTGCTGTGGCCCTTGCGGTCCTGGGTCTTGATCTCTCCGACTTCGGCTCCGGCGGCTGCGTTGCTTGAGCCCTTCACCGACGCCTCTGCGGCGTTGCCGGCACCCGAGGCGGCGCCCGTGAGTGTGTCGGCCTTGGGGCTCGCGGTGGTGGCGGGGGCCCGACCGAGGAGCTCGGCGATGGGGCCTAGCGGGCCGGCGTCGAGGCCCATGGAGGCGAGCACTGCCGATGCGCCTTCGAGCAGCCCGGACACGGCGTCGGGCAGGGCGAGGGAGGGATCAACGTGGTCCGCTGCGGCATCGATCGGGGCGCGGCCGGCCCGTTCTGCGCGGGATCGCAGCCGCTGCATGCGGCTTTCGTGGGTGGAGAGGCTCTCGTGGAGTTTCTCGCCTGGAGATTGCTCTTTTTCGGGATCTTCGCCCTGGGTGGCGGGGGCTGCGGCGCCCTTCTTCTTGGCTGCGGCGCCCTTGCCCGGTCCCGCGGGTGCGCGCATCGCCCTCGTCGAAACGGCCTTCGCCTTGGCGCCGGGGGGGGCGTTGGGACTGTCGGCATCCGGAGTAGGGGTGTCGGCCTCTAGCTCGTCGGCCACGGCCTCAGCGCCTTCTTGCAGGGCGTTGCCCTCGGCGTCGATGGCCTTGACCGCCTGCTCCACGACTGGCTCACCGGCTTTGGCCGCCGCCTCGGTCATCTGCTCGGCGCGGCCATCGGCCATCTGCTCGACGCCCTTTCGCACCGCGTCGACGCCTCCGTCTGACAGCTCGCTCTTCAGCAGCTGCATCTTCGAGATGGCGACGTCTTCGAGGGCCTGACGCAGCTCTGGCGGCCCCAAGCGGGCCAGGGGAGCGAGGACTTCGAGCTCGGCGGTGATGCCGGTTTGCAGCTTTGCCAGCGCCTCAACCCGACCCATCGCACCGCGCGCCAGGTCTTGCTGCCCGGCCGCGGCTTGGGCTCGGGTCTGGCCACGAGCGGCAGCGCCTTGGCGAGCCACTTCCCGATGAGCCAGGTCCGCGCGCTCTCGCAGCGCCTTTCGGCCACGGGGTTCGGCCTCGGCGAGCCTCTTCAGCACCGCCTGCTTCTCGTTGCTATCCGCCGGTTCCGCCGCCGAGTCTGGGGAGCCCTTGGCCGCCTTGGGAGGCGGCTCCTTGAGGGCCCGCGCCACTCGCTTGCTGGCGGTCGCCGGCTTCTCTGCCGTGCGCACCTGCTCCTGCTTGGCCTTGACCTTGGGCTCGTTGCCGCGCTCCTCGGCCAGGGCGGTCGCCAGGCCTTCTCGGCGCTGTTGCAGCTCGCCCGCCATTTGCTCTTCGCGACCGCCCAAGGCCTCTTCTAGGGCGGGCGCCATCTCCGCCATCTGCTTGAGCACCCGCTCGTCGAGGTTGGCGATGGTGTTTTGCAGCGCCTTGAACCCCTCGGATACCTGATCACGGGCCTCGGAAGCTTCTTTGGAAAGAATGCTATCGAGCGCCTTTTGAGCGGATGCCATGGGGCCCGATGCGCCGCTGGTCGGCAGGGTGAGTTGGGGCGGTGCCACCTGGGCCGGCGCATTGGCCACATCGGCGACGGCGGGGGCTTTGGGAAGCTCCCGGGCGCCTGGGTCCTGAACATCCGGCACCTCCACCGGGGCTGCCTTGTCCTCCTCATCTTGGCGCTGGCGGTCTGGAGGCAGGGCCTCTTCGACGGTTTCGCCCTCGGAACGCTGGACGCTGTCGAAGGTGCTCGCGCCCGCGGACTCTGCCGCTCGGTCCAGCGTATCGGCGGCGGGCTCGACTGCGAGTTCCGGGCCGCGCCCGAGGGCTTGATCGAGGCGCTGCTGCACCACGTCCGGTACGGAGCCTCGGCTCTCAGAGAGCACAGCGTCGACCGTGGGGAGCTGGGCGAGGATGCGGTCCTCGTTGGCGTAGGCTTCCTGCTCGGTGGGGTCGGACGGCGAGCTCACGCCCGAGGCTCCAGACAGGCGGCCTTCATCGTGTTGAACGACGTGGGTCAGTTCGTGGGCCAAGAGCCGATCGCCAGCGGGTGTGCCCGGTGCGAAGGTGCCGGACGCGAAGTGAAGCTCGGCGCCGACGGCGAACGCGTGGGCATTGATCGCGGCGGCGGCCGCTTGGGCGTGGCCATCGGTGTGGATTCGCACATGGCTAAAGTCGTGGTTGAACACGGACTCGAAGCGCCTTCGAGTGCGGGTCGGCAGCGCGTGTCCCGACGACTTCTGCATTTCGCGCTCGGCGTCGGTCAGGGACGTTTCGCCCCGCATCTTGAGCAGGATGGCCGTGTTCGACCCGAAGCTGGCTTCTTGGCGGGTCCAGCCCAGCACGGCGTGGGTGACGTCGGCCGCGACCTCCAGGCCCAGGGCGCCTCCGCCTCCGGAGAGAGCGTCCAAGACAAACTGATTGCCCAGATCCGCGTGCACCGACTGGATCGCCGCATTGCCCGACGATTCTGTGCCAAGACGCGCCTGCTCAAGCTCGCGATCCGCCGTCGAGCCTGGAGCTGAAACAAGAGGTTTTACGACCCTTTTCTGCTCGTCTTGTTTGGATTCGGACATATAGCTCCCCGCGTACGCGAGAGGAGTCGCGCAGCCTGGTTGGCCGTTGTGGTCTTGGAGACGGCCGAACCTTGGATTTTGAATCTCACATCGGTGGGGGAACCGGTGACCTTCGTTACGAATAAAGCTAGCAGGAAAGTGTATCGATGGCCCAGCGGTTTCGAATCCGCCGGATCCTGGATTGCCGACGATCCCCCCGCGCACTGCTCCATGGACTTGATTTCGTAGCGTTACGCCTAGAGCCGGCCGGCGATGCTTACCCCTGTGGTCGGGGCTGAAGAGTCAGGGTTGAGGGTGACAAAGGGACCGATGCGGTCGATTCCTGCTCGGCGAGGTCCGCGCCGAGGAGGCAGGATGCCGGCGCGACGCCGGAGCGTGTTGTTCTGCGCATTCTGGATGCCGGATGCGATGTAGCTGCCGCCCAGAAAGGCGCTGCCAACCAATGCAAACACGCCGGCGAGATCCGGATCGTTCTGTAGGTTGCTGGCGGCGCCAATGCTGCCCACGGCATAGCCGCCGACACAGGCCCATGCCACATAGCCGGCACCCCGTTGCGGGCGTCTACCCATGACTTCTGAGAGGATGGTCTGGGACCGAGTCGACGAGCCGGCCATGACCGGGGCCCCGATCACCGTCGCCAGGGACCCGACCAACGCGAGCTCATTGCTGCCGACGGAGGTGCCGATCGTCGCCAAGGCGAACCCGCCGATGCCCAGCCAGGAACCAACTTTGTAGGTACCCAACACGGACCGGTCTTGGTCGATCAGCAACCGCCGTGCGGCGGGGCCGGGACGGGGAAACTCGGAGCGCGTGTCTTCCTCTTCTTCGTCATAGTCGTCGGAGAACTCGTCATCGCTGCCCTTGGGCCGTTTGCCTCGAAGGCCAGCCCACTCGGGGATGGGACGGACCGGGGTCCACACATCGGTGCCGGCATCGGCACCGAGGGTCGGCATGGTCAGAGATAGCAAGAGTGGCAACACGCGAGAACTCCAAGTTTGAGCTTGCACGCGGACTCTAGTGGGTGTGGGTGCTCTGGACGAGTGCGACGATGGGTGGGTGGGGCGATGCCTGATGTACGGGTTCGCCGTTGATGAAGTCGTGGTGGGGTTCGCGGCCCGACGGGCACTCGCCCGATTATGCGAGGGGGCCCGCCCCCAAGGCCCGCCTTTGCCATGGCTAGGCTAGTGGTGTCCGAGGACCCGCTTCGCCTCGCCGCCGCCCAACCTCCCGCCCGGGACCCCCATGCGCTTCACCGGCAAGACCATCCTCATCACCGGCGCCTCGCTCGGGGTCGGCTTCGCCACGGCCCAGCGGTTCGTCGCCGAGGGCGCGAATGTGGTGCTCTGCGCCCGCCGACCGGGTCCCCTGCACGAAGCCGCAGCCGAGTTGGACGCCGAGGAGCGCGTGCTCGCCATCCCATGCGATGTGCAAGACAATGACGCCCTCGCGCGCTTAGTCGAGGCGTCTGTCGCTCGATTTGGTGGGCTGGATGGGCTTGTGAACAACGCCGGCGCCCACTTTCGCGGCCCGCTGGAGAGTCGCTCGGCCGATGAGATCGGGACGATGGTGGATGTGAACCTTCGGGCGCCGTTGGTGCTCACCCGCTTGGCACTGCCGCACCTTCGCGCCGGGGGTGGAGGCTTTGTGGTGCAGGTCGCGAGCCTGGCTGGCAAGCTGCCGCTGGATGGCGCTGCCACCTATTCATCGACGAAGTTCGGTCTGCGCGCCTTTACTTATGCGATGGCCGAAGAGCTGCGCGGCACGGGGGTGACGGTGTCCGCGGTGAGTCCGGGTCCCATCGACACCGGCTTCATCATGGACACGCTCGATGAGGTCGAAGACATCGTGTTCTCGCAAGCCATGTGCACCGCCAATGATGTGGCAACGATGGTGTTGGATTGCGCCGCAGATGGCAAGATTGAACGTGCTTATCCGACTTCGGGCAGTGTGCTGGCCACCGTCGGCTACCTGGTGCCGGGCCTGCGACGGATGCTCAAGCCCGCCTTGAATCGCAAGGGGGCTCGGGCGAAGGCCAAGATCAGACAACGGCAGTCCGAGGCTGGCAGTGGCGTGAAGCCCGAGTAAGCTCTGACACCCTCAGACTCCGCGCGCCGAACACGCCCGTTTTTGGAGCCGCCATGCGCCACATCGGAAGCCTTGTCATATTGACCGCACTGACCGCCTGCGCCTCGGCGGAACCTTTGGCACCGTACTCCGCACAGCCCTGGGACGCGGCCAATGCGTGCTGGGGGGCCTCGGTCGAGCTCGACGTGCTCAACGACAACGTCGATGGCTGCGATGATGTGCTCTCCACTCGCGCAGATGCCACTGGGGACTGCTGGCTCTTCCCGCAGGCCTGCAATCCGTCGACCGACGGCTGGGGACCTTGCACCGACGGCTCTGTGGACATGGATGCCGAGCTCTGCGACTAGAAGGGGTGCCACGAAAATGCCCTTCTAATGAACATATTATTAGGCTGCTTGACTCTCAGCTCCCAGGTCGGTCCACCGGTGCAAGGCGCCTCGGAGCTGATCCAAGGTCGCCGGCTTGGCCAGGGTCTCCACCATGCCGACGCGCACGCAGGCGGCGTGGTCTTCGGGCGCGGTGCTCGCCGTCAGCGCTACGACGGTGGGGATCTGGAGCCCCCGCTGGGTTGCGGCTTCCACCGTCTCCCATCCGCTCATGCCCGGCATGTGCAGGTCCATCAGGACCAAGTCGAACGTCTCAGTTGCGAGCATCTTCAACGCGGCAAAGCCGTCCTCGGCGGTCGACACTGAAACACCGAGTCGGGACAGCATGGCCTTGGCCACCATGCGATTGGTGGGGTGGTCTTCGACGACCAACACCCTCGGTGCGGCATCATCGGCCGCCACCCGCGGCGTGGCGACGTGGGGAGCGACCAAGACGATGGGCATTCTGAGCCGCGCGCGCACGCCCTTGTCGGACGAGACGGAGGAAAAGGAGAGGCCGCCACCCAGCTTTTTGATGGCGGCCCGGGCCAAGGGTAGTCCGAGTCCGATGCCGCTGGAGCTGCGCGTGGCCACGTCGTCACTCACACCCAGCGCATCCTCGGCCCCTTCATTGAGCGCCGCCGCGTCCCCATCCCCTTGGTCATCGACGCAGACCTCGAGCCTGGCGTCCTCGCCGTCTCCGTGCACCGAGGCTGTGATGGTGACGGTCCCGTCGCTATGCCGTAGCGCATTGTCGATGAGGGAGGAGAGCATGCTCGCCAGCACCCGACCGTCCGCCTGAACGGGCTGGTCCATCTGCACATCCAAGCGAGTGATGCAGCGGGCTTCACAATCGGGTCTTCCTGTTCGCGATACCGCGTGCTTCACCACCTCAGATGGCCTGATTTTGGAGTCAGCAAGCACGATGTCGCCGCTGACCAGGCTCGCGTAGAGCAGGATGTCATCGAGCCGGTAGCCCAGCTCTGCCGCTGCGGTGGCGATGTGCTGCACGTGCCGGTGGCCGGGTTTGGGTTGGTGTCGCAGCAGCTCCGCCGAACCCACGATGGTGTGCAGGGGCGTGCGTAGTTCGTGGCTCATCATGGCCAGGAATGCGCCCCGGGCTCGTGCGGCGGCTTGGGCCACGTCTCTTGCGTGGGTCAGGGCCTGTTCTCGCTCCAGCCGCGCCGTTGCGTCGACCAGTCGCACGTGAAACTCGGACTTTCCCTTGGTCGAACTCAGCATGAAGTCCGCCCATACGAACGAACCATCGGGTCGGAAGCACCGTGCGACGTGGTGGTCGGCTCCGTTCGGGTTGACCAGCGGCGCGGGTGCCGGCTTTTCGTGGGCCGGCAGGATCGGCCCATGTAAATCTTGTCGGGTGCGGCCGATGAGATCGCTGGGGCTGGCGACTCCAAACAGGTCCGCGGCCGCGTGGTTGGCGTGCTGCACGGTGCCCGATGACCCCTGCACGACGAGCAGGGCGTCGGGTGCACCCTCGAAGAGCTCCCGGGCGGTCGCGGGGGACGGAACCCAACTCGGCTGGTGTAGCGATGATGGATCGATCTCGTCAGCCACGCGGAAGCTCCCCTTGATGACTCCATCGGATCGGTTGGCGACGGCGTTCAGTGCTCAGGAGAAAGACCGAGCGATGCGTGGCCTTTGTCGAAGGCTATTCTGCTTCATCAGCGGTGGTTTGGGCCGCAATGCGCCCGTTCCACATCCAAACCGAAATCGGCGGATATGAGGCGGTCATGCCGCATAAGAGGGCCAAGCCGCCGGCGATGGCGGCGACCAAGAGCAAAGGCGGGAGGGCGATCGACACGGCCATCAGCACCAAAGCCAGCGCCAGCAGAGCCGCGGCTCCCAGCCCCAGCCCACCCGCCATCTTCCAAGCGCGCTTCATAGATCCCAGGAGGGGCCCGCGGACCCGCCCGGAGAGTCCGTCGACGAAGACGGCGTAGTCGGTGCCGTCCAGGGTGTACGGCACGTGCCAGATCGGGTGCAGCCGCAGGGTCCAGGTCTCGTCGGAGTGGTGGAGCCGGAGTTGGACCTCTCGGATGCTCTGGGCTCGCACCGCCTGTTGCACCTGCGTGGCGAGGGCCCGGCGAATGGCGCTGAGGGCGGCGGGTCGGGCCTCATCGACGGAGACTTCTGGGAGGCGGATCCACGAGCCATGCACATGGGCCGCGGCAAAGGGCGCTGGGCTCACGCGGGCGGCTCGGGCCAGGTGCGCATGTGTGGCATCGTCCGCCACTGCGGCGGCGGCGCCATTGTGCACGCGCCGGTCCAGCGTCCCGCGGCGGGGCTCCCACCGCGTGCGGGTCTGGGTTTGAGGGCGAGAGACCCACGTACCGCCTTCGAGCTGCTCCACTGAACTCTGGACTGTCTCTTCAAAACCCGCTTCTGAACTCCACTCACCCTCTGCAGTCGCGTCGAGCAGCCATCGGGGCCACCACACTAGGTGTGCGCGCGCCATGAGGGTGGCGGGGTCGAGCGCTGGTGGCCGGAAGGGGACGGGCGTGCAGGCGTCGTGCAGCATGGCAGCGGCGGTGCGAGCGTCCACCGCGAGCGGCAGCACCTGCTCGATCTGGGTGGCGGGGAGGTCGCTGCTCGTGGCTCGAACCACCCCTCTGGCGCAGGTGCAGATGTGCCCCAGGTGCTCAAGGGGCACCAGCCACATGGCATCGCAAGCGTCGCAGCTGGCGATCGGGTGGGGCAGGCCCCAGGCAGTGGCGTCGTCGACGGGGGTGGAGGTCACTGGGGGTCCTCCAGGAAGAGCGCGTGTTTGACCAGCAAAAAGGAGCCCATGCCCGCCAATAGCAGCAGGATGAGGGCCAAAATGAGGACGAGGGCGCCGATGCCCACAAAGAGTAGGGCCAGCCCCACCAGCCCAAGCACAACGCCGGGCGTGAAGAGGCCTGCGATGGCCATGTGAACCCGCGGCCACACCACAGGTCGGGACCCAGCTACAACTCCTGTCTGTCCATTAACGGCGATAGAATAGCTTTTTCCATTGTATGTGTAGGCACAAAGGTGCATGGGCAGCAGAGCGTATCGCCAGCGCTCATCGTCGAAGTCGGCGCGAACGGCCAGGTTTCGCACGCGGTCATGGCCGGTGTCCCGGCCGCACTCTTGGCGCACGTGTTCGCGCATGCCTGCCCGGGCCCGATCCCAGGCCTCGGTGAGTCCGATGTCGTAGGTGAGCGCCTGCCAGCCCGCCAAGAAGCCAGGGGCGTACGGGACCAAGTCCGCTAGGTGGTATGGGCCAGCGGAGCGGATGAGCCCCAGAGCGACCCGGGTGGACCCGAAAACCCGCCGGTTGTTGAGGTCGAGTCGGATGCGTCCGCTGGCCCTGCGCCACTCGATGCGATGCTCCACGACGCTTCGCCCATTTCGGCGTACGGTGCGGGCCACCGAGCGACCGACCTCGGCGGTCCACCGAGCATCGCAGCGCGCATCGAAGAGCCAGAATGGGAGGTAGATCCCGGAAAAGCGTTCTAGCAGCGCGTGGGATGCCAGGTCCGACGGGTGCAGCCAGCCGGCGCCAAGCCAGGCGCGCACGGGCTCGGTCAGGCTTTCGTGCTCCACCGCGAAGGGCAGGACCGCCGAAGGCCGGAGGCCGCGGACGGTTCCCTCGCGCAGTAAGACTTGGTTAGACCCGCAGAAAGGGCAATTTACGACCAAGGTTCCTGGAGCGATAGCCAGGTCCACGCCGCACCCATCGCAGTGCAGATCTCTACGTTCAAGGGTCCATGACTCGCTGGCCTCGCGGATGGCGGCTTCGGTGAATCGGGTGGTCTTGATCTCCGCGGGTTCGGCCTGAGTCGCGGCGGCATAGCTGCATTGTTCGCACGCCAACGCGCCCTGCTCAGGGGAAAATGCCATGGGACCCGCACAGCGCGGGCACCGGTAGCCCCCATCGGGTGCGTCTAGGCGCGAAGGATCGTCAGGAATGGGCTCATAAACCACGATCCCAGGCACCGCCGAGGGGGCGAGCTGCCAGCCGGTGGGGGGCGTTTGAGAGGTCATGTGCGCCGCGCCATCTAGAAGCCTTCGATGGTGATGTGGTCGACGATAATGGGCTCTTGCGGCTTGTCTCTCTCATCTCGGGGGACCCGCGCAATGGTCTTGACCACCTGAACGCTCTCCTCGTCGCACACGCCGAAGACCGTGTGCTTTCCGTTCAGGTAGGTGACGGGTACTTCGGTAATAAACCACTGTGAACCATTCGTATTGGGACCCGAGTTGGCCATGGCCAGCAAGCCTGGACGGTCCAGGGGAGTCACCGGCGTTGTCTCGTCCCAGAACTTGTAGCCGGGGCCGCCGCTGCCCGTTCCTGTGGGATCGCCGCCCTGAATCATGAACTCGGGAATGACCCGGTGAAGCTGGGTGCCGTCATAGTAGGGCTCGGCCTTTGGCGCGCCGGTGGCCGGGTCGGTCCACGGCTGGGATCCGCGGGCCAAGCCGACAAAGTTGGCGACGGTCACCGGCGTTTTGTCCCATCGCAGGTCGCATCGCATGGTGCCTTCAGACGTCTCGATAATAGCCCGCAATCCTTGGGTGGGACCGACGGCGAGCATCTTGGCGAAGTCCGCCGCCGGCGCCTCCGAGGCGGCCAAGCTGCCGTTGTCGCCCAGGGGCGCCTTCTCAGCGATGGCGTAGCGCAGGTAGGGGTCCAGGTCTCCCGCCCCTTGGAGCGACATTCGGTACATCATCGCAGACTGGGGATCCAGGCTTTTTACGTTCGCAAAGTCCTCAACGGCGCCCGCGAAGTCTTTGGCCTGCACGCGCATGGCGGCCCGGTAGAGTCGGAACGGGTCGAAGTCCGGGAAGTCGGTGACCGCCGCGTCGATGAGTGGGGCGAACGATTCATCGCCACCGAACTGGCTCAGGTGCAGGATCACCTCCATAAATCGAGGCGCCTCGTTATTTGGCAGGGCCTGGCGGACCTGGGTATTCCAGGCCTTCGCCTTATCGAATTTTCTCAAGCCGGTGGCGAACATACTGGTGGTGTGGGTGAGGCATAGATTGCTAGAGTCGGCCTCGACTGCGGCGATTAGCACGCCATAGCGGGTCTCGGCTTGCTCGGCGGTCTCTGTCTGCAGGGCGATGGCGATCTGCGACGCCGGACCTTCGCCGCCGTCCACCCGTGCAAAAGACGCTTGGGCCGCCGCGAGATCTTGGACCTTCGCATGATTCACCGCCTCGACCCATGCGCTCCGCGCCTCTTTGTCCATTCGCCCAACGGGGGCGGGGAAGCACACGTCGGGGGCGGTGGGGTTCAGCGTCAGCCACGCGTCGGCAGGCTGGGGGGCGGAGGGGGACTTGCCCGCGCAGGCCGCGAGGCTCAGGGCGCAGGTCAGGGTCAGTGGGCGCATGGACAGGCTCCAGAGTGCGTCAGGTACATCGGCCTAGCACGGCGAGGCGCTAGCTTGAAACGGTGGGGGTGGAGTGGGCGGCGACCTTCGGCTTTCGAAGGGTCCAACTCCAGAATCGAGTGATGAGAGGGGCGGGGCCTTCGTCGGCGAAGCTCACGCTGCGCAGGCCGGTGATCTTGAAGGGCAGGGTGCGCTCCAAGTCTTGGGTCGTCCAGGAGCGGGCCTTTAACGACACATCTCGGCTGCGGGCCAGCGCCCTCACAGCGCTCCAGGACGCTCGGCTCACCTGATGGGTCTGCAGGTCCAGGCCCAGCACGTCGGCCAAGGGCTCCACCGACACCACCAGGCCGTGAGAACGGGCGACGGCGGCCAGGTGCTCGACTTGGATCGCCACCTCGGGGTGGTCGAGCTGCGCGGCCTCTTGTGGGGGGCCCTCGCGCACCCCAAACTCCGAGAGCCAGGCGGCACCGCCAGGCTTGAGCACGCGGGCGATCTCGGCCACAAAGTCGAACGCTCCCACATTGACCCAGGTGCGGCCAGGGAAGGGCTGAACGCCAGCCTGCCGGAGGGCGTCGAGGGCTCGAACGGCCGAGGGGCTAGGGGAGGGGTCGTCCGGGTCGACTGGGACGGCTTCTAGATCGGCGATGACCTCGTTGTTGACGATGAGATCGACCGTTCCGTCTCGCAGGGGGAGGCGCAGGCCATCGGCGAGCACCCCCGCTGTTTGTGGCACCCGCTGCCGTTGGGTTCGCAGCAGCTCCGGCGATAGGTCCACACGCAGGTAGCGCGCCTCCGACGGCTCAGAGTCCAGCCATGCCTCGGCGAGCTCCCCGGTTCCACAGCCAATTTCCACAACAAGACCGGCCTTGGGAAGCACGCCGCGAGCGTGCAGCCCCGCTCGGAGCGCGGCGCCGTATCGTTGGCCTGCGAGGGCCGGGTGGGGCTTCCCCAGGCCGTGGGCGACCGTGGTTTCGCGGTCGTCGAAGTGGGAGGCCCCATCTGTGATCTCGTGCAGGTGGTACCAGGTGAGGGTGGTCTCTCCAGCGGCCCCGGTCAGATGGGGTGGACGGGCGTTGGGTGGGCGCGGCGTGTCCAGCAGGCGCTCCAGTCCCAGGTCGGAAGGCCGAGGAGGTGTGTCGCGCAATTGAAGCGCTTGAAGCTCCGGTCCGGTCAGAAGGGCGCACAGCGCTTGCACCGTGATCAGGTCCGTGCCCGCCCGCTGGGCCACGTCAGCGATGGTGCGGCTGTCATTGATGGCCTGCCACACGGCAAAGCCCACCGGCGAGAGCTGAAAGGCGCGGTAGCCATAGCCCCCCGCCCCTCGAAAGCCTGGAACCGGCAGCCAGAGCGAGGCTTCGTCGGGCAGAAAGAGCACGAGACGAGACCTGCACGGGATGAGGTCTGGCCATGGCGGTCGTGGGCTGCGAGCGAGCAGGTAGTGGCGGTCGAGGCGCTGGATGACCGGCGCGACGCGCGGATCGTCGGGATAGCGCTGCACGTGGTTCCAGGTCGAGGTGGCCAGGCGCACGTGCCGGCCGGTGACCGGGTGCCAGAGCACCGTGCTGTCCCCATCCACCCAGTTCTGAACACCGAGCTGCAGTGCCACCTAGAGGCGCCGCTTGGGTGGGGTACTCTCATCCAGATCGTCGTCGCTGGTTTCGGGCTCGTCGAGGGTCGGCGCCAAGGGGTGGTGGGGCCCGCGCCGACTCGCCACTCGCTGGGCCAGGGCCTCGCGCTCTTCTCGGGCGGCTTGTCCGGCGGCCAAGGCCTCGGCGGCCAGGTCCGCGGCGGACTTGCTCTGCTGTTGTGCCATCTGGTTTCGCGCCCGATGAAGGGCCGAACTGGAAGGTTCTTCCAGTATTTTTGCGATCTTGTCCCGGGCCCTTTGCCGAATGGCGTCGAGCTCCGAGGTGTCGGTGCCGGCATCCTGCCGGGCCCGTTTGGCCCGGGCCAGCATCGCCTCAGCGGCGGCGAGGGGGTCGGACGGTGGAGCGGGGGGTGCGATGAGCTCCGGCTCATCTGACGGCCCGATCCGCGTGCTCTGTGCGGATGCGAACGCCTCATCGGCGATGCGGGCCACGCGAGCCCTAGCTTCGGCGCGCACGTCCTCGTCTCGCTTGCTGGATGGGGAGCCGGACTTGGCCCGGGCGGCGCGGGCTCGGGCGAGGATGGCCTCCACATCGTCGACGACGGTGGCTGGCTCGTCGAACACGGAGGGGTCGTCGGCGGCGCCGCGCCGGGCCGCCTTTGCAGCGGCGAGCGCGGCGAGGGCTGGGTCAACGCTGTCCGCGCTGGCGGGTTCCTCGGGTTCTTCGCTCACGGGTTCGGCGATGGGGGTCAGGGTGGGGCGCGAGGTGTCTTCGGGCGCTCGGGCCACGCTCGCACCGGCATCGGCAGCCGCTTGAGCCGCCATGTGGTCCAGCTCATCTTCCAGGCTCACCATGGGCGAGGCGGTGGCCGCGCGGGTGGTCTGGGCCTGGTCGAGCACCCGATCTGCTTCGACCAAGAGGGGATCGCGGCCCTCAGCCAAGGCTTGCTTCATGCGGGCGAGCTGTTCCTTGATCTTGGCGCGGGCTTCGTCATCGGGCGCGGGCGAGGCGGGCTCATCCGCATCTAGCGCTCGGCCGCGTTGGAAGGCGTCTTCGCTGTCTTGCTCCAATGACTCGGCCCAGTCCGGGATGGTGGCTGAGGTGCTGGGTAGCCCGCTGTCGGAACGCCGCTTCTCGGCATCTTCCGCGGCTTTTCCCACCCAGCCCTCCGCGTCGGAGAGCGCCCCATCGACCGCGTCGTTCGCGCGTTGGGTCACCTGGTCTAGCGCAGACTTGGCGGCGCTCGCCGCAGCTTCGCGGATGAGCTTGTCTTTGGCTGCTCGCAGGGGGTTGTTGTCGTCGGTCGCCACGCGGGCCTCC
>JBGCER010000111.1:0-6426 GCA_045106515.1 Myxococcota bacterium
CAACCCCGACTTGAGGGGGGCGCTGCGCTGTGAACCCCACCTCAAATCGGGGTCTACGGAGGACAGATGTTCAGGTTCAAGCACGAGACTCTAGACGCCTATCGGCTATCGGTCGAGTGCGTCCATTGGTTCAGAGAGGCCCACTGGCCACGGGGAACCTCCCATCTCAAAGACCAAGGTTGCCGCGCGATGGACTCAGTCGCGCTCAACATCGCGGAGGGCATCGCCAGAGGCCGACGAGCGAGCGCGGCCGGACGCAACCACCTGAGCATCGCGGTGGGCTCTGCCGCTGAGGCGTGCGCGGTCTTGGACTTGGTCCACCTCGAAGGCGGGGCCGAGGTCCAAGAGAAGCTACGGCGAGTCGGGATCATGCTGCTGAGGCTGGGCGGAGGGTAGGGCCCTCCGCCCGGCGGGCGGGCCGTTCCACCGATCTTGATCCACCTCACGGCGTATCACACCACCGAACTCACGGCAGATGACGGCTCCCCGGCCGCACATCAGTGCCCTCGAAAGCCCAACTCCTCGGCCGTCGGCTGCCAAAGCTTGGACGCGTCGGCGTAGACCAACGCCTCTTTGAAGGGGTCGATCTCGATGGTGGCTCCCGCTTCCGGGGAGCGCGACAACGCCAGCGTCAATGATGTAGAGGTGCCGTCGAGCTCGTATCGCACAGGTACATCCAGCGTTCCGACGCTGTCGACGATGCGGATGTGAAAGGCGCACGGCCAGACCTCTCCATCCATGGTCGACTGGTCCACGATGAGCGTGTCGCCTTCGATCCGAGTGCCGATGGTGGGCCACGCAGGCTCGCCGCTGCCGCGGAGCCAGGTGTTCATGTAGGCCTCTAGGTCCTCGCCGGTCGCCACTTCGAGGGCCGCTTGCACATCGTCGATCGACGCGGTGGACGCGCCATTGCCCAGGAACCCAGTCATCGCCTCGAGCACGGCCTGACGGCCAAACATGACCTCGAGCTGCCGGAACAGAATCATGGGGCCGGGCCCATAGGCATTGCTGTAGAAGTCGAACAGGCCGAGTTCGGGATCTTCGGGCGCGGCGAAGGTGGTGGCCAGACCGGCGACGACCTTCCAATATTGCAAGCTGCGCTCGCCCATCTCATTGTCATCTTCCCAAACGAAGGTCAGGTACTCCGCCGTCGCTTCCTTCCACGCGAAGTCGCGATCGCTCGCCAAGGTCGTCTGATTGCCCGCCCACATATGGGTGATCTCGTGCAGGGTCGTGTGAAGCAGCGGGTTGTCTCGGTAGATCGTCGGAACGGGGGTGAGGTTCTGGTTCATGGCGATGTTTCCCGGGTGCTCAAAGCCTGCCCAGTACGAATCCCACGAGAAGAAGCGCAGCTCATCGCCGTATGGGTATGGGCCAGCCAGCTCCTCCATAAACGACATAAAGTCTTTGATATCATCGATATCGACCTCACTGGACTGCCGGATTCCATCGTGGTCGTACCAGACCACGTCCACATCTCCAGCTCGGCCCAGCTCCACGCGCTCAAGCCGGGAAGAGACCGCGAATCCAAAAGCCGAATACGTGGGGCCCCCGTCCAACTCGAAGGTGCAGGTCGATAGCGTATCTCCCGGGTCGAGCTCGCCTGGGCACAGCAGCATCTCCCCCGCCTGATGAGCGACCTCGAAGCGATACGTGGCGAAGGTAGCGGGGTCTACGTCGCAGGGTCCAAAGCGCGCGCATCCGCCGAACCAAGACAGCAAATAGTGGTCGGACTCACCGCCCAGAGCGGTTGTCGCGTAGCCCAGATCGGTGCTTAGATAGGTCTCTTTAGGGACGACCAAGTCGACTTCAACAACGAGTGTGCTGCCCTGCGGTACGCCTTCGGGGCCGCACACGGTGAGCACGTCGCCCTGAATCGTGCAGGTGCCTTCTTGCCCGTCAAATCGGCACGCCTGGGGTTCGGGTGCCAGATAGTCAAGTTGGGCGCAGTCTCCGCCGAGCTCGACGTCCAACGACACCGTGGCCGTCGCAGCTCCAGACCAGGCATCGAAGCCGTACACATAGTCCACGACCTCGCCCTCGACCTGGCCGGGTGGCACGGGGACGTCCACATCGTCGTCGTCCTTGCCATTACAGGCGGTGAGCAGCAGCAAAATGGGCAGGGCGTGACGCATGTGGGCCTCCAGCTAGGGCAGCAGACCCTACCCAGTTCGTAGCGAGTCCGCTCATCGGCGTTCACCGACCGGCCCCGGAACGATGCACAATCGCCCGAGTGAGGATGAGCCATGACACGAGGCTAACCGTTCACATGTTTGGCCTTGCGCGGCGAGGAATTCGCCAGTAGCCAGGGACCTCGCCACGGAGCTTCAAATGCGCATCTCTTCCCTCTTGTTCGGCCTCTCTGCCCTCGCCCTCACCGCATGCAATGGCGCCCCCTTGCCACCGGGCATCCAGCTCCAGCCCGAGGCGCCAACCACGGTCGACGACCTTGTGTTGTCCATCACGAAAGAGGCGGAAGACCCCAACAAGAACGATGAGGTCCAACTGGCGATCACCTGGTCCGTCGACGGGCAGCCCCAAGCAGACCTAGACGGTGTGCTCACCGTGCCCGCCGCGCGGACTAAGCGAGATGAGACCTGGGAAGTCACGATCATCCCCCGCGATGACAAGCTCGACGGCGAGACGGTCACCGCGAGTCTGACCATTCTCAATAGCGCGCCTGCGGTGGGCCCGATCACCGTGACGCCAGACGGGCCGACAACCGACACGGACCTCACTGCTGCATTCGACGTGTCGGACGTCGACGAGGACGCCGTCACAACGGCCATTGCGTGGTCGGTCAACGGCACCGAAGCCGGCACCGGAGACAGCCTGTCATCAAGCCTGTTTGTGAAGGGCGACTCTGTCCTCGTCGAAGTGACCCCCAACGACGGCACCATCGATGGCGAAGTCGGGACCGCGGGGCCCTTCGTGATCGGCAACACCCCGCCCAGCGTGACCGGGGCGGTGATCACGCCTGAAACGGCGACCGTCGTGGACACGCTCGGATGCCTGTCCGAAGGATGGGCCGATGTGGACGGTGATAGCGAAGACAGCCGCATCGCCTGGACCGTAAACGGCGTGGCCGCATCGTCCGAAGCCACCCTCACGGGCGACGCGTTCGCAAAGGGCGACTCTGTCGTCTGCACCCTGACCCCGTTCGACGGAGAAGACGAAGGGGCCGCCGTGATGAGCGCGGAGCTGGTCGTCTCCAACGCGCTGCCTACGGTGGAGTCGGTCATCATCGATCAGGCAGCCCCAGCCGAGGGCGACACCCTGACGCTCACTCTAGGCGCACTCAGCGACGCCGATGAAGACGTCATCTCCCCCCGCTATGCGTGGTTCGTCAACGGCGCCCAGGTGGCGGTGACCGAGACCCTGTCGTCGGACTTCTTCGACCGGGATGACGAGGTGTACGTCGAAGTCACGCCCAATGATGGCGAAGACGACGGCGCTACGGTCCGCTCGGCGGTGGTGACGGTCGTCAACAGCGCGCCAGTCCTCACCAGCGTCACCCTGAGCCCCGGCTCGATGGTGCGCACCGACGACACCCTGACCGCAGCGTGGGCCGCCACCGATGCCGACGGTGACACCCTCACCGCGACCTATGTGTGGACGGTCGATGGGACCGCCATCGGCGCGACCGGGAGCACGCTCGACGGATCAACCTGGTTCTCCAAAGACGAGTCGGTCAACGTGACCATCACCGTGTCCGACGGCACCGACACCTCGGCGACCGTCAGCGGTACCGCCATCCTCATCGAGAACACCCCGCCCACCGGCATGGCCGTCGAAATCGACCCCGGCGCGCCTTCGTCCGATGATGACCTGCTGTGCGACGTCACCACCCTGGCCACCGACGCCGACGGCGACACCCTCACCTACACCGCAGAGTGGACCCGCGATGGCTCCGGCTGGACGGGCAGCACCTCGACGATCGCCTACAGCGACGACATGATCGACGCCGCGGACACGGGCGACGGCGATGAGTGGAGCTGCACCATGACCGTCGACGACGGAGACGACAGCGTCGACGTGACGTCCAGCGTGGTCACCGTCAGCAACGACGTGACGTTCCACCTTGGCTATTACTGGGTCAAGGCTAACTATCGAGCAACAAGAAGCGACCATGCGAGCGTCTGCAGCTCAAAGGGTCTGACCGCGACCGCATACCGCGTGACCCTCACGTGGAACGCCGCCGCACTATCGCAACTCTCCAGCGACTTCGGCTACACCAGCGCGGGCGACACCTCCAGTAGCGCCCTGAGCATGTGGTGCTTCGACGCCGACTCTACGGGAACGTCGGCGAAGGCTGGCGAGTGCGAGACCCACAACTTCGGAACCTACTACGAAAACTACGGCAACTACTCGTCGGGCGGTGCAGGCCTCCGCCCCGTGTTCACCTGCGTTCCATAACGCGCATTGCGGACCATTAAATCGACAGATAGGCTCTTTGGCCTGGGGGGGGGGCCGGAGCCTAGGATTCGAGCCTCGAGTTGCTGGAGGCACCCATGTTCCGTATGGCATTCATCGCATTGGCCCTCGCCACGCCCGCCGCGGCCCTGGCCACCGGCGGGTCCGGCTCGGAGCCCGATCAGAACAACCTCACCGGCGGGGCCCTGGTCAGAACCGGCGAGCTCCCCGAAATCGTGTTCATTCGTGCCGCGGCGACCAGCGGCGATCAAGACTGCACAGCAACCCTCATCGATCCCAATGGGCTTTGGCTGCTGACCGCAGCCCGGTGCATCCCCGACGACACCCCGGCAGACGGCATCACGGCCTGGGGCGGATCCAACGGAGACCAATCTCCAATCGCCTCGGCCTCATGGGTCGCGCACCCCAACTGGGACAATGAGGGCACCGGAACTCGGGGCTTTGACATCGCCGCGATACAGCTTGCAGCGCCCATCGACGCACCGGCCATGCCCGTGAATGACGCTCCCCTCGACGAGGACTCGATCGACAGCGGCCTGACGGCGATTGGCTATGGCCCGACCTCTCAAGGCGCCGACGACGGCCGGACCAAGCGGCGTGGTGACACCCGCGTGGTCGACCTGGGAATCTTCACAAACCCCGATATTCCAGGCCTACAAGACCGACTTTTCGCATTCAATGGCAACGTCGGCGGCTGCGGTGAAGACCTCGGCGGACCTGGCATTTCCTATGTAAATGGGAGCGCGATTCTGACGTCGATCCTCTCCCAGACGGCCACGCCCTGCGCCAGCGAACCCGATGAACACACCCGCGTGGACGTGCACCTAGACTGGCTCAAGGCCCGTGGCGTGCCGTTCATTTTGGGGAGAGGCCGTGTGACGCCAGCCCAGTGCCGAGTGACGGACGGCACCTTCGACACGTCCAGGACCATGGGAGTGGTGCCATTCACGCGGCAGTGCGCGTACCCTGAAGACGGCGTCGCGTGGTGGATGGAGTGGGGAGACGACACCCGCGATGACGGTCCAGACGTAGTGCGCCGCTTTGAGACGCCCGGGCTCTACGGGCAGCGCACTTGCACCGAGATCGCCGATGGCCTCGGTGGGACCGAGGTCTCCTGCGTGGGCTCGCGCCAGGCCTTTATCGCATGCGCCGAGGCAGACGCAGCGTTCACAAAGGTCGACGTAGACGCCATAACCCACAGCTTTTCGGTCGCTGACCCCTCAAACCCCATCGCGTGCCTCGACGACCAGCTCTGGCAGGTCTTCGACAGCGACGATGCCCTGGTTTTGGAGTCCGACGAGCGCATCGCGGTGTTCACGTTCGAGCGCGCTGGGGACTACCGTGTTGTGCACACGGTCAACGGCTTTGCAGGAGAAGCCACGGCGGAGCAGAGCCTCACCATCGAGCCGTCCAGCGGGTGCAATAGCCTCGGCGCGCCGGTGAGCTGGAGTCTGACCGGGCTGGTGTTCGGGATCGGGTGGACTCGGCGGCGGAGGGGGGAGTCATGAGCTTGGGCCTACAAATTTCGCGAGCACTTTCGAGTGTTTATAGCCACAAATCGGCACTCCGGGCTGCCGCCGCCCTCGGCGTGACCGCGTCCCTCTACGCCTGCAGCGCGCCCGACCCCGCCGTGTGCCGATCGACGCTCAACACCGTGCGTGAAGAGCAACCTTCGCCCGTGTGGAGGCCGTTCGACGTGCACTCATGGGGGCACCGCACCGTAGTGCTGGAGAGGAGCATCACGGGTGACATGCGACTGGCGGACATGGACGGAAACGTCCTCTTCGAAACCGATCAACTCGACCGGGCCGGCGCGTCCCTGTCGGTCTCCGGCGATGACCTGATCATGCACGGCTCTAAAGAGCAGGGCGCCTCTTTGGAATGGACAAGATTCACACCAGACGGGACGACGACCGAGCACGCCATCGACACGCCAGGACCGGCGTTCGTGGCGGATAGCATTCCTCAGACTCGCAGCAGCTTCAGGCAAGA
>JBGCER010000112.1:0-11267 GCA_045106515.1 Myxococcota bacterium
GCGTAGGGCGTGCGCGGCACGTAGGGGTCGGACAGGCCGTTTGGATCGGCGCGGGCCTTGCGACGCACGCCCGCCACGTCTTCGGTGGAGACAGGCTCCAGGCGAACGAGCTGCACGCGGGAGCGCAGGGCGGCGTTGATCTCGAAGGATGGGTTTTCGGTGGTGGCTCCGATGAGCAGCAGGTTTCCAGCCTCGACGTGGGGCAGCAGCGCGTCTTGCTGCGCCTTGTTCCAGCGATGGATTTCGTCGACGAAGAGAATGGTCTCTTGGCCGTCTTTCGCCTTTGCCTTCTTGGCTTGGTCTAGCACTTCGCGAAGCTGTTTCACCCCGTCCAACACCGCCGAGAGCTGCACGAATTGGGCATCGGTGGTGGCGGCGAGGATCCGCGCGAGGGTGGTCTTGCCGCAGCCGGGCGGCCCCCAGAGAATGAGGGAGCGGAGCGTCTTTTCATGGACAGCGCGGCGCAGAGCCCCGTCGGGTCCGAGCCAGCGCTCATGGCCCACCACATCGTCGAGGGTGGTCGGACGCAGGCGATCTGCCAGAGGCGCGCTCACTGCTTCACCTTCCCGCGCAGCTTCTTGGTTTTGCCTCGCTCGCTCTTCTTGTCCATGCGCTTTCGCTGCGACGATCGGCTCGGCCGGGTTTTTCGACGGGGGCGCTCCCGATGTAGCGCTACGCGCAACAGCTCCACGAGGCGCTCCATCGCCACCTCTTTGTTCCGGAGCTGGCTGCGATGGTCCTGGGCCACGACCACCAACTCGCCCTCTTGATTGATGCGATTGGCGAGCTTGGCCCGGATCCGAGCGTCGATGGCGTGTGGGAGGTCGGCGGTGTTGAGGTTCCAGATGAGCTCGACGCGAGACTCGGTCTTGTTGACGTGCTGACCGCCCGCACCGCCGGACCGGCTCGTGCGGAAGGTGAAGGTGCGTTCGTCGATCTGGAGCTGGGCGTTGACGCGGATCATGGGGGCCTCGTGGACCCCTATGTCACGTCGACGGCGCGAGCGAGGAGCGTCGGGTCTTCGAGCATGCGGGCCGCCCCTTGCGCCACCGCGTGCTCGGGGTTGTCGGCGAGCAGGACGGGCAGGCCCGTGGCATCCCTCAACACGTCCGTCAGGCCGTGTAGGCGCGCTGCACCACCGCAGACCAGGGCGCCTCGCTCCACGACGTCTGCGGCCAGCTCCGGGGGCGTCTCGCGCAGCACCTCCAGCACCACGTCCCGGATCCGGTCCACCACCGGCTTGAGCGCCACGACCAGATCGTTGCTGTCGACATCGAGCTCACGGGGGGCCCCCGTCTCGATGTCGCGTCCTCGGATGCGCATAGTCTTGGGTTCGATCAGCAGGGAGGCGGTGCCGATGCGTCGCTTGAGCTGTTCGGCGGTTCGTTCTCCGATCTGCACGCCGCGCTCGTGACTCAGCCAAGCCCGCACCGCCGCGTCCATGGCGTCGCCGGCCATGGGAACGCTGCGGCGCACGACCAAGCCGCCCAGGCTGGTGACCGCCGCTTCAACTCTGCCGCCGCCAATGTCAATGATGAGGTTCCCCACTGGCTTTTCCAGGGGGAGTCCCGCGCCGACCGCGGCGGCCAGGCTCGATGCCACGAGCTGGACTTCGCGCCCCCCCGCGGCCCGAGTCGCGTCGGTCACGGCGCGGCGTTCCACCTCGGTGGCGCCGGAAGGGATGCAGACCAAGAGCCGGGGTCGAAGCAGTCCCCGGCCTGGTAGCTTGCGCAGCAGGTGGCGCAGCAGCTGCTCGGTGGCGTCGAAGTCGCTGACGACCCCATCGCGCACCGGGCGGGTGACCAGGGTGCCCGCTGGGGTGCGGCCCAGCATTCGGCGAGCTTCTTCGCCGATGGCCACGACCTCGCGGCCCTTCTGGTTGCCTTGGGTGGCCACGACCGAGGGTTGGTCGACCACGACGCCCTTGCCTTTGAGGGCCAAGCGCGTGTTGGACGTGCCGAGGTCTACAGCGAGGTCGGCAGTCGCCTTGCGGTTGGAGACGTCGAGCACGGGGCTCCCGCTGACTGTGCGGTGGTGGTGAGGCTACGAGCCTTCGGCTGGCTTGTCCGTCCAGCTGACCGAGTTGTCGACCTCGGTGAACGGCTTGTCCATGATCCGGGCGTACTGCTCGGCTTCGCCCTTGAGGCTCTTGGGCGAGGTCTTGATCAGCATGCTGGAGCCATCGCCCTTGAGCACGCGGAGCTCATAGCTGCCCTTGCCGCCTACAACGTGCTGGACGGCAGAGACGTCGCTGAACGGCACCCGCTCGGTCGACACGCCGGTGACGTACTCGCTCACCGTGACGATGAACTGGCTGTCCTGGTTCACCTGGGTGTACTGGTTCAGCTTGAACTGGGTGATGGTGAACAGCGTCGCCGCACCGACCACGGACATGACGGCCAGGA
The DNA here is from genome assembly GCA_045106515.1 of Myxococcota bacterium. Classification (GTDB taxonomy): domain Bacteria; phylum Myxococcota_A; class UBA796; order UBA796; genus REDI01. The sequence continues at coordinate 2,406 of JBGCER010000112.1, forward strand.
AGCCCAAGAAGATGAGAGGGCCGTTGCCAACTCCCTTTTTGATGGGTTCTGAAAAGTCGTGGAAGCACTCACGGCAGCGCTTGGCCACACTGGGTACGTCGGTCCCACAAGACGGACAGGTCTTTTCGCTCACGGAGCGCCTCCACACCGGGTCGCGTGACTCTTCTTTGAAGGGGGTGACCTGTCAAGGGCTCTGACGAAGCCTTCACCGCTAGGCACGTTGTTGACGGTGCAGGGCTGCGCGAGCCAGCACACCCAACAACAGCGGAACCAACAGGGCCGTTGCGCTCTTTGGGCGGTCTCGCTTGTACTGCCGCCAGGTCTTTGTGCCTTGACGAAGAACGGCGCGGACCGTCACTCGGCCTTTCATGCCGATGTGTCGCCCCAGGGCTTCGAGGTGCGCAGGAGGGAGTTCGGCCAGATCTTCGGCGTCATACTTCGACAGGGGCAGGCCCTCGACCTCGGCGCGGTCCATCAGAGCGGACAGGCAGCCCATCAGAAGGCTCTCTCTGTCGTGCTCGGCGTCCAGGAGCAGATCGAGCTCGACCGCCATCTCCGCCAGGTCGTCTGTGGGCACCTTGTCCAACACGGCTCGCTCTTCGGCGGTCAGTTCCAGCATGGGTCCTCGGGCGGCTCGCACATTGACGCGCACCTGTATCGTGACGACGATTATCAGGTGAGGTTCCATGATGGTGGCGGACGTAGTGCGCACAGGTTTGGGAGTTGCGGCGACGCCGGTGCAGGCGTTGGCCCGTGGTGTGCGCCGCATGGTGACGGGACCCAAGTGTGTCCTGGACGTGCCCGTTCGACGGCTCGCCGATGTGCGGGCCCGCACGCAATGGCTCGATCGCTTTCACCAGATCGGCCAAGACTCAGCGGTCGCGGCGGTGCTGTTGCGCATTGAAGCCACTCCGGGAGGATGGGCGGCGACCGCGGATCTTCGGTCGAGCATTACGGCGCTCCGAGGCAGCGGCACGCCGGTCTACGCGATGGTGGAGACACCGGGCACCGCCGTCTTGTGGCTAGCGTCGGCGTGTGACGAGGTCATCTGCCTGCCCACGGGCCAGGTGTCTCTGCTGGGCATCGGCGCCGAGTTGACCTTCTTCGGCGCGGCCTTGGAGCAGCTCGGTGTGGCGCCGGACTTCGAGGCGGCGGGGGCGTACAAGTCCTTCGGTGAGGCCTACACCCGCAGCTTCGCCTCCGTGGCGAGCCAAGAGGCCATCGGCGCGCTCATCGAGGGACTGCACGGCTCAGTGATGGCCGAGATCTGCGAAGCGCGGGGCTTGTCTGCGGCGAGCCTCGACAAGGCGCTGGCCGACGCACCCCTCGCTGCAGATGAAGCCTTCGAGCTGGGCTTGGTCGACGCGCTTCGCTACGAAGATCAGCTCCGGGACTGGCTCAAAGAGACCCACGGTAAGGGCATCCGGCTGTTGGACTGGGCCCGATGGGCGGGATTCGCCACGGTGCTGGCCGAGCTGGCCAAGGTGCGAGCGAGCGGCGATGGCGTGGCGGTGCTCTACCTCGATGGCCCCATCGTGATGGATCGCTCGTCTCGGGGCTCATCGATCCGCGCCCGCAAGGTCATCGCGGCGATCCGTCAGCTCCGCCACAACGACCGTGTCAAGGCGGTGGTGCTCTATGTCAACAGCCCGGGGGGCAGCGCCCTGGCGAGCGACCTGATCTGGCGTGAGGTGGACCTCCTGCACCGCGACAAACCTGTTGTGGCCTGTTTCGAGGATGTGGCGGCGAGCGGGGGGTACTACCTCTCGGCTCCAGCTCACGAAATTATGCTTAGGAAAGGTACTCTCACGGGTTCGATCGGTGTTTTTGGAGGTAAGGTCGTGCTCGGGGGTGGCCTCCGAAAACTGGGCGTTCATAGTCAACAGATGGCCGCAGCTCCCAATGTGCATGTGATGTCCGCATCCCAGCGGTTCACACCAGCGCAGCGGGTCCGGTTCCGCCAGAGCTTGGAGCGGGTCTATGGCGACTTTGTGCAGCGCGTCGCCACCGGTCGCGATGTGCCAGAAGACGAGATCGAGCCGCACTGCCGAGGCCGCGTGTGGACGGGCACCGACGCGGTGGAGCGAGGCCTCGCGGATGGGTTGGGCGGCTTGGCGGATGCGGTGGAGCGCGCCCGTGTGCTCGCCAGTTTGCCTCGTACGGCGCCGCGCCTGGATGTGAGCACCGTGCCTCGGCCCTCGGTGGCGGAGCGGGTGATGCAACAAGCGGTGCCGGGCATGGCCCAGGCGGCCTTGCCCCCGGTGTTGAGCTGGGCGGCGGCCATGGGAGGCCGCTTGGGCTCGGAACGCTTGGTACAGGCGCTGGAGTTGCTGACGGAGCACTCGGGCCAGGCCATGGCGATGATGCCCTTCGACGTGGACGTGCTGTAGAGCGCGCCGCGCCTACGGGTCTCCGTAGACGTACCGATAGGCCATGACGGTTCCAAGCACCTTTTTCACGTATCGGCGGGTCTCGGTGTAGCCGATCTGTTCGGTGAACTGGTCGAAGTCCGGGTGTCCGCCGAGGCCATCGGCCCAGCGCTTCACGGCGTTCTCGCCGCCATTGTAGGCCGCGATGGCTGCCACGATGTCCGGCCCCTCCAGCACATCTCCGAGCAGCTCTTGCTTGGTGCCGAGCTCCGCGACACCGAGGCTGGCGTTGTACGGGGCGCTGAACAGCATGTCGGGGTGGTAGGGGCGGCCCTCGTACAAGGTGTTGTGTAAGCCTTCGGCTTCCTTGGGCATCAGCTGCATCAGGCCCCGGGCGCCGGCGATGGACACGACGGTGGGGTCGAGGGCCGATTCTGTCGTCATGATGCCGTATGGCACGACCTCGGGGACTTGGAATCGCTCCGCGGTCGCGCGGACCACGGCCTGGGCGGGGCGGGGGTAGCAGGCCTGTTGAGCGACGGGATCGCCGCCTTTCCAGGGAGAGACGCAGTAGGGTCGGGCCAGCGACTGTCCATCTCGGTAGGCGCCCGCGTCGATCAGGGCCCAAGCGAGGGCGAGTCGGGCTTCGCGACCTGAAGTTTTTGCGGCTGGAATTAGGCCTTTGAGCTCCTCTCTGGCGAGGTCTTCAAGGCCGGCCCCCACCAAGGTTTGGTAGCGGGCGAAGACCTCGGGTTGGGCGAAGCCTTCGGGCCAGTCGGGAGGCTCGGCAGCGGGCTGTACCGCATTGCGAGCCCCGATCCGCTCGGCGGCGAACCAGGCATATCCTGAGGTGGGGTAGCTCTTGAGCACCCGCGTCATGGCATTGCTCTCGGCGCCTTTGTCGCCGTTGAGTCCATGGATGCGGGCGGTCCAGTACTTGGAGCCGGCGACCAGGCTCGAACGGGGGCGCTTGCTGGCGAGGTTGGCCCAGTGGCCCTTTGCTTCGTCGTATTCGCCTTGTACGAAGGCGCCCCACCCCATCCACCAGTACGCTTCGTCGAGGTGTTTGGAGGCCGGATAGGCCTTGATGTGCTGGGTGAGGGCTTCGGTGGCCGGCGCCCATTCACCTCGGTCGACGTGTAGATATCCGAGCTTATAGCTGGCTGTGTCGGCCTTCTTGCTGCGTGCGTGCTGGTTGACCAGGCGCTTGTAGATGAGGGCTGCGGTGGGGTAGTCGCCGGTTCGGCTGGTGGCCAAGGCGTACTGGAAGAGATCGGATGGGCCGCCGGTCGCCAGGTTTGCCGCCCCAAGCGCCTTTCGGTAGTGGGCCACAGACGCCGTATATTGCCGAGCTTTGAAGGTGGCCCGCGCGAGAGTCATGGGCCCCATCGGCTCGACAGAGTGCAGGGCGAGCCTCAGCTTCAGGCTCTCGTCGTAGCGGTGAGCCTTGTCGAGCGCCGCGATACGATCGAGCATCAACGTGCGCTCTTCGGCAGTGCCCACGAAAGGAACCGGGTGTCCCAGGGTGGCGAGTTCGGCGGCGGCCATGGCGGACCAGGGGCCTCGGGTGCTGCTGGCCCAGACGCGGCGAAAGGTGACCAATGCTGGCCCTTTGTCTCCACGGTCTCGGGCTCCGATCGCAAGGTAGAACCTTGCTTCATCGCCCACAGAGGTCTTTAGCAGGAGGCGCAAGTCGGGTCGAGCGTCCAGGGAGCGCCCCTGTGCGATCAGGGCGCGGCCTCGGAGCAGGCGCAGTTGCAGGCCTGCAGGACCCGAGAGGGTGGCGCCGTTGAGGGCCTGGGTGGCTTGCTCGTGCTGTTCGAGCTCCAGGTGGGCCTCGGCGAGGTGCAACGCCGCCACATCATCCAAGACGTCGTCGGTGACTTGGGTGAGGCTGGCAATTGCGGCGGTTGGGTCGCCCATGCGCAGCTGGCAGCGACCCCGAACGAGCTGGGCCTCACTCGATTGAAGACCAGCTGTGCCCTGTACAACCATGGCACAGTCGCCGGTGGCGACAGCGGCGCGAAGATCCGTGGGTAAGGCGGCAGAGGCGGGCAGGGCGAGAAGAGCGAGAAGGGTGAGCACGAGGGCTCCGGGGCAGCGGTCGAGTGCGAGGGGGAGGCGCACGGAGAGAACACCGGGACCCTAGCCTGATCTTCCCGATTGCACGACGCGGGGATGAGCGTTGATTTTGGGGCGCCCACGGAAGGGGGGGGCGTGGCGCTGACCGTGAAACCGTTCGTGAACGCAATAGTTTGAGAAGCTCGCCCGTAAGGGAGGGTGACGGTCGAGTCTGGTGTGCCATCGTAGCGTTGGTACGTTGGACCCGCGTCGAACGATCGCATTCGGATCGGTTCAAAAATGGGGGGGGATAGCATGAGACTTCGTACACTAATTGCGCTTGGCGCGGTCGGATTTTGCGCCTTGAGGGCGAACTCTGCGGGGGCGGTGGATTCCGACGTGTCCATCGACCGCTGGAGCAGCATGGCCAGCCTGTCGGCCGAGCCGGACCTGTTCCGCTTGGTCGAAGAGCCCATCGTCATCGAGGAGGGACCGCTGCGGCTCACCATCACCGATGGCGTGCTCGTGCCGATCTTCAGCGGAAAATTCGCCGGCGAGTGGAGCCGCGATGGCGAGCAGTTCCTCAAGCAGCAGCGGGCCAGCGGTCGCCCTGGCCGTGTGCCCAGCGCGAGCGAGCGGGGCTCCAAGGCGTTGGTCGGCTTCGTCTTGGTCGACGCCGAGGCGACAGCCCAGGTCACCCTCAACGATCGAGCGGATGCGCAGGTCTTGGCCAATCGAATGGTGTTGTTGGGCGTCGATGAAGCGTCTGCGTGGACCGCGGTGGCGAGTGGAGCGGCGCCGCTCAAGGTCGATGTAGAAGCTGGGGTGTTCGTCAGTCTTGACCCTCGACTGACCACCGCGTTTTTGGGGGCGCCCGGCGGACAGGCGGACGGCGAAGATGTGTTCAGCGTCGTCGTATACGGTGAGCGAAAGGGGCTAAATGCTGCGCTAGATCGCGCCAAAAGCCTGTTCTCTCGACGGATGAAAGTCTATGAGAAGCTCCAGATGGAGGTGCCCGAGGGCATCGGCGTCGAGCGTCTTGCGGAGCGCGCCTGGCCTGACTCATCGCGGAAGCTCTTCGTCGCTGACTTGCTCACAGACCAGCGCTTCGGGGGCCTCAGCAGCGCCAAGCGGTCCGTGGGCGATCGAGATCGGTGGTTGGCCCTCCTCCGCGATGACCAAGGGGTGTGGGACGCTCGGCGGCAGTGGTCTCTTCGAAGCATGGGTATCGCGGCGGCTGGCTACCCGGTCAGCGCCAAAATTGGGGGTGTTCCACTTCCTCCGCAGCGTGCGGGCGATCCGACCAGCGCGCCGCGAGCGTCGGTGGGGGTGGTGCCGACGCGGGCCGATGCCCGGGTCACTGTGGTGCCTCGCGAAGACGGCCAACTCGATGTGGAGGTGGTGGCGGATCTGACGGTAACGGCCAAGGGAGGCCCGATTCGCAGTATGCAAGTCTCAATCCCCTCCACGGAGGCCATCGCGAATTCTTGGGAGCTGCAGAGCATTACCTTGGCCGACGGTAGCAATATCGTCGGCTCTAGCCCAGTTCTGGACCGCCGAGGGCTGATAGAACGCGACAGAGACAATGAAACGGACGGGGACCAAGCCGACGAGGACGACGACCGCTCACCCATTGCCGATGAGCCGCCACCGCCTGTGCGCCCTGGCCCCAACGATCGCTCAGTGGATGTGTGGGTCTTCTTCCCCGAGCCTGTCGAGCCGGGGGCGTCTATCACATTCCAGGTTCACTACAAAGATACGTGGAACCTACGGAATTGGGGTGCGTGCCTAGGCGAGCGGCCCATGGGCGATAGCAGCGGCATGCGGTCTGTGTTGCCGTCTCTGCCCGCACATGGCGTGGGCACGGCGTGGCCGATGTCGATGCGCGTCGCGGTACCGGCCACGTCGGATCTTCAGATGGCGGTGTCGGGCACCACAATCGAGTCCACCGAGGACAAGGGCTGGCGCGTGCAGACCGCTGAGTCCAAAGGCACGGCGCTGTGGCCCTCGGTGTCCGTGGGGCGGTGGCACAGCCGAGTGGACCCATCGGTAGATGGGTTGCCCTCCGTTCGGGCCCACCTGTATTCATCCCACCCCGCACGGCTCGCTAGCGTTGGCCAGCAGGTGCGCCAGATGGCCCTATATTATCGGGGCTGGCTGCCGAATTACCCAGTCGACGAGCTCGATGTGTTCGAGTCGCCAGCCGCGTGCGGCGGCTTTGTGTGGATCGCACCTCATGGCATGGTGCAGCTCCAGGCGATGGTGGTGGCAGACGGCCCGCTTGTGGGGCAGCCGCGGCTCACCGATAAGTACTTTGAAGAGGGCGTATTGGCCCACGAGGTGGCCCATCAATATTGGGGGCACTTGGTATCGCCAGCGAGCCTGGAAGACTTCTGGATCGCCGAGACCCTCTCCGAAGGCTTTGCGTGTATGTACCTTGGCAAAGCCGCAGGTCCCAAGGTCTGTGAGAAGCATATGAAGGAGTACCGGCGCACCTGGGAGAAGGAGGTACCCAGCGTGATTCCGCCTCGGGCTTCACTGACCGACGCCTACTACAGCGGCCTGCAGCCTCAGATCGTCTACAACTATGGGCCTTATGTGACCCACCAGATGTTGCGCCGAAAAGTCGGCAATGAAGCCTTCTTCAAAGCGCTCGATGGTGTGGCTCGGGTCGGAGGACCGGTCACGACCGAGCGACTGCAGTCCGTCTTGGAGATCACCTCGGAACAGGAGCTCGACGAGTTTTTCGATTATTGGGTACACAACGGGTATATCCCCGATGTGACGCTCCGGTGGTGGGTCTCCGGGGGCTCGTTGATGGGGGAGGTGACGTCCAATGTGCCATTTGGAACGTTCGAAGTGCCCGTTGTGCTGGAGGTTGGGGAAGCGCGCGCAGTGGTTTGGGTCAAGGTCAAGGATGGCAAAGGGGCCTTTCGCGGCAAAGCGCTGCCCAAGGGGGGCAAGATCTTGCTCGATCCCGATCATCACATCTTGGCGCGGTCGCGCCGGGTGGTGAAGGGAAAGGCGAAGTAGGGAGCGCGTCGCTGCGGGGTTAGAACGAACCCCCGACCCGGAAATACACCAACTTCGGGTTCGTGACCCCGATGCGGTTCGGCCCCGTCAGCCCGGTCGCCACACCCAGCCGACCGGTCGCTCCGACGCCGTACCACAGGATCGTCGACAGTCGAAGCTCCGCGCCCACACCCACCAACGGGTCGGTGAGGGGGTCTCGCCAGCTCTGGGGTTGGGTGAAGGCGTTGCCGGCGTCCACAAAGGCGTGGGCGGAGAGGGCTCGGATGAAGACGGGCAAGCTAGAGATGCCGTGATCGACGCGGATGATCGGGAGGCGATATTCGGCGCTGGTCAGCCAGTAGGCGTCTCCCACGTCGGCACCGATAGGGAAGCCGCGCACGAGCCTCGATGACGAGGGCGTGACGTAGAAGGCGCCGTCGCCAAAGTTGCCGCCCAACTGGTACAAGCCCAAGAATCGGTCGCTGCCAAAGGCGGCACCGCCGGCGGCGCGGAAGGCGAACACGTGGTTTCGGGACCACGGCAAGACGGTGTACTCGCGCCACTCAGCGGTGAGCTGGACTGCGGTGAGGCCGTTCCGCGTGCCGTCCTCGTCTAGGGAATAGGACCCTAGGAACGGCAGGATGACGCCACCAACTAGCGAGACGATCCGGCCGTCCTCGGTGGAGATGGCGGTCCGGGTCTGTTGATTCCACGAATAGCGCCAGCCCCCCTGAATGGTGCCAATGGCGCCGCGCAGAGGCAGGCGCTCCTTGATGGCTGTGTCCGGGATTGGATCTAAATTATCAAGGAAGGTAATGCCATATCGGGCGAACACAAAGGTCTTGAACGTATAGGGGTAGTTGACCGATACCGACGCGCTGTGCCGCTTCTGCCAATACCATCCATTACGAGCGATCCCCGGGTTTCCATCGTCGTCGGGGGGCGCGTCTGGGTCGACCTCGAACAGGGGGCTCGCAACGCTGGCGCCCCGGCTGATGGACGCCGAGTACACGGGGATCCATCGGTTGAGCGTAAAGCTAGCCGCGCCGCCTACAAACCCAGAGTCGGTGCCATAGTTGATCCCCGCTCCCCAGGCATAGTGTCGCAGCGGGTCCACGGAGCCGGTGGTGGCGCTCGCAAAGACGCCGACAGGTAGGCCCCCGAAGGGCTTGCGCGAGGGAAAGACGGTGCTCTGCACAAATGGCACCCAATACCGAGGCAGTAGGGAGCCCAGTGGCGTGTATCGGCGCGGTTTGAGGGTGAAGGGGAAGTCCTCCTCATCTCCGAATACACCGTCGACGTCGGCCTGATCGAAGCTGTCAATGCCTCCAGAGTCCTGGGGGAAGGCCTCGTCGGGCAGACGCCCAGGGGGCTGGATCGGCAGGGCAATGCCGCGGCCGGGCAGGGCGGCTGCGACGGG
>JBGCER010000113.1:0-4194 GCA_045106515.1 Myxococcota bacterium
GAAGAGCACGGCGGGCATGTTGAGCTGGCCAAAGCCCGCACCCGGACCCGGTTCAAAGCGAATGAGGGCGTCGGCGAACGGGTCGAGGCCCTGTGGGGTGGGCTCGTCGCCATTGCATGCGATGAGCATCAGGCCGACCCATAATCTGCTGCCCATTTCGCCTCCGGGCCGCTCGATATTCGGTCGGGGCGGCCCGTGCAGACTGGGCTTGTGAGGCTCTGGCTAGAATCGAGCGCCAAGGTGCACGGTCCACGTCCCATCCGGGGTGCGCCCGAGGTTGACCTGAGGTGGGGGAATCCTGGCGGTACGTATGTTTCGTCCAGATGATTGGATGCCGATGGTCAATGCCGCAACGTAGAGCACCACTCCGCCTGTCCCCGCCCAGGACACTTCTGCGATGCGGTTGGGCGGCAAGGAAAGCGCGATGGTGCCGAAGGTCATTGAGCCAACGGTGAGCCCTGCTACGGCCCACTCTGTGGCTGCGGACGAGGAGCGACCGTGGGTCTGAAAGGTCACGCTGCGCGCGGTCGAGCTCGAGGCCACCAAGAGCCACGGCGCGGCCACAACCGACACAATGCCCGCCGAGCCCATCACCGCCCCCAGCGTTCGGCCTCCGGCCATGGCGCCATCTTCACTCCACGCGATCACGGCCAAGCCGCTCAACCCAACGACCGGCCCACCCACGCCGAGCGCTATTCCTGCGGTTCGCAGGTCTCTCGCCGCTTGCAGCCGCTGGGCAAGGTCCTCGGTGGAACGCCGAGCTTTTGCCGGCGGAGGTGGTTGGCTATCCGGCAACTCCGGCGGTGTTTCCGTGGCGATCGCCATGCCGAGCCAAGCGAACATCAGCCACATGAACCCTCCTGTTTCCAAACGCCGACACGACCTTGTCTTTGCAGTGGCAGGTTGCCGTGACAACATAGCGTCTGCTTTCTTGGAGATGTCATGCGCTCGGTCTCGTACTTGGTCTTCGCCGCCTTCGCTCTCACCGCATGTGGCGACGATATCGTCGACACCTTCAATACCGACACCACCGACGACACGGACGCCATCGTCGACCAAGACGGCGACGGCTTCACCAGCGACCGCGACTGTGATGATGACAACCCCGACGTCAATCCGGGTCAAGCTGAACAGTGCAATGAGATCGACGACAATTGCGACGATATCATCGACGAAGGCTTCGACCGCGACGGCGATGGTCACTACTCGCAGCGCTCGTGCGCCTATGGTGATGACTGCGACGACCGCAACGCAGGGGTCAGCCCCTCCGCGGACGAGCTCCCCTACAACCGCATCGATGAGGACTGCACTGGCGAAGACCTGACCGATGTGGACGGCGACGGATTCGACGCCGTCGAGGCGGACGGAGACGACTGCGACGACGACGACGTGGCGATCAACCCCGACGCCGTTGAGATCGCCTACGACGGCATCGACCAAGACTGCGTTGGCGGTGACCTGATCGACGTCGACATGGACGGCCACGACGCCGAAGACTTCGGCGGCGACGACTGCGATGACAATGACCCCACCACCAACCCCTCGCGCATGGACTGGGCCAACGACACCCTCGACCAAGACTGCGATGGACGCGATGGCGCGGACGCCTCGGTGCGACTGGCCCGGTCCAAAAACATCCTGACGGGAACCGCCCTTCAAGATGAGATCGTTGGTCGAGAGATGATGCTCTGCGACTGGGATGGGGACTCGGTGCAAGACCTGTTCATCTCCGCCCCCTTCGAGGGCACCAACCAGGGCAAGGTCGGCGTCTTTTTGGCCGACTACGCCGATGACTGGAAAGAAGAGATGGTGATGGACGACTCCGACGTCAAGATGGTCGGCAATGGGCAGAACGCCTTTTTTGGCATGGGCATGGCCTGCGGCGACGTCGATGGTGACGGCCGCGACGACGTGATCATCGCCAAGGGTGAGGCTTACACGACCAGAGTCAACAGCGACTTCAAGTTGCTGGTCTACTACGGCGATGATGACTGGTCGTGGAGCTTCGACGAGCGCCGTTTCGACGCGAGCTGGTCCGCGGACTTTGTGACGTCAGCGGGCTCTGGCCAGGTGCGTGTGCCCTCCATCAGCGTCGGTGACTTGGACGGCGATGGCAAGGCAGAGATTGCGCTGGGCTTCGACGACACCTGGCCTGGAATCGACAATGACACGGTGATCATCTTGGAAGGGCGTCGGCACGTAGGCGACGATCGGCTCATCGAAGAGGCCGTGTCGACCCTCACCATGTCTGACCCGGTCGCCGATGGATTGCGCACGGGCCTCAATGTGTCCATCCTGCCGGATATGAACGGGGACACCTACAATGACCTGTACATCGGCCAGCCATTCTACCAGACCAACACGGACTTCGGGTCTGACGACCCCGTCTTGGAGGGCCGAGCGCTCTTCCTGTCCAACGTCGAAGGGGATGGCACCTTCGAAGCCAATGCTTACGCCAGCTTCTTGGGCGATCCGGACCAGCGCATCGGCTTCTCGGCCATGGCGGCGGATGTGGACGGCTCTGGAACGGCGGACCTGTTGATCTCCGCTCCCTTCGACAGCACCACGGTGGAGGATGGTGGCGCCGTTTATGTGCTGCTCGATCCCGCGCTTTCAGATACGGGTGTGTCGCTCACCGAGGCTGCCAGCGCTCGTCTTGGAGAGGACAAAGCCGGCGCTCGAATGGGCATTACCATGCTTCCAAGCTCCGATGTGGACCTGGATGGCAAGGCGGACTTCTACATTCGGGCCGACAACTTTGACGCCGATCTGAACTCGACGTCGGACCAGCTCTACGTGGTAAGCGGCGCCCTCGCGTCGGCCGAGGACACCGACATCAGCGATGCCTACCTGATCACCTTCCTCAAGGAGTTCGACGGCGTGGGCACGGGCCGGAGTGCAGCAGTCGGTGACGTAACGGGCGATGGCGCGCCCGATTTCTTCTTCGGCGCGCCCTCGTACCAGACCGAAGACTGGCGTTCGACCTACACCAGCGGTCGGGCGTACTTCTACAACTCCGCCGACTACGAGTGGGGCTACACCACCGGGATCGAATAGGCCTAGAGCTGCAGGTCGATGAACACCGGAAGGTGATCACTCGACTCGGTGGAGGCGCCGCGATCGGGGGCGGAGCCGGCTTTGGCCAGCCCTTCGCCTTGGCTCTCGTCGGTGCTGTCGTAGATTCCGGCACCGAGGGTCTGGCCATTGGTGAGGATCCAGTCGATCCGACGCCCGGACGTGGGTCGGGTGTCGGGCCGACCGTCGAGCTGTCGGGCCTCGACGATCTGCAGCCCTTGGGCGAGCATCCTGGCGAAGGCGTCATTGGCCAGGCCATCTCCCCGGAGTTGCTCTCGCGCGTCCGCGCCTAAACGGTAGTCTCCAGGCAGGTTGTCGGGCAGTGATGTCCAAACCCGTGGGTCCTCTGGCATGTCTTCGAGCTCGGCGTTGATGTCTCCCATGGCGATGACCGTGCCCGTTTGGTCCGCCGCCTTGGCTGTGCGGTAGCCATCGAGCGTGCGTCGGAAGCGGTCGGTGAGGTCAAAGCCGCTCTTCCAGTGATTCACCACCACGGTGAGAGGCTCGTCTGCGCCGGGCACCTGCACGATAAGGCGCACCGGGTAGCGCGTGGAGTCGTTGGCGTTGACGTCGGCGCTTGTGGCTGCAGGGGTGACGGCGGACAGTTCGCCACCGTCGAGGCGAGTGAGAATGGCGTTTCGCAGGCCCCCGAACGGGTTGTCATTGGGCACGAAGACCGTGTCGTACCCAAGATCTGCGGCCAGCGCGTTGACCCGGGCCGCCTCCTCAGACCCCACTTCGTTCAGTCCCACAATGTCGGCGTTAATCCTGGCGAGTACGGCTCGCTCGGCATCGCCTTCGGGCGTGCCAGCGGCTCCGATCCCTTGGATATTCCAGGTGACCACTCGCACGGTAGGCGGCTCTGCCGTGTCGAGCGTGTCGGTGGCAGGATCGGTGGGCCCGCCAGAGGTGCAGGCGCCGAGCGCAGCGAGGGCAATCAGGATGCGCACGGCGACCTCCGAGGTGGCTGTGTAATCCGGGACGTTGTGGCGTCACATGCCCGGTGCGTCGGCCCGGTCGGCAGGGGGGCAGAGATGGGCCAGGTCGAGCTTGTGGGCCGCATCGCGTAGGGCCGTGCGAATGCCCTCCTCGAAGACGGGGTGGTAAACCGGCATCGCG
>JBGCER010000114.1:0-2861 GCA_045106515.1 Myxococcota bacterium
TGGGTGGCCGCAAGACCTTTGTCCAGGGTCGAACCCGATGGCTTCATGATCATCTCGTGTGACGTCGACCCAGACAGCGAGGCCCGGCGGCACTTCAGCAAGCCCGCGACGCGGCGTTGGCGCCTGGTGCGCTGCATGTACCGTATGATTCGCGGGCTTGACGCGGCTCCACCGGCGCCCACATTCTGCCCACATCCCCCCCACAACTTGTGGGGCCAAGTTGGGATGGTCATGGCTACTCTTTGATTGTGAGCGGCGACCCACAGTTGCCGCCGCTACCCCGAAAGGAGTCTTCTCATGCGCAATCGCCATTTCAATGGTTCCGTCTTGATGCTGCTGGCCTTCGCTGGCCTGTCTGCTTGCAATGATGATGTCGACGCTACCGGCCCAGACCAGCCAGACCCGCACACCGAGCTCGGGTTGCAGAACCCGGACTGTGGTGGTGACGTTGTGGTGCAGGCCGAGGCCTTTTCGGCGACGAGCAGCGCCGTAGCTATCGAGGCTTGCGAAGATTGTGGAGATCAGAATTACATCACTGGCTTGAACGCTGGCGAGTGGTTCGAGGTCGAGGTCAGCGTGGATGCGCTGGGCCTATACGGCGTACAGCTCGCTGCAGTCACGACAGGCGGCACCATGCAAGTTCAGCGGGTGACGGCCGATGGGGCCTCAACGCTGGCGGTGGTGACCCTAGCGGACACTGAGGCGGACCTGGCCTGTTCGGCCTCGGTCGATCTGGCACTGCCCGAGGGCACCCACACGCTGCGCTTCGTGAGTGACGGTGATGTCGCTGGGGTGGACTACCTGGCCGTCACCGCCGGCGAGTCCACGGATGTGGTGGTAGACGCCCCAGTCCTCAATCGGGGCCCTCGAATTAATCCCCTCAAAGGCTGGAATAGTGGCTGGTGGGTCGATGCTGACTACGCCTCTGTCGGCTTCCAGTACATCGAGTGGGGCGTCTTAGAGCCCAAGGAAAATGAGTTCGATTGGGACGCCGTCGAAGCGGTGCTCGGGCGCCCTGGCAGCAAGGGGCGCCACCTGATCGTGCAGTTTGTGGTGGACTGGGACTGGGAGAAGAACGTCGAAGATAACTACAAAGGTCCCGACTGGCTTCTCGAAGAGGTGGGTGTGCGGAGAGGCACCGACCCGTGGGTCGAGGGACGCGAGATGCGGGCCACCGACTACAATGACGAGGACTTTAAGCGCCACGCAAAAGACGCCATCGCCGAGCTCTTTGACCACTACAAAGATGACCCTCGGGTCTTCGTGATCCAGGTCGGCCTGCTCGGATTCTGGGGAGAGTGGCACAACTACCCCCAGACCAGCTGGGCGCCGAGCGACGAGACCAAGCAGACCATCTTTGATGCCTACACCGGCAATCAGGTGGACCCGATCCTGCTGCAAGCCCGCTACCCGGACGACTCGATCACGGTTCCGACGCCGGGTATGGGCTACACCAATGGCTCGGCCACGATCACGCCCCACGGCCAAGAGTTCAACGATGGCCTGCAAGAGGGAGCGTTGTGGGAAAACGGCCCCATCGGTGGGGAATGGCCGCCCAATATTGAAGACGCCCTGTGGGCGCCCTTCTTTGATGGGCAACGGGGCCTCGACTACATCAAGGACGGCCACTACAGCACGCTGCTTCCGCCGCGCCCCGAAGACTTGGACGCCAAAGTTCCGGGTTGGAGGGCCGAAGACTCCGAGTTCATGAAGTCCCACCGGGAGTTCGGCTACAACTTCCACGTCGACGCCGTACGTCAGGTGCGCAGCCAGGCGGGTGGACCGCTTTTGGTCGAGCTCGACGTGAGCAACTCCGGCATCGCCCCCTTCTATGTGGAGTGGGATGTGGAGCTGGCGATCTTGGACAACGACAACAACGTCGTGCAGAAGTTGCAGATTGAAACCGATCTTCGAGAGTGGGCGCCCGCCACCAGCACCACCCTGACCGCCTACCTGGACGCGGAGCTCACGACGGGGGCTGAGTACCGGATCGGATTGCGCATGGTGCAGCCGGGTGCCGTGGATGCGCACGATGAAGAGTGGGCCCTCAATGCGCGCAATTCCTACATCGAGCTGTCCAATGACATCGATCAGGTCGCCGGCGCATGGGACCCGAGCACCCACGCGCTCGTGGGCGGCTGGAACCTGGTTGCGACCGTCGGTGGCGCTGCTTCCAAGTAGGGCCGGGGCCTCGTGACCCGGCTCGCCGTTACGGTAGGCTTGGGTCGCGAGGGCGTTCATGACGGCGGAATCGTTGCAGCTGGCTGCAGGTCAGCTGAACTTTGAGCGACGGGTTCTGAGTCGTAGCGACGGTTCTGAACAGCGCCTCACGGACCTGGAAATCCGTGTACTCCGCTTCCTTGCTACACATGCTGGAACCCCTGTGGGCCGCGGAGAATTGCATGCAGCGCTGTGGAATCCGTCCGCCTCTCTCCGCCAGGTAGATGACTGTATTCGCCGCATTCGACGCAAGATCGAGCGCGATCCGACCACACCCGAACACCTCAAATCGATCTGGGGGGTGGGCTATGCCTTGCTGACTCCCCAAGAGGGGCCGATCGCGCCGCCGGCGGCCGCCGCGCCCCTGCCTGAATCCCACACGATTCGACTGGGGTCGCATACCGTGGTGAATCTAACGGCCCACGAGTTGGTTCGACAGCGCCAGGTTGTGCGACTGACCGCTAACGAGGTCAGCCTGCTGACCCTCTTGGTCGAGGCGCGGGGTCATCCGGTGGAACGGACACGGCTGATCCGCAAGATCTTCGGCGTGGTGGGGGAACGCTCCCTAGAGAGCCTGGTCCGGCGCCTTCGGGTGAAAATCGAGGACGATCCGTCCAACCCTCGATGGCTGCACACCCTGC
>JBGCER010000115.1:0-10299 GCA_045106515.1 Myxococcota bacterium
GGCGTAAAGCTGTGCAGCGAGAAGATGAGGGCCCCAGGGTTGTTCCGAACCATCGCGTCTACCGCGGCGTGATACGGGTGATACATCTCGTTTAACCGCCTCTTTTTCTCCTCTTCGCTCAAGTCGGCATTGAGCTGAACCGGCCTGCCCTCGGCCACCGTGCGAAACAGGGTGTCGCTGGATTCAATGCGGTTCGCATCGACCAAGAGCCGAGAGAAGCGAGAGAGCACTGCGGGCCATTGAGTCAGGGCCGATAGCGCTCGTACCAAGGGTGCGATGCCCAAATCGACAGACCAGTGGGTGCCGACCAGCCACCGGTCGGCATCGGGCCACGTCCACGGATCGGGCAGGCGCAGCGAGGCGTGCTCGCAGGTGAGCACCACGGGTCCCGCACCCGGAAGAATCTCGACGGCTTCACTCGACATCCGCGCTCCTCGCTCACGCACACGCTACCCTGCGCCCATGCGTACCTGGTTGCCCCTGCTGTGTGTCCTCGCCTGTACCCCCGAGACTCCGCCTGAGCCGGCCGCTCCGTCCACGAAACCGCTGGTGGAGTCCACCGCCGCATGGTCGCGCGACCCAAGCCCGGCCCATCTCGAACAGGTGTCCCAGCTCGCCAAGACCCTGTCGGCGCACCCCATCGGAGACCCTGACGTAGACACGGCGCTCGCCAGCGCACTGACTCAGGTGCTGCTCCGCCCCGATCTCGCCTTGCCCCGCCTTGAGCCCCACGCGAACACCCTGACCGGTCCATCCCTCGACCTCTGGCTCGACACGCTGCTCCGAATTGGAGACCTTCCTCGGTTTACCACCGAAGTTCAGCGCGCCCATGGGCTCCGGCTCGACCCGACGCTACCAGCCCTGAAGGCCGCATCGAGCCAAGCAGCCCACCACCAATCCCTGCACTGGCGCGACGCCGCACGGGCCCACAACGCCGCCGACTTAGCCAATCAGCACGTGCGCTTGCAGCGAAAGCCCGTGGACCTGCCCGTCCACGACCTGACGTCGCTCGCCAGCGCCTTGCCTCGACTCCATCCAGGCGCTCACGTCTCCATGGTGTGGGTGCGCTCCACCAATATGGACGACCCCGACCCCAATGTGATGCTCGGAGCCATCCCGGCGAAGCTCGGCCGCCGCCGGGTTGTGAGCTACGCCGCCGATAACAAAGAGATCGAAGCCGCCACTCAGGCGCTGCTCACCGCCTCCCCACCGCGGACCGTTGGCGTGGTCGCCATCGCTCAGGTCGACCGTCAACCCGCGACGGTGCTGTGCGCAGAAGGCCGCTTGGAAGGCTCTACATGGTGGATGATGTCTGCGTGCGGAGGGGTCGCCGAGGCCGCGTGGGTCAAAGCGAGCGTTCGATTGTCCGATCTTGAAAAGGGCGGATTGTCTGCAAAAGAAGCGGAACTTCAAGCGCAGGCTTACTACCGAGATCAGCTGGGCCCCACCCCATGATGTGGGGACTGCTCTTGGCGGGATTGGCGTGGGCCCAATCGGCTCCGCCTGCGCCTCCGGCTCCCGCCGACCCCATCGATTGGTCCGAAGACCTGCAGCCACAGCGGTTCAGGCTGGGCCGTCGAACCAGCGTCGCCGGCCTGTTCTTGGGGTGGGCCGGGGTGGGCCTGGCCGCCGGGGGCACAGCCCTGGCCTTGTCCGGTCGCAACACAGCCCCCCTCGCCGATCGGGACCTGTTGCTGTGGACCGTCACCGGGGGCGCGGCCCTTGGGGGAGTCGGGCTCGGCATCCAAGTGGCGGGCTCCCACCAGCAGCGGCGCGCCTTGGGTCGACTCCCCCGCCAGCCCGTCCTGCGCGGACTCGGCATCGCCGCAGCAGCCACCGGGGTGGCCGGGGGTGCGGTGATGGTGTGGCGGCTGCACCAAGACGGCCCAGACGGCCCATGGCTGCTCATCGCCGGTCCGGCCGCGGGCATTGGGGCTGTGGGCGCCTTGGGCCTGCACACCGTGGCGCTGCTCCGGGCCGATGCCACGGTCGAAGAACACCGCTTCCGCGCCCGCGTTGGCCTGATGCCCAATGGGGTTCGGCTCAGTGGCACCTTCTGACCCCGGCCGGCCCGCGATGACCCCACCCGCTGCCGAACCCGCGCGAACGCCCCGCGGCATCCTCTTGGTGGTGTTCACCACCATCTTCTTGGACCTGGTCGGCTTCGGGATCATCATCCCGATCTTGCCCTTCTACGCCGAGACCTTTGGGGCGAGCGCAGCCATGGTCACGCTGCTGGGGGCGGCGTACTCCGGCATGCAGTTCCTATGTACGCCGATGTGGGGGCGGCTGTCGGACCGCATCGGGCGCAAGCCCGTGCTCATCGTCAGCATCATCATCGCAGCTGTTGGTTACCTGATCTTCGGCTGGGCCGGCACCCTGTGGGTCCTGTTCGCCGCGCGGATCTTGCAAGGCCTGGGCACCGCCAACATCGGCACCGCCCAGGCGATCATCGCCGACGTCACCCCGCCCGACAGACGCGCCAATGGCATGGCCATCGTCGGCGTGGCCTTCGGGCTTGGCTTCATCATCGGGCCCGCCATCGGCGGAGTCGCTGGCCAGTGGGGCATCGAATTTCCGGCGTTCGTAGCCGCTGCTTTATCCGGCATTAACCTGATTTTTGTTCTCTTCCTCATGCCCGAGACCCGCCCCAAAACGGCAGGTCCCTCAAAGGCCACCGAGCCTGCCCTCGCCCTGCTTCGCCGCTCCCTGACCCTGGACCAGGTGCCGCGGCTCTTGTTCCTCTACTTTGGCGTGGGCACCGCCTTTGCGCTCATGGAGCAGGTACTCGGTCTCTTTATTGAGCATTACTGGCTGCCCGGAGACGCCGCTGGGCTCACCCACGTCGCGCTGGACGAGAGCCGAGCCCAAGAGGCCATCGCCCTGACCGCCTGGTTGCTGATCACCGTGGGAGTCACCGCAGTCATCGTCCAGGGCGGACTTGTAGGCCGGTTAGCCAACCGCTTTGGCGAGCGACCGCTGGTGATTTTGGGGATCTTCCTAGAAGCCATCGGCGTCTTGGCCATGCCAGTCATCGGACTCAGCGGGAGCTTCCCCCTCCTGCTCGCTGGCGGCGTCGTACTCGCCATCGGCTCGGGCCTGCTCAGTCCCTCGCTCACCTCGCTGCTGTCGGTGGCGAGCCCCGACGAGGATCAAGGGTCGATCCTAGGCCTCGGCCAGTCCCTTTCGGCGCTGGGACGGGTGCTCGGGCCCGCCGTGGCAGGGCTGCTCTTTCAGTGGTGGGTTCCGCTGCCATTCTACCTTGGAGGCGGACTCCTGGTGCTCTGCGGCGTCGTTGCCATGGGGATTAAGCGCAGGCCTACAGCCCCAACACCCGCCCCAGAAACGTCCTGATGTCCGGCAGGTCCGGATCGATGGTGTGCACCTTGTCGTAGGCTCGGAAGTCCACGGGTAGCCCGCCCATTTTCAGGAGCTCCATCTGTGATTCTGTGCGGTCGAACGGGACCACCGGGTCCTGTCGCCCGTGCGTCACTAGCCAGGGGCGCGCGATCGCCGCGTCCGACATCTCGTCGTGCAGGGCCTCCACATCCCCCACATAACCGGAGACACCGCAACAACCGGCGAGGGGAAGCTCCGTTCGCCCCCCCCATTCCAGCGTCATCAAGCAGCCTTGAGAGAAGCCGAAGAGCGCGGTGGACTCCGGCGTATAGCCCTGGGCAAACACCTCGGAAAACAGAGCTTCCAGCTTCTTCCTAGATCGTTGAATGCCCTGCATGTGGTCCGGGGGCAGGTCGTACCAACTCCGGCCTCCGCCCACCCACAGGTCGGGGGCGTTGACCAAGAGGTAGGACACGCCCTTCAGGCCCAAGGCCCTGGGCATCCAGTGGAATCCCGCCGAGGAATCTCCGCGACCGTGCAGCACGACGACGAGCTTGCCCGTGGCGTCCGGAGGTGAGGCGAGCTCGCACGGCAGCGTGGTGATGTTCATGGACAGGCCTCGATTGCGTTTACGTAGTCAGAACTGCAGTCCTCGCCGCAGTCGTTCTGGGCAAATCCGCAGGTCTGGATGCACGTGGCCCGCTCGCTTTGGCAGGTGCCTCGGCACTCCACGCTCGAGCAGCCTTCCAGACACTCCGCTTCGATGGCCGCGCAGTCTTGATCGCACACCGGGCGGTCGTTGGTGCATCGGGCGTTGCACAGGCCTTGTTGGTCCACCGCTTCCTGCTGGCAGACGTTGCTACCGCAGCCGAGCATGGCCACACACAACAAGACTAGCCTCATACTACCTCCATTATTGCGCCGAGCGTCGCCGAGGCCCAGCCTTGGCTCGCCCCGGCGAGCGGCGCGACGACTCCGCCAGCGTAGACCCCTTCCGCGACGCACACCACCCAGACCGTAGATGACCCCAATCGAGGTGGACAGCGGCCATCGACGGGCCCTAATGCCGTAGGGCCAGGCCCCATTGGGGCGTCATCTGTGCCTCTAGGAGAGACCATGTCGACCGTCGCCGTATTGGGAACTGGACTACTCGGGAGTGGGTTCGCGCAGAACCTGCTGCAACGCGGAGAGACGGTGGTGGTGTGGAACCGCACCGCGAGCAAGACCGAGGCCTTGGTCGCCCTCGGGGCCACCGCTGCGGCTTCGCCATCCAAGGCCGTGGCGTCCGCGGATCGGGTGCACTTGGTCCTCACCGCAGACAGCGCCGTAGACGCCGTCATCGAGGCCGCCCTGCCGGGTCTCAAGCCGGGAACCTACCTCATCGACCACAGCACCAACCGGCCCGACGCCGTGGCGGAACGCTATGAACGACTTCGGGCCGCAGGCGTGAACTACGTGCCGGCTCCCGTCTTTATGTCGCCCGCGAACGCCCGCGATGCCTCGGGGCTCATGCTCTTGTCTGCCACGGCCGACGAGGCCGCCACGCTCATGCCGATCCTGGAGACCATGACCGGCCGCGTCTGGCATGTGGGGGAGCGGGCCGATCAGGCCGCTACGCTGAAGCTGTGCGGGAATGGCGCGCTCATCGGGTTCGCCGGGGTGATCGGCGACCTCTACGCCGTCGCCCAAGCCCGCGGGCTGGAGCCGTCCGCCGTCTTGGAGCTGTTCGAGCAATTCCCCGTGGGCAACTTCGTGCCCTACATCGGAAAACGGATCTTGGCGTCGGACAACATGGACGCCAGCTTCGAGCTCACCATGGCCCGCAAAGACGTACGCCTGATGGTCGAGACCGGCGGCGAGCCCAATATGAGCGCCCTACCGGGCGTGGGCCGTTCAATGGATGCCGCGATTGAGCAAGGTCGAGGCCAACAAGACTACGGTAGCTTCGCATGGCCTGGGCGACCGTCGCGCAGCTAATTACTCGGCGGCCAATGACACCGCATCATCGGTGCATTCGGCCGGCGCAGTTGCTGGATTACATCGGCCCGACCTCCCTTCTGGCAAGGCCACCACATAGCCGGTGTCCGGGTGGGCCGCGGGCCAGTCCGTCGACACCGCGTTCGCTCCTGACGCAAAGGCGGCGTCGCGCTGGGTGGGGTCATTCTCGCGGGCCTGGACCGAGTCCGCATCGGCGCGGGTCCGCACGAGCTGACCCGCGGCCAAGGCGTTGGCGATCTGGGGGCTCGTTGGGTCATTCACCACTTGATAGGCGCACATGGTGCAGGTGAGATCGCCGCCCGCCTCTGCGAATAGGGCACGGTCCCCAAGGGCGCTGTCGTCGGTCGTCAAGTGCCCACGCCAGGTATCGCCGGAGTGCAACACGTAGCTCGTCCGCCCACGCAGCTCCCCTAGGGTCGGCCACCCGTCGGCCGCCACCGCATCGGCCAAGGTGGCCGATCCGCCCAGCAACTCCGCGGGGTAGACCAGCTGATCCGGCTCAAAGTGGGCCAGCAGGTCCGCCTGCACCGAGTCCAGCTGCGCCTGGGGCTCCCTCGCCCCCGTCTTCAGCTCGATGAGCGTCACGATGGGCAGATCATCCTGCTGCAACGCCGAAGCCTGGGCTGCCACACAATCGCTCAAGCTCTCACACGTCGTGCCCGCATCGAGCGTGGGCACATGCAGAACGTCCCAGCGCTCCAGCTCGTCGTTCCAATAGCCATCGAGTTCAAATTGTCGAACTCCAAGCTCCCGAATCTGTACATCCAACGGCTCATGATCGTAGGCCCACACCCCCGCATCGGAGGTCTGCACATGGTAGCTATTGTGCGTTCCCACAACCTGAACATCGCCCAGCCGCAGCACGTCATCCAATGGAAACGCAGGACCACACGCGGTGATCAGCGCAGTAGGCGGAAGCAGGACGACGAGGGCCACATGGTTCATGGTGGCCAGTCTACCTCACATCTCGGAGAGGGAAAGGGAAGCCAGACGATGACGCATAGGCGAACCCACCGAAAGTCTTACACCTAGCGTCCTGACCCCCATTCAGGCCGACCTACCAGCCCGTCGCCGTGCTGACTTCGTGGCACCCCTTCGGGTGGTTACGGTTCGGCAGCACGTCCGCCGGCGTGAAGGACGCCTCATTCGCGGGGCCCACATCGGCCTCGCCCATCTGCTGCGCCACGGTCGCCGCGGCGGCGGCGAGCTCGGCGTAGAGCGTCTCGTTCACCTGGTCCAAGCGATCGCAGGGTTGGTGGTAGCAGACGTCGTACGCCACACCGGCCGTTCCACCTTGGGTCGCGGCTTCACCACGGCTCTTCTGTTCGAAGGCGCCCGAGAAGAGTCCGCCCGTGGGAATGCCGATGGCGGCGGTCCAGTAGCTATCGGTGGGGATCTCCAAACCGGTGGCGCTGGTCTCCATCTCCATGTCTTGGAAGTACTGGAGGAACCGGCGCTCGATGGCCGCAGAACCCGGCGTTTGCAGCCCATCATTGATGTCACTGCCATCGCCGTCATAGACGAAGCGCGCCCCATTGCTCGACGCCATCATGTCGAAGTTGAGGTAGGCCTCTAGGCCATCGGTGGCGGCAGGATTGGGCTGATCATCATCGGTGAGGAAGTAGTTGCGGGAGCCCACGAGCCCCTGCTCTTCCGCACCCCAGAACCCGAAGCGCACCGTGGTCTCAGGCTGCCAGCCTTCCAGGGCCGCCTGCCGAGCGAGCTCCAGCACAAAGGCGCTTCCACTTCCGTTGTCATTGATGCCCGCCCCGGCTTCCACCGAGTCCAGATGCGAGCCGATGGTGATGATCCGGCTGGGATCGGCGCCGGGGATCTCCACCAGCACGTTCCGGTCCTCCAAGACCTCGACGCCGGCGTCCACAGACAAGCGCGCCCCCAGGCCATCGCCTTCGATGAAGACCAAGCCGTCGGCGTAGGAGAGTCCGAGCACCGGAATACCGGCGGGCGACGCCTCGTCCAATACGCCTTCCACAAGGCCTCTGCGCCCTTGTTGACCCTCGTTGAAGATCAGCACCGCCACCGCGCCGGCGGCTTCGGCATTGGCGGCCTTCTGTGCGAAGGGACAGGTTCCACGCTGAATCAGCGCGATGTTGCCATTGGCGAAATCGCTGAAGTCCGACGCCTCACAGCCGCTGGTGCTGCTGTTGGGCGCTTGGCCCGGGGGCACCATGACATCGACCGGAAAAACGCGGGCATTGGCCTCTCCGCCCCCGCTGAACTGGAAGAGGGAGACGTCCAGGTCGCGAATTCGATCTTCAGGCGAGGACATGAGCTCGGCCGACACGTCGCCAGACCGGTAAAACGTCACGGTGTAGGTGTCGACAATGGGCGATAGACCGACATCTTCGAGCTGACTCACCACATAGTCGACGCTGTCCAAATAGCCCTGGGACAGGTAGACGCGGTTCCCATCATTGGCATCGGCGATGCCCTGCAGCGCGGCCAGGTGGTCGACGAGGGCGTCGATGGTCACGGCCTCTGCCAGGTCCACGGGCACGACGGGATCTCCGGTATCCTCAGGGTCTCCGGTGTCTTCAAGGTCCGGGTTCGGATCGACGCCTGGGTCCAGCTCAATGATGCCCGGCTCACACGCCGCCAAGAACACCAGAATCGAGATCGATCGCATCACGCCTCCAACCCTTTCAACCTAGGGGGAGGTCGGGGCGGCTGCCAAGCGAAGGTGCGGTCAAGAACGGAGCAAAGCCCGAGAGTCGGGGTACCGAGCTACTCTGACGGCGCTTCAGACCGCCGCACGAACACATAGCCCCCACCCGTCGCGCCCCAGGCTTGGGTGCCGTCGTTGAAAAAGCCGCGATCCCAGGACGTCAGCTGATCGCGGGTAATGGTGATTTCGCTCGCCGCATAGTCGCCGCCCAAGGTCGTCGCGCAGTCCTCACCGGTGGTGCCGCCGCTGAACGACGTGCCGTCCCAGGTCATGGTCACGGCGCAGCCGACCTTCTCGGTCGCGGTGCTCGCAGACGGCAGGGTGCCATTGCCCTCGCACAGGCCCTTGATCGCGGCTGTGTTCGCCAAGGTGTAGATCCGCGACACCCCTTGATCCTCGGTGGCGCCAGGCTCGATCAGGTAGAGACGCTGGCGATACGGGTTGGCTTGGTCCGTCACCTGGGCCTGCTCCACATACAGCACCTGATCACCCAATTCTGGTAGATCAACCTTGCAAATTTGCATGCGGATGGCGAAATAGTCGGCGTCTGCAGCCGCCTGATCGGAGCTGTCGAAGTCACCGGCCAGCCACAGGGCGAGTCGATCGGAGGTCGAGATGCCGGGCTCGTCCGAATCGGTGGGATCGGTGGCGTCTTCTCCGGCGCAGCCAACCCCGCCCAGGGCGAGCATTCCGGTGATTAGAGCAAGAATAAAG
Source organism: Myxococcota bacterium (assembly GCA_045106515.1). Taxonomy (GTDB): domain Bacteria; phylum Myxococcota_A; class UBA796; order UBA796; genus REDI01. Next base: position 8,738 of record JBGCER010000115.1, read on the forward strand.
CGCATAAGCGCCTCCGAGCTGGGCGCCCCATAGCCTGGCAAAGCGCGCAATACAGGCTTAACCCGCGGCCCATGCTGCACCTCGAACCACAACCTGGCGAGACCCTGGACCGCATTGCTGGAGACTGGAGCATCTTCCAGCTTCGCAAGGGCCACCGTTTCAGCACCGACGACATCGTCTGCGCGTGGCGGGCCTCCCGCGCCCGGCCCAACGCCGTACACCTGCTCGACTTGGGCTGCGGCATCGGCAGCGTGGGCATCGCCACCCTGTGGCGAATGACGGATCCCAAGGCCCGATTGGTCGGCGTGGAGGTTCAAGATCTGTCGTTCAACCTCGCTCGCCGCACCGTCGCTCTCAACGGGCTGCAAGACCGGATCTCCCTGGTCCACAGCGACCTGCGCAACGCTCACGATGCGCTGGCCCGGCTGGCTCCAGAGGGTGGCTTCGACCTCATCACGGGCTCGCCGCCCTACTTCGATGTGTCCGCCGGCATCGTACCGGAACACCCGCAGAAGGCCGGCGCTCGCTTCGAGCTCAAAGGCACCATCGATGGCTATTGCCAGACCGCTGCCCGCTGGCTCGCCCCACAGGGTCGGCTCGCCCTGGTCATGCCCAGCGCAGACCCCCGCCTAGAGAGCGCTCCAACGGCCCACGGCCTAACCATCGAAGAGCGGTTCGAGGTCACCTTTCGTGAGGGCCGCCCCGCGCACATCGCCGTCGTGGTGTGTCGCCACGCCCACGCACCTGGACCGACCGAGCGGCGCACGGGGCAGCTCACCGTTCGTGACGCCCAGGGTGAACACACGCCGCAATACCGCGAGTATCAGAGGGAAATGGGAGGCTTTGGGCCACTCGCTTCGCAGGACTGAAGGCGCGGGGCTCCGGCGCACACCAATGCTGGGAACCGGAGCCATCATGCGCCCATTCCTGTGCATTCCCCTGCTGATAGCCACGCAAGCGTGCCTCGGAACCGTCTGTCTGGGCCAAGAGGAAGAATTCGTGCTCAACGACGAGGTCACGCCCGCCGGCATCCGCCCGTCCGAGGCCATGGAGTTGGTGCCCGAAAACTACACGGCCCAAGCCAGCAACGACGAGGGTGAGACCGGAGATGTTCAGATCGAAATCCTGCCTCGAACCGGCGATCCCGTCCATACCACTGTGTTGTCACGAGGCCCGGACGCGGACCAGCAGTGCGGCACCGGTCACCTATCACTGCCCGTCACGATCGAGATGACAACCTGGTTCGGCGGAACGATGACCCTCGCCGCAAACCGGCTCTTCTGGGGCCGAGAGTCGCCGTGGAATACCGATCTTAGCGGCACGACACTCATTGACGCTCAGGGCTTTGGTGAACACCGAGGCCCCGATGGCGAACTCCTGGACGGCTATGTGTTCGACGCTGGGTTCGCCCGAGACTCGCACTCGGAATGGGGTGGCCTACGGCTGTTCGAACCCAAACGGCAGTGGCGCAGTGTGCTGGATTTTGAACGACAAGTGGTGCCGGACGAGGAAGACTGGTAGCTCAACTGAAGGCTCGCTTCGCTCCAACACACCCAGGATCA
>JBGCER010000116.1:0-4960 GCA_045106515.1 Myxococcota bacterium
CTGGGAGCTCGGGTGGTCATACTGGACCCGCGCAGATTGGAAAGCGGTGGTTGAAACCTGGACGACCGTTCAACAGCTCCAGCCCACCTACCCCGAACTCGATCGGTGGCTGCCCGAAGCCAAACAATACCTGGCCAACGACCAACGGATGAAGGCGGAGATGCTGACGGCGCCCGTCTCGGCACGGCCGGAGCTCCCCCCTGGCACGTCCGTTCGGCTGCGCTTTGTCGGCGACATCATGATCGGCACCACCTCGCCTCACCCCACCGCGCACCTGCCTCCCAATGATGGAGCCACCTACTTCGACGCTGTCAAACCCCTGCTGACCGACGCAGATGCCACGTTTGGCAACCTCGAAGGGCCCCTGTGCGACACGACCGAGCGAGCCAAGAAGTGTGCGCCTGGCGCGTCATGCTACGCGTTTCGCCAGCCGACCCGCTACGCCAAATGGCTCCATGAAGCTGGCATAGACTGGATGTCGATCGCCAATAATCACATGCTGGACTTCGAGCTGGAGTGCCGCAGCCAAACCATGAAGGCCCTCGACGATGCGGGGATCGCCTGGTCCGGACCCCCGGGGTCCATCGGGACGATCGAAGTGAGCGGCGTTCGCATCGCCCTGATCGCCTTCCACACCGCCCGTCACAGCAACTACATCAATGACCATGACAACGCCGAGCAGCTCGTACGCCTGGCGGACCGGACCCACGACCTGGTCGTAGTGAGCTTCCACGGCGGCGCCGAAGGCAGCCGGGCCCAACACGTACCCGACAAGATGGAGCTCTTCTACGGAGAGAAACGCGGTCATCTGCGCAAGTTTGTGCGGCGGGTTGTGGGAGCGGGCGCGGACCTCGTGGTGGGTCATGGACCCCACGTCTTGCGAGGTATGGAGGTCGTAGACGGCCGACTCGCCGCTTATAGCCTGGGTAATTTCGGCACCTACAGCCGGTTCAACCTATCGGGGAACCTCGGCGTCACCTCAGTGCTGGAAGTCGAGCTGTCCGGCACGGGCGAGCTGATTCGAGGTCGAATCCTGCCCGTCGTCCAGAAGAACAGCGGCATTCCCGAGCTCGATCCCGACGGAAAGAGCATCGCCCTACTCCGAGAGCTGTCCACCGCGGACTTCCCGAAGACCGCTCCGGTGATCGCCCAAGACGGCAGCTTCGCTCCACCCGCCGCCGCCCCGACTGCGGTCGCTCCGGAGTAGGGGCATCACCCGGTCGGACGCGGCGAGCGTCAGACTAGATGTCCAGGTTGCGAACCGACAATGCGTTCTTGTGAATGAAGTCCCGACGGGGCTCCACCGCGTCGCCCATCAAGATGGTGAACATCTCATCGGCGGCCAAGAGGTCATTGACTTCGACGACCTGTAGCGTGCGATTCTCGGGGTCCATCGTGGTCTCCCAGAGCTGGTCTGGGTTCATCTCGCCCAAGCCTTTGTATCGCTGCACTTCATAGCCACGCTGCCCGAGCTCAAGCAGAGCAGAGTGCAGGTCCAACCACGTTTGTACGTAACGCTCCCGGGCGCCAACCTTCAGATGCAGCGGCAGTGGGCCCAGACCGCTCATGGTGCGCCATGCGTCGCCCAAAGCCGGGTTGTCCTTGACGCCTTGATGGCGACGGAAGCGCACGAGGCGCTCCTCTCCACCGAGCTCCATGAACAAGACGAGCTCGTCTTCCTCGTCGACTTCGGCGTCGGTGAGGCGAATGTCGGGTCGGACCGCCGCAAGGTGGGTGCGCATCCGATCGGCCACCGGAAGCAAATCGCCTTCGGTGGTTCCACCGTCGGTCACCTGCAGGTAGGCATCGAGAATGTCCGACGGAACCTTGCGATGCAGACGTTCCACGCGCTCCCGATACTGATCGAGGGTGGCGACCAGGGTGCGCACCTGCTCATCGGTGAGCTGGGACCCATCTTCGCGCGTGATGGCCACGTTCTTGACCGCCTCCTCGAAGAAGAACGAGCGCATAGCCGCTTCATCTTTGAGGTAGGTCGCCGACTTTCCACGCTTGACGCGGTAGAGCGGCGGCTGGGCGATGTACAGGTGGCCGTTGAGCACAAGGTCGGGCATCTGCCGGTAGAAAAAGGTCAGCAGAAGCGTACGAATGTGGCTTCCGTCCACGTCGGCGTCGGTCATGATGATGATCCGACCATACCGAAGCTTCTCGGGATTGAAGTCCGGTCCAATTCCACAGCCGAGGGCGCTGATGATGGTTCGGACTTCGTTGTTGGCCAGCATCTTGTCGAAGCGGGCCTTCTCGACGTTGAGGATCTTGCCTCGCAAGGGCAAAATCGCCTGGTACTTTCGGTCGCGACCCTGCTTCGCCGAACCGCCGGCGGAGTCACCCTCTACGAGGTAGATTTCGCAGAGTTCCGGGTTCTTTTCTTGGCAATCGGCGAGCTTGCCTGGCAGGTCTCCGCCCTCGAGGGGCGACTTGCGGCGCGCCAAGTCGCGGGCCTTGCGAGCCGCCTCTCGGGCGCGACTCGACTCAATCGCCTTGCTGATGATCAGCTTGGCTACAAGGGGGTTTTCATCTAGGAAGTAACCCAGGACCTCGGAGGTGACGCCCTCGACCAAACCCTTGACTTCGGAGTTTCCAAGCTTGGTTTTGGTCTGACCTTCGAACTGCGGCTCCGGGATGCGCACGGAGAGCACCGCGGTGAGGCCCTCGCGAATGTCGTCTCCGCCCAAGTTGTCTGCCTTGGCGCTCTTGAACAGGTTGTTGGACTGCGCATAGCTATTGAGCGTGCGCGTCAGAGCGGACTTGAGGCCGGATACATGAGTTCCGCCCTCGATCGTGCTGATGTTGTTGACGAAGCTGGACAGGCTCTCGGAGTACGAGGTGGTCCACTGCAACGCCAGGTCCACCTGCACACCGTCCCGCTCGCCTTTGACGTGGATCGGCGCGTCGTGCAGGGGCGTCTTGCCCACATTGCGATGCTCGACAAAGCTGACCAGGCCGCCATCGAAGCGAAAGCTGTCTCTCTGGTCATCCCGCTCATCGGCGAAGTTGATCCGGACGCCCGGGTTCAAAAAGGCGAGCTCCTTGAGGCGGCTCGACAGGGTGTCGTACTGAAACTCGACGGTCTCGGTGAAGATCTCGGCGTCAGGTTGGAAGTGCACCCTCGTGCCCACACGCTGAACGCCATCGATGGACTCGGCCGGTCCCAAATTCTCAAGCTCGGTCGCGGGCACCCCGCGCTCGAACCGCATTCGGTGATGCTGCCCGCCACGCCAAATGTCGAGCTTGAGCCACTCGGAGAGGAAGTTGACGCACGACACGCCCACGCCGTGAAGACCGCCAGAGACCTTGTACGAGCTGTCGTCGAACTTGCCGCCGGCGTGCAGCACGGTCATGACCACTTCTGCCGCTGGGCGGCCGGTCTCGACGTGAATGTCTGTGGGGATTCCGCGACCATTGTCCCGGACGGACAGGGAGCCGTCTTCGTGGATGAGCACGTCGATGGTGTCAGCGTGGCCTGCCATGGCCTCGTCGATCGAGTTGTCTACGACTTCGTAGACGAGGTGGTGCAATCCGCGAGGCCCGGTTGAGCCGATGTACATGCCCGGGCGCTTTCGCACCGCGTCCAGGCCTTCCAGGACCTGAATGCTCGACGAGGTGTATGCAGCGCTCTCTTCGGTCGCCATGGGGCCACTCCGGGGTGGGTCGAGGGGATGTTCAACAGGGGGGCGATCGTGCAGGGGGGACGGGCAGCTTGGAGCGGCGTGGGCACGCCTAGAGCAAAACCCGTGAGGGTGTGGGGGATGTACGTCCACACCACAGCGCCGACTATCGTGTTCTAACGCGGATCGCCACCGGTCTGGCCCAGGTCTATGAGACGCCGTCCGTGGGTCCCTCGATGCCATCAATAACGCCGTTGGAAAGCGCCACATACCGAGTGCGATTGCTCGGCAGCGCGTCTAGATGGCCCGGGTCGGTGGTGCTGATGAACACCTGAGCATCCAACTCGGCGAGCGTCTCCACCAGACGCCCGGTGCGAGCCCGGTCTAGCTCACTGCTCAAATCATCGAGCAAGAACAAGGGTCCTTCGCCACGATCTCGCGCCGCTACCAGCTCGGCCAGCTTCAGGGCCAGGACCAATGAACGCACCTGGCCCCGGGAGCCAAAGGTGCGAGCCGGCTGCCCATCGAGGAGCACCGACACGTCATCGCGTTGGGGCCCCACCAACGTGGTGCGTCGTCTGAGTTCTTGGGGTCGGGCCCGGGCCAGCTGCTCGCGCAGGCGATCGACGACCGGAACGCCATCTCGCACACTGCCAGAGGCGTAGCGAAGCTCGACGTTGGGGCTACCGCCCGCGATGCGGGCATGCAGCGCCGCCACACGAGGTTGGAGCTCGGTGAGGATGTCCAATCGCCTGGAGACGAGGTCAGCCCCTGCGAGCGCGACCTGCTCATCCAAGGCGTCGAGCAAGACCGAGTCCGGTCGACCCGACCTCAGCGTCACCGCCTTCTGCTCCAAGCAACGGCGGTAGGCCTTGACGCACTGGAGATGACGAGGCGCTTTGGTAAAGGCCGCTCGGTCCACCCAAGACCGGCGTTCCGAGGGGCCTCCAAGAACGATCTCGCCATCCGATGGCGTGAAGGCGATGGCGCGCACCCCTTCGAACCACTCGGGCAGCGCCGCGGTGCGTCCATCGAGCTGAACCGTGCGCCCGCTCGAGGCCTGCTGAACCTTGTAGCGACGAGTCATGCCGCCGCCCTGCACGGTGCCCGCGACCACCGCCGCTTCGCTGTCCCACCCGATGAGCTCCGCGGCCCGCCTGGCGCGCAGCGGCTTTAGCGTGGCGAGCCAATAGATGGCTTCCAGCAGGTTGGTCTTGCCCTGGGCGTTGGGACCGTGCACCACCACGAATGAGGCGTCGGTAGCCAGGTCCAGTGGGGCGAGATTGCGAAAGCCCGCCGCTTGTAGGGCGAGGAGCCTCACAGGCGATCAGTCC
>JBGCER010000117.1:0-9562 GCA_045106515.1 Myxococcota bacterium
ACCACGACTCTCCCGATGGCTTGCTGGATTATCGCCACGTGGTGAAACTCGGCGTTGGCTATAGTGATCAGGGCTCTCTGCGGGTCGGAGCCTGGGGCCGTCGCTCGCGGACAATCGTGCCCATCCCCCACTGCCCGGTGACGACAGACACCCTTCGGCGCGCGATGTCGACGCTCGCTCACTACATCATTGCGCTGGACATTCGCCCCTACGAGCCCGCGACTGAGCGCGGGGTGCTGCGGTCCATCGTCGCGCGGCAATCTCGCACCACGGGCGAGGTGTTGATCACGCTGGTGGTCGGGAACCGGATCCGCCAGCTGGGCGAGCTGGCTGAGCTCGTGGCCAATGATGTGACCGAGGTGGCCGGAGTCTGGGTCCACATCAACTCCGAAGAGGGCAACCACATCTTCCAGCGCGACGATCTTGGCGGGGTGCGGACCAAGCCCCTTGTGGGCAAGGCGTGGATCGAGGAGACCATCGGCGGCGTCACCTATCGAATGGGGCCTGGCGACTTCTTCCAGACCAACCCAGCGGTCGCGGAGGTGCTGTACGAGCGCACGCTGGACCGCTTGGACGTCAAGGAGGGGTCCCTGGTGGTCGACCTGTACGCGGGTGTGGGTGGAATGGCGCTTCAAGCCGCCAAACGCGCGGGCTGGGCCTTGGGCGTCGAGCTGGTGGAAGGCGCCGTGGGCCACGCCCGAGAGAGCGCGCGGCGCAATGGGCTGACGGCCGAGTTCATCAATGATGAAGTGCACATGGCCCTGCCCCTCGTACAGAAGCGGCTCGGGAAACGTCGGCCTGATGTGGTGGTGAACCCGGCCCGACGTGGGCTCGAAGAGGGCGTCATTGACGAGCTTGTCGCGCTCAACCCACGACGGATCGCCTATGTGTCGTGCAACCCGTGGGCCCTCGCCCGGGACCTGCAAGAGTTTAAGGCGAAGGGCTTTTCCATCGGGGACCTAGAGCTGTTCAACATGTTCCCAAACACGGCGCATGTGGAGACCTTGGTCGTGCTCGAAGGTCCCGGCGCAGACGAGGCCCCGGGCCGAGCGCCTCGTCGTAAGGTGGCTCGTCGCTGACGCGATGGGCGCGCGGCTAAGGTACGCTGGGCAGTGGAGGTCTCTCTGGGACGGTGGTTTGGCGCGCTTTGGTTGAGCTTGGCTTCGGTCTCGGCATACGCCGAAGAGCCGACGGTCTTCCGCCTCGATCCTGTCTTTGTGTCTGTGTTTCGCTCGCCCGATGACGCGCTGGTGGAGCGAGCCAGGGAGCTGGAGGCTCAGCTCACGCAGGCTCTATCCGATCGGCATCTCATTGTAGAACTCGCAGAAGTACCGGCGTTCGAAGACTATTCTGCCGAAGTGTACCTTCTCTCTTGCCCCCTGGCCGAAGACGCGGGCTGCGCCTACGTCATCGCTAGTCGTGGCCAAGCGGACTGGGCCTTGTCGGGTGTGCTCTCCGCCCAGGCGGACGGCTCGCTCCTGCTGAACACCACCATCGTCGATGTACGGTCCTCCCGCGTGGTCGTTCGCTTCTCCGTGCCGGTCGGCGATGGCTTGGGCGTGACCTACGCCAGCGAGGTGGCGGACCTGGTCGATCGGCTGGCCGCCGAGGGCAGCGCGCCGGCGGCGTCCACGGCGAGCGACGAGCCAGTGGGTCGCACCGAGACCGAGCGCCGGGCCATCGCGGCGAGCTTGGGGCGGCTGGAGTCCGAGCTCGGCGAGCTCGAAGTGCGGGACCGAGACAGCGCGGTCGCCCCGCCTAAAATCACCGCAGAAGACATTGCGCGGTTCCAGGGCGAGGAGGGGCAACCCCCCTGGGTTCGCCTGGGATTGAGCGCCAACCAATACCGCCGGATGAGGAATCGCGGCGTGAAGCCCACCGATTGGCGAAACATGCTCCGCGGTCGGGAGGGGCGAGTCTTGTTTCGCGGCTGGCTCGGAGGCGGCGCTGGGCCGAGCGCCGTCGTGGTGGATGCGCGGTGGGTGGTGGACCCGCAGATCGGCCAAGTGGTGTACCGGGACGTGTTCCAAGAGGTGATGACCGGTGGCTTGGCTTCGGCGTCGGCGGAAGTGAGTCTTGGCGTTCTCCCTTGGTTAGATGTGGGCGTTGTGGGGGAGAGCTTGGGCACGCCCCTCACCTACACCCTTCACGCCGAGACCCAAGGAGACGCGCGAGAGCCGGCACCCAGCCGGACGGTGCCCGCCGGCTCGTTTTACTTGGGCGGGGGGTTCACCATTGCACCTCTGCCAACAGCTATGGTTCGACCCACGCTTTCGGCGTCCGTCGGCCAGTGGTGGGGGCCCGGTCTAGGCCGGGCCATCGACGTGAATTCGGTTCCGGCCATCACTGCGCCCCCAACGCCTCGGGCGGGTCAGGCGCGGATCGGGCCCGGCGTGGAGGTGGACCTGAGCCGTCAGGTACAGCTGCTGGGCCGCGTGGAGGTGCATGTGCCGATCTCCGCCTATCAAACCTATCGTTGGACCGAAGGGTCGGGCAATCTAGAATATCCTGGTTCACCGGGGGAAAGTGGTGGAATTGGCGCAGCGGCCAAGGTGGGGATTCAGGTTGGGCTGAACCCGCTGTGGGGCCGGCGGACTACGCGGCGTCCGGTGAGCGTGATGGATGGTGATGATGAGGCCTCGATCGCTCCTTGAGCACATCGCGCAAGAGGCGGTCGGGCAGGTCTGTCCCTCTCCACGGGGCGGTCCGGGCGGGGAACAACGGGATGACATTGTCTTGGGGGGTGCGGCGCATGTTGGCCTCCACCGTCGCCTGTCGGGCTTATTCCAGAGGTCGGACGCCAGAGCGCGCGACTGAACCAGCGCGGGCCCGGCTGGGCGGCTACAGGCGGGGTCGATGAGTGATCCCTCCCCGTCCTTCGGTCCCTATGGCCGCCTTGCACTGTTCTGCGCACGCAATCGCTGGGCCGTGCTGGCGGTGGTGGCCGTACTGACGGTTTTCGCTGGGTTCTTGGGCCTGCCGCCCTCCGTCGACAACAACATCCTGTCGGTGATGCCCGCCGACGACTCCGTGGTTCAGGCCAGCCGAGCGCTCGACGAAGAAGGCGGCGTTGACCTCATGACCTTTGGTCTGGTGGACGATGAGGCCGAAGGCGATCAGAGCGAGCGGCTTCAGGCCTACTCCCGCGAGCTCGCCCAGGCCTTTCGGGAGCTGGATTCCGTCCGCTTCGTGTTCCATGAGATCGATCCGGATCTGGCCTTTCGAATCGGGCTCTTTCAGATCGAGCCCGACGATGTGGACCAGCTGACCCAGCGGCTTCGTGGCGCGGTGGCCCTGGGGCCCGCGCTCAACCCGCTGGTCGCACAGCGGCTGCTGGACTTGGGAGACACCACCGACCGGCTCGCGCGGGCCCGTGAGCTATCGCTCGTGGGGGATGATGGACGAACCTCCCGCGTCGTCGTGCGCCCCATGGAGTCCGCCCGCAATCGCGAGTTTGCCCTTGCATTTTACGACGAAGTGCAAGAGGTGTTGGCCGCGCATCCCCCCGAGGCGGCCGGCGTTCGGCTGGCGTGGTTTGGGGGTCCCCACCGGCATGTGGTCGAAGACTCGCGGACGCTGACCGGGGATTTGGAGTGGACCAGCGGTCTGGCCATGGTCTTCGTCTTGCTCATCGTCGGCGCTGCCTTCCGCGACATTCGCGCCACCATCATTGTCATCGTGCCAATCGTCATCGCCAACCTGTGGACGTTGGGCTTGGTCGGTGTGTGGATGGGGCACCTCAACACGTTCACCGCGGCGGGGATCCCCATCCTCATCGGGCTGGGCATCGACTTCGCGATCCACCTTCTTGGGCGCTACCGCGAGCTGCGCGCCCAGGGCTTGGACCTGGAAACCGCCTTGGGTCAGGCGTGGGATAAAACAGGCCCGCCCTGTGTCACCGCGGGGCTGACCTCCGCGGCCGGGTTCTTGGCGCTGCTCGCGGCTGCCTTCCGCGGATTCAGTCAATTTGGGCTCATGCTGGCGTTTGGTCTGCTGGCCTGTTTGGCGGTCATGCTCGTCTTGCTCCCCGCCCTCATCGCCATGATGGAGAAGAAGGCGCGTCACCCGCTGCCGGGCGCGGGGGGGGGCTCTGACGTCGCGTCGACGAGCACGTACCGCTTGGCGCCCACCGGGTTGATGATCGCCGTGATCATCACCGGAGTCGCGGGTGCGGCCGCGCTGCCGAGCTTGCGGTTCGACTTCGACATCTCTTCGATGCGAACCGAGGGCCAGTCCTGGGATGAGCTGACCGAGGTCGAGCGGGAGCTCGCGGCCAAGAGCTTCGCCCCCACCGTGTTGGAATATGCGGACCGGAAGAGCCTGATCGCGGGCCAGGAAGATCTGTTGGCTCGCATCGAGCGAGATGGCCTTCCCTTTGTGCGCAACGCCGTATCGGTCGAGAACCTGATGCCCTCCGACGCTCAGGAGCGCTTGGAGCACCTGCAGGACTTGGCCGTCGTCGTGAAGAGCCCGAACCTTCGCTACGTGCACGCGAGCCCGGCCCGCCCGATGGTCGAAGCGCTCATGCCGCTTCGCACCATGGACTTGTCGGTCGTCACCGAGGACGACCTGCCTGATGGCCTGGTGGAGTTGGCGGGCGGGGGCTCAGACGCGTCGCGCCTATTAGTCCTCTCCAAGGGCAACATCTGGGATATGCGCAATGCACTGGCCTTGGTGCGCGGGCTCGAAGACGCGGCGCCAGAGCAGCAGATCGCCGGTCCCGTGGCGCTGCAAGGACTCGTCTACCACTACGTCAGCCGCGACATGCCGATCGTCGGAAGTCTGGCGTTGATCCTTGTTTGTCTCTTGACCGTCATCGATCTGCGCAAGCCCCTGTTCGTCATTGGCGCGATGGGCACCCTCATGGCGGGCATCGTGTGGGCGGGGGTGATGCTGTACGTGGTGGGATTGGAGTTGACCGTGGTCAACGTGATGGGTGTGCCCATCCTGCTCGGCATTGGCGTAGACGTGGTGATCCACCTGCTCCACCGGTTGGAAGAAGAAGGCCCCGGAGGCGTGAGGCGGGCTTGGCGCACCACGGGTGTGGCGGCCTTGATCTCCACGAGCACCACGGTCGCGAGCTTCGCAGCCTTGACGTTGGCGTCGAGCCGCGGCATCCAATCTCTCGGACTTCTGGTGGTGGTCGGTCTCACCACCATCACATTGGTTGGGGCGCTGCTGCTGCCGCTCACCTGGGCTGCTGGTTGGCGCGTGACCGGAAAAGCGCCGGGCAAACCAGAGTAGGCCCGTCTACGGGTGCAAGATCTTCTTGATCATTCGCGCGGTGAGGTCGTGGCCCGGCAAGTAGGCCAGCCTGAGGCTGCGCGGACCGACGCTGACCCGGACGCGATGCACTTGGGCCACGTGACGGCCGTCTGCGACTGCTCGGACAGGCCGTCGTTCTGGGGCTTGGACCTCGACTTCAATGTGGCTGTCTTCGGGGATGGCGAAGGGCGGAAGGCGCGGCAAGTGGGGACAGATGGGCGTGACGGCCAAGATCCGCAAGGACGGGTGACAGGCGGGGCCACCGGCCGAGAAGTTGTAGGCGGTGCTGCCCAAGGCGGTCGAGATGATAATTCCGTCTGAAACGAGTGTTTCGACGACTTTGGAGCCGTCGACAGTCAGTCCGAGGCGGGCGGTCTGGCCGCTGGCCCGCTCCAGGTACAGGTCGTTGACCGCGTCGGCGGTGATCGTCTCTCCGGTGACGGATTCACACTCGGCCCGGAGCATCGGGAAGGTCGCCGGGCGCCACGCTCGGTCCTTGAGGGCCTTGGCGGTGGCGGTCCAGTCTTCGACGTCGTTGAGCAAGAAGCCGACTCGGCCCGCGTTGAGCCCCAAGTAGATCGGGTCCAGGCCTCGCTCATTGATGGTGTGCAGGAGGAATCCATCGCCTCCGATGACCACGGTCAGGTCGCTCAGGTCGGACTCGTCGAGGTCGGCTCGGTGCAAGCCGGCGCGCAGGGCCTCGGCGTTGCGCACGGCGACGGGATTTCGGGCGTCGTGGACGATCATGTGCCCTCTGGGGCTGGGCGCAGCTGGGAGATCACCGCTCGACCCAGCGCGAGACGGTGCTCGGTCTGGGCCAGGTTTTGTCCAGCGGAGACCTGAAAAGAGAGGAAGAAGGCGCCTTCTTCTTGGGGGACCCGCCAAAGCTCGGCGACCCAGTTTTGATCCGGATCGAGGCCTCGCATGCGAAAGCGAACCGCGAGTCGGTCGTGAACCAAGACCGCGCTGCGGTCCTCGATGACGCAGTCGCAGCTCATTCGCAGCAGGCTGGTCAGCGTGTCGATGGGCGCGTCTTCGGCTTCGGGGACCCACTTGGCGCGCGCGACGGCCTCCGGCAGTTCCCAGGTCCATCCTTCGGGCGAGGGGCGCGCCGGGACGGGGGCCGTGACCATCCACTCCCCCGCTTGGGTGGATGTCCAGCCGACGACCTCTAGATCGCGTGGATGCGCGCTGTGCACTCGGACGTTCGTCGCGGCGCTGTCGACGAAGGTGGTGGTGGTGTGAGGCTGTCCGCCCAGGTCGTAGACGATGTCTTGCAGCACCGCCCGCCGCTTGAGCTCACGGCACCGAGCCGCCACCCCGTCGGGCCACGTCCAGCAATCCCAGGCGCCGCGGCGGTTGCGCCACTTGGGCCGGGCGGCGGCGTGGGGCTCTTGCAGCACGGTCCACCACCGTCGGCGCGTCAGCGCTTCGTCTTGGCGTGGCAGGGCCGATGCGGGTCCCGCAGCGGCCATCAGTGTGAGCAGGGTGGCGATCAACGATCCTCCGGCATCGCAGGTTACCCCGCGGCGAGCCACGCCGGGTCGACCTCGATTCGCCCCACCGCCTGCACGGGCCCCTCGAGCCGTACTTGAAGCTCGGGGTCGACCGTCACAAATAGGGTTCCGCCCGGCATGTGCACCGCGTGTCGGCCGGGCTTGAGTCGGTGATTGACCACCGCAGCCACGGTGCTGGCACACGCGCTGCTGCCCGACGCCTGGGTTGGGCCTGCGCCTCGCTCCCAGATGCGGATCTCCAGACCACCCTGTGGGAGACACCGGCAGACCTGCACATTGGTTCGATTGGGAAAGCGAGGATCGGACTCAATGGCCGCTCCCCAGCGTCTCCACGGCAGGGCATCCAAGTCCTGGTTGGGGTCGACCAAGACCACCGCGTGGGGGTTGCCCATACCCACGACGGTCAGATGCACGGCGTCAGGACCCACGGTCCATCGCTCATGAATGACCGGCCCATCGGCGAGGACCGGCACCTCGGCGGGCTTGAGTCGCGCTTGCCCCATCTCGATGGTGATCTGCTCCGGTCCGACATCGCACTGCACGGCTTCCGAGCCGGTCCAGACGCTGAACTGGGTGCCAGCGTTCTGCTCCTGCTCTAGCCATCGGGCGAAAATACGGAGTCCATTCCCTGACTTTTCGGCCGTGCTGCCATCGGGGTTCCAGATGCGAACCCCGTAATCTTGGGTGCCGGGGTCGGCCGGCTCCAGCACGCCATCGCTGCCAACACCGGTGTGTCGATCGCAGATCCGCCGGGCCAGACTCGGGGTTAGCGCCGGCCCTGACTCGGCGACTAGATAGTCATTGCCGAGGCCATGTGCGCGCCACAGCTTCACCGGTTTCCGCTGCCGCCGCCGAGCCAACCGAACCATCCCCGCTTGTTGCTTTGAGGGCGAATGCGGTTGAGGGCGTCGCGGGCGAAGCGGTGCTCGGGGTTGAGTCGCAGGGTGACTTCGAGCCAGGCTTGAGACTCGTCCCACTGGCGCAGGCGCGCCGCGATTCGCGCGGTGAGCCAAGCGATGGACTCGCTCTCTTGCTTGGCCGTTCCCGCTCGATTCACGGCGTCTAACGCCTGTTCCATCTTGTCTTCGGTGTAGTAGCGTTCCGCGACCTGAGCGATCACTTCCAAGCAACGAGGGGCCAAGTCTTTGACGCCTAGACCGTAGCTCGCCGATACGAGGGCCCCTTCGCGGTCGTCGAAGTGCGCTTGGATTTCGGCGTAGTCGGTCCACATGGCCAGGTTTTGCGGGTCGACCCGGAGGCCGCGCTCCAAGGCATCGATGGTGCCGTCTAGGTTGCCGCGGGCCGCTTCGAGGCCAGCGATGATCGACAGGACCTCGGAGGGTGCGCCCTCGTCGTACCAAGACCACGCTTCGGACAGGGCCTCTTCGACCAGGCCGAGGGTTTCCATCCCGCGGATGCGCATGGAGCGCGCGGGGGCCCAGTCTGCAACGTAGGCCAGGTGTGCGGTGCACAATTTGAAGGCCAACACGCCTCGTCCGCCTTCGAGGGCAGCCTCGGCGGCCGCCATGTACTCGCCGGACGGGTGTAGGCGGGCGAGCTTGCCGTGCAGCTTGCGGGTGTCTTTGGACGACATGCCACACGTCTCGCACCGGGCGGTGCGTTCGGGCAGCCCATGGCGGGATCGGCTGGTGTCGACCGCCATCTTATCGCCGCAGTTGACGCACTTGTCCGGCTGCGGAAGACCCAGGGGGATCGCCCAATCTTCGACCTTGTGGGTGCGCCGACAATTGCTGCACGCCAGCACGTCGGCGAACCGGTCGACGATCTTACGACTCTCCCATTGGAGCTGGGGTCGCTCGCAGCAGGGCTCTTCGGTGCTCACAGCAGAGCACCCCGCAGGCGCGCGATTCGACGGGTGTAGGGGGATGGAGACGCGGTGCTGATCATTCTGGCTTTTGGTCGTCGGGCAGCAGGTCTGCCAGGCGCTCGTGGAGGAGAGGAAGGACTGCCTTGGGCCCCCCGTTGGCGCTGACCAAGACAGGTTCACCAAAACGGACGCTCAGACTACCCGGATGCAGCTTGTCCTGGCCAATCGGCATGAGCTGTTGGGTGCCTGAGATGGCGAGCGGTATCGCCCTGACCGCGTCCAGAGCGAGGTAGCGGTGCACACCGGGTAAGAACGGCCCGAGGCGTCCAGTTCGGCTCCGGCCACCCTCGGGGTACAGCAAGAGGTGGCGCCCAGCGAGGAGCAGAGCCTCGGCGGCCCGGATGGAGCGGATGGCCTGCCGGGCCAGCTCCCTAGGAGAGGTGGGGGTCCCGCCGGTGGCGACCGCCTGGGATTGCGGCACGGGCAGCGTCGCGATGCAGCTCGTGGCGATGCGGCGGAAGGTGTCGGAGTACACCTTGGGTCCGGCCACCGATACGATGCGGTCCGCGACGTCGGTACGACCCGAGGCGGTGAGGGCGCAGTCCACCGCTGTGCTGTCGACATAGGACAGGTGGTTGGCGATGAAGACCACCGGTCCGTCGAGGTTCTTGAGGTGCTGCAGACCTTGCACGCGCACGTCGTTCATGACGTCCTGCATCCAGTCGCGGGACAGACCTCGGCTTTCGGGGTGGGGGTCGTAGAGCTTTGGGGTCTCGCCCAAGTGCTGAAGCTGCTCCAGGAGCAGCTCACAGGTCTCGTCCGACCACCCTTGAACGCGGCGCGTGGTGCGCGCCATATTCCCTTCCTGCACATCAGGATCAGCGATAAAGAGGGCCATAAACCCTGGCAATACTGCGCGAAGGTGAGCGGGTTGCAGCGAGGCGAGAGCGTC
>JBGCER010000118.1:0-19473 GCA_045106515.1 Myxococcota bacterium
CGTGGCATCGCTGAAGCCCGTCGCGCTCCAGTCATCGCCGCAGGCGGTCCCGTCGGTGTCCGTGTCCGTGTCCGTGTCCAGGTCGGTGTCCAGGTCGGAATCGGTGTCACCATCGCCGGTGCAGGCCATCAAGAGCAGAGCAGAACCAAGAATACGTAGGGACAAGAACCACCTCCGTGAACGAAGAAGCAAGGGCTGTGCCATGCCGTTGACCCCGTACGGTGGCGGGTCGTCGATGGCGAGGGTGCGGATCTAGCATGTTGGGAGTGCGGATTCTGCAGCGCGGATTGCTAGGGTATCGGCGGCCGACGGACGGAGTTGACAGCGGCAGCTGTGCGTCATGGCCCTCAGACAGGCGGAAGACACAGCCCTGATTGGGGTTGTCGCACACCACCGTGTACGTTGACCGGGGTCCCCTGCCTGCCCCGGAGTGTCCATGTCGGTGTGCGGTCCGTTCATCCCCCTCAAGCCCGTCGCAGAGGGGGGCATGGGGTGGGTGTGGAAGGGCGAGCACCCCGGCACATCCCAGCCCGTCGCCATCAAAATCTTGAAGGATGGCTTCGACCCATCATCCAGGTGGCAACGCCAGTTTGAGCGCGAGGTGCAAGCGGTCGCAGCCTTGGCCCACCCGAACACGGTGCTGATCTTTGACCATGGCATCACCGGCCCCGGCCACGCCGCCATCGCACCGGGTCTGCCCTACCTGGTGATGGAGTGGGCCAGCGCCGGCACCCTGGCCTCGGCCCCGCTGCCAGCCACGTTCAACGAGACGCGCAGCCTCTTGCTCGGTCTGCTCGACGCCCTGTCTCACGCCCATTCCCGCGACGTGCTGCACCGAGACCTCAAACCCGAGAATGTGCTGATCTGCGGTCACGATGACCTGCGCCCTGGCATCAAGCTCGCGGACTTTGGGCTGGCCATGAACACCAGCAGTGACGCTGTTGAGCTGATCACGTCGGGCACGCCCCGGTTCATGGCACCCGAGCAGATCGAAGGCGCCTGGCGGCGGTATGGCCCTGCCACCGACCTATACGCCCTCGGCGGCATGGCCTGGTGGTGGTTTACGGGACAGCCCGTGTTCCCCGGCAAGCGACCGGCGCAGCTGATGTTCGCTCACCTACACAAGGCACCTGGGGCGTTCGATGTGCGAATGGCCGTGCCCGAGGGCCTCGAAGACTGGGTCCGACGGTCGCTCGCCAAGGCCCCCGCCGATCGATGGCGCTCGGCCGCCGAGGCCGCAGCGGCCTTGTCCATCCTAAAAGACACCTCGAGCGCGGCGACCCGCGGCGGCCTCCCCGTCGACACCCACGCGGAGACCCTGATCTGGAAGAATCCCCTTACTACACCGACCGTCTTGTATTCCGTTAGCCCCGCATCCGCGGTGTCCAAGCCGGGAGAGAAGGCGGGACCGGCCGTTGTCGCCCGCCTTCCTACGGATTGGCGCCCTCGCCTCCGGATTCATCCCATGCGGCACCTGCACGGCGCAGGTCAGGCCCTTGCCGCCCACCGAGTCTTGCCCGTATTGGGCCGTCAAGAACTACAAGATGAGATCTGGCAGGCCCTGCGCGACGTGGAGGCGGAGCAGCGGCCCAAGGTGCTGGTCCTGCACGGGGACCCAGGGGTCGGCCGCTCTCGCTTGCTGCGATGGCTCGGGGAAGTGGTGCATAACTACATCGGCACCCGACCCTGGCATATCGACCGTTCGGGCGGATTTTTGGGAGCCTTACGGGAGTCTCTACGTACCTGGGGCCTCACGGGCGATGCCCTAGGGGAACGGATCGAGGAGGCGCTCCTGGAGCGAGGACTATCTGCGTCTGACCTCACCTCTCGACTGCACAGCGCCTTGGAAACGGGCCGGGACCCCATCAACGCCATGAGCCGTCTGGTCCGTGCCGAAGCCATTGCGCAGCCTGCCCACCCCGTGGTGTGTCTGGTCGATGATGCCCACGACGTCTCGGGCGCCCGGGCTTGGATCGACGCGGTGCTCACCCTCGGCGCCCTGGGTCCTTTACCGGTTCTAACCGTGCTTACGGCGACCGAACTTCCCTCAGATCTGACGTCGGAGGCGGTGGTGGTGAACCTGCCCCCGCTGTCCGCGCAGGCGACCGTCGCCCTCGTGTCCGAGTTGCTCGGTGTCGAGCCCGGACTCGCGGGCCGCATCGCCTCCACCGCGGCGGGCAACCCCAGCTTGGCCCTAGGCATCGTGCAAGGGCTCATCGATCGCGGCGATCTGACCTTGGGGTCGCACGGGTTTGAAGGCGCGCCTGGCGTGGTGCTCGATGTGCCCTCGGAGCAATCAGACGTATATCGGCGTCGCGTGTCTGGGCTGGGTGCCGACCGCGAACCGGCGCTCCTCCTGCAGCTGGAGAGCCTCGTTGCCCTGGGCGTCGATGCCACAGAAGCCCGTTGGGAAACCGTGTGTTCCGCCTTGGGCCTGCCTGTGGAGGCCGAGCGCTTCGAGCGGTGGATGCAGACCGGGCTCATCGACACGAACATCGATGGGCAGGTGCGATGGAGGGACGTCTCCTTCGCCCGATTCATCGAAGCGCAGAGCCAAAAGGGCGGCCGGTGGGCGAAGGTCTGCGAGGCCGTGGTGGCCGTTGTAGACACGCCTTCCGGACACCTGCTCTGGCACGCTGGCCACCTGGACGCCGCGTGTGACCGGCTGATCGCCGAGGCCACCGCGCTGTTCAGAGAGAGGCGCCTTCTAGAATCAAAAGCCAGGTATGAAGATGCCTTTCAAGCATTTCAGCAAGCGGGTCGGCTCGACGACCCTAACCAGGAGCTCCGCCTGCGGATGGCGCGCCTTCCGCTGTGGTCCCACCTCAGCGAACACGAAACCGGCGACCGGGAGGCCGCCCGGTGTGTGGAGCTGGCCCAAGCGGTCGGCACCGCCGTAGACGTCGGGTTTTCCCTGCTCTACCAAGGCGGACACCGCCGATGGCTGGTGGGGCAGGACCGAGGCGTGCCGTGGCTCAAGCAGGCGGCGACCGTGCTTGCGCAGGCCGAGGGAGAGCGCGCTCAAAATCTGCTGTCCGCCACCCTCCGGAACCTGGGGAGCGCCTCCGCTCAGCACCTCGATCTAGACGCCGCCGAGGCGTATTTTGAGCAGGCCTTGGCGGTGGCGCTTCCGCTCGGCGACCCCAACAAGATCACGATCGCCCGTGGCTCCCTGGCCGATCTGTATCGGAAGGCAGGCCGCCTCAAAGAGGCCGAGGCCCTGCTCCGGCAGGTGTTGAGCACCACCGACATCAACAGCTATTTTCATACGTTATTCCTGATCAATCTCGCCCTGGTGGATCTGGAGGCTGGCCGCCTCGAACCCGCCCGCAGGGGCCTCCTTCAGGCCCAAGCCTTCGCCGAGGCCGAGCTGAACGCCAGCTTGACCGTCATGGCCGACAGCACCCTGCTCGCCGTCCACGCCAAGGCCGGCGAGATCGACGCCTGCCGAACCTGCTGGGCCCGGCTTCGACGCCTCATCGAGCGCACCCACACCGTCCAGGCGGACTTGGGGTCGCTCCTGGAACAAGCGGGCCGCGTGCTGTGCGCACGGGGAGAAAAGACGCTGGGAGCGGCGATCTTGGACGGTGCCCGGGCGCAGTGGGTGGGGCTCGGCCAGACCGAACGGGCCGAGGCGATCTAACACCATTCCACAGCCAGAACGCACGCCATCCAGCGATGGTGGGGCCGGGGGGAGTCGAACCCCCACTCCGATTGGAACTAGATCCTAAATCTAGCGCGTCTACCAGTTCCGCCACGGCCCCAACGCCATCGGCTGAATGCATGAGCGCTTAGCGCATTGGGGGGCGCTGTCCGCTGAGTTCTTGGGAAGGGGGGGAGAGGGGCACGGTCACAGCCCTCCCCACCGCCCAAGTAACAACACCTCCGCCTGCCGGTGTCCCATGGACAACCAGCGGAGAACAGATGCGCGCCCTACTTCCCCTACTCCTCATCGCCTGCGGACCCTCCCTCGATCGAGGCGAACCCGAGACCCGCCCAGAGGGAGCCATTCCCGTTCAGCGCGGCATCGTGCTCGACGAGGCGCTGGCGGACGCCTTCGATGAAGCCATCGCGCCCGTGCTCGCGGAGTCCGGGGTTGGACTCGGCGTCGCCGTCGTCAAAGACGGCGTGGTCGTCTACACCGCCGGCTACGGCTGGGCGGACCTCGCATCCGAGCGGCCTCTGGAGGCCTCCACCCCCATGCAAGTGGCCAGCGTCAGCAAGACGCTCATCGCCGTGTCTGCGATGCAAGGCGTCGAAGCCGGTCGCTTCTCCCTCGACACCCCGGTGGCGGACGTACTCGGCTTCCCCGTGGATAACCCTCGGGTCGACGGCGATGTCATCCAACTCCAGCAGGTGCTGATGCACATGTCGGGCATCGAAGACTCGAAGGTGTACGGGGGCAGCTACCACAGCGGCGACCCCGCCATCGGCCTCCTCGACTTCGTCCAGAGCTACGTCACCCCGGACACCGAGCATTACCACAAGACAAACTTCTCAAAACGGGCCCCCGGCGAGGGCTTTGCCTACAGCAACGTGGGCGCCTCCCTCGGCGCGCTGGCGATCGCTCAGGCGGAGGGGATGGAGTACGCCGACCTCGTCAAACGAGATATCTTCGAACCGCTCGGAATGGAGTCCTCAGGCTTCTTCCGCGACGATCTGCCCGTCGCTCCGGCGACCAACTACGCCGGCCGCAATCGAGCCTGGGAGCCGTATGGATTCCCGACCTACCCGGACGGATTGTGGCGAGCCTCGCCGGATGACCTGGGCAAATTCATGGCCGCAATCCAGGGTAATACTCTGCTGAGTGAAGCCTCCACCAAGCAGATGCTCACCGTCGACCCCACCATCGAGGGCGACGAGGACGGCCAGGCTCTGGGTTGGGCACAGGTCGGGCTGGTCGAGGGTCGCGTGTTGATGGGCCACACAGGCGGCGACCCAGGAGTCGGCGCCTTCATGGCGTTAGACCTGGAATCTGGAGTTGGCGTCGCCTTCGTACTCAACAGCTGGGATATCGAGCTGGAGGTCGGCGGGGTGGCCTATTCGCGCGCGTTCGACCTGGCGGAGACGGCAGAGACGGGCGGGGAGTGAGGACGTCCCCCAAACCCGCCCCAAACCCCGTACCCCCGTCCGGAATCGCACCGGGGACCGTCGGCGTAGAAGGCCGATGCTCTATCCAACTGAGCTACGGGAGCAGAGGGGTTGGGCCACACGCAAGCGCGGGCTCACGCGGCCCTCTACCGCGCCGGGGGCCCCCGATCTACCGCAGGCTCACCGGGTGCGCACCAGACCCCCCCCTACCGCGTCACCACCTCGCGCCGCGACCCAATGACGTCGATACCAGCGGCGTCCAGATCCCGCATCATTCGCAGGGAGAAGGCGGCTTTACTCTCGCCGAAGCGCTCTCGCTGGGTCCACGCGGTGAGGTTCACCTCGACGCCGCCTTCGACCAACCCCACAAAGAGGACGCTGGGGCTGGGCTCGATAAGCACGCGGTCCACGTCTGCGGCCACTTGATGAAGCACGGCCCGCACCGCGTCGAGGTCCACACCCGGTCGCAGCCGCACCACCACGTCCATACGGCGGATCGGGAACCGGGACAGGTTGATGATGGTGTTCTTCATGACGAGCTCATTGGGCACGCGCACGAAGGTGTTGTCGAAGGTCCGCAGTTTGACCGAGAGCAGGTCCACGGCGAGCACCGCGCCCGTCACCCCCTGGACCTGGATGACATCGCCCTCTTCAAAGGGCTTCTCGCCCAAGAGGAACAGCCCAGAGATGACATTGGTCGCCGATGTTTGCGAGGCAAAGCCAATGGCCACGCCAAAGATCCCCGCGGCCCCAGCCACCCAGGTCAACGCATTGGACAGCTCTAAACCCGTGGCCGACAAGGCCATGAGCACAATGCCACCGAAGGCGCTCCACGACACCACCCGAGCGAGCAACCCAGCGCGCGCCGCCCCGAGCGGTTTGGCAGCTCTGAAGACCCATTTTCGGATAAGCACCGCCGCGATGAGTCCGACGCCTACGCCCACAACCACCGCGAGGGTGATCCACACGACGGGAAGGACCCAGACCCAGACCTCTTGGCTGATGCTCGCAAGCTGTTCGGGGGTCATAGGGCACTTCCAATGCCCTTCCACACCACGCTCAGGGCGCGGGACAGACGCGGCGCCACCTCGGGTTGCCGGGCCTTGGAGATCGGCTCGGTCCCGGTGGCGTGTTGGGGCGGGGTGGACACGATGAGGACCTCGTCTAAGTCCCGCCCTTGAACCCGAGAGACCCGAACGGTGCTCGCGCACAATCCGCCGCTCCGGTCTCGCCACAGATCCAAACAGGGCCCTTCGATCTTGAGCCGCTCCAACGTAAGCGGCTCATCGCTATGGTTGACGACCTGCACGGTGCAGACCGCGCGATACGGCTTTCGACCGACGGCCTCGCGATCCATGGACAGGTGGGTCCGGGTGGCGAAGCACAAATCGCCATCCAAAGGTGTGCCAAACCAGGTGTCCGACAAGCGCACAATGGACTGATCCCAGAGCAGGGTGTCGCCCACCCAAATCTGCCCCCACAGCGGGATCCCCACGAAGACTTCCGTGGTCCGGCGCGCCGGAACCGACAGGGTCAGATCTGGCCGGGCCAACAGCGCCCGCGGTGGCGGAGCGGGCCGCAGCCGAACCGAGCCGCCTCCATCCCAGGCCACCCGGAGCTTGGGCGCCCCATCTTCATCGGGCACCGGGTCCCCAACCCCGCAGACCATGTCCAGGAGGTGGTCGTCCCCCACCTCCTGCATGCCGAGCAGCCACTCTCCGGGCGCCCACCGAGCCCACAGGGCCCGACTGCCCAAGTTCCACCGGGCGCGCTGGCCATTCGGAACGTCTAAGGTGGTGTTCCAGCCGGTCATCCCTGCACCACGGCCACAGAAGCGTCCACGGCGACAGCCAAGAAGGCGCGCACCCGCTCCGGGTCATCGGCGCCTTGGTCTCCCCGCAGCACGGCCGCGGTAAACCCATCGGTATGCCAATAGCCATCGGGGATCTCCGGTAGATCGACCGGATCCGGATAGGGCCAAGGGCTGACGCTAAAGTAGGGCTGAGAAATCGCCGTATCACCTGGAGTAAAGCTAATTCCAACGGAACGGGCGTCCTCGCCAGCACCCGCAACGGGGATCAGGGTGGCAACGTCCAAATGATGGGGCCACAAACGGACTTCGCTGCCCCGGTATCGTTCAGCAATCGCACCTAGCTGCGACAGGGCCTCCACGTACCAAGCGCTCAGCGCATAGAGGTCCGCATCCACGAGTTTTGCGCCCCCAAAGCTGCCTTCCAGCCCGATCTCATGGTCGGGAATGTCATACCCAGGCACCTGAAAGTCCACCTGAGCGCCCCCGGCCTGCTCCCAGGTATGGGACAGCCAAGAAAGGCCTTGATCTCGGGTATATCCGCGAGCGATTCGAGAGTCGAAGACGCTGTCCTCCTTCACCACAACCCACGCCAAGTCCCCGACCCGGATCCCAGCCCGCAGGCCCTCGATCTCGGGCCCCACAAAGCAGCCCACACGGCGCATCCATCGCAGGTTTCGGTGGCTGTGGTCATCCAGGTGCGGCAGCAAGGTATTCCCGGCCGCAGCCGCGATCTGAGCCGCGTGGTGCAGTTGAACGCGGGCTTCTCGAAGGGCGCCGGGCGAGGTCTTGACGATCATGGACACTCCCATCGGGTGCAGCCTATGCCGTCGATGTACTGGCCGCCGGACCGAAGGCGACTACGTAGCGGGCTGGAGGTCCTATGTTTACCGGCATTGTGCAAGGCACGGCTACCGTCCGAAACGCGGCGATTCACGAAGGGATTCTTCGACTCGACCTGGACTTACCGAACACCGATGCGCTGGTGCCCGGAGCCAGTGTCAGCATCAGCGGGGTCTGCTTGACCGCGGTCGAGATCACCCCGCCAACGGTGCGGTTCGACGTTATCGCCGTGTCCCTGGGCCGCACCACCTTGCGCGATCTACGCCCAGGATCTCAGGTGAACGTGGAGCGGGCCGCGCGCTTCGGCGACGAGATCGGCGGTCACGTCACCTCGGGGCACATCTGGGGCATCGGAACGGTGACCCAGGTCACCCGAGACGAAGGCAACCTCACCATCCGTATCGCCCCTCCCGCGAGCGCCAGCGCCTACGTGCTGAGCAAGGGCTACATCGCCATCGACGGCGCCTCGCTGACCATCGGCACGGTCTATGACGACGGCAGCTTCAATGTGCACCTCATCCCCGAGACCCTCCGCCTCACCACGCTAGACGCGGCGAAGCCGGGGACGCGCCTGAACATTGAAGTCGACGCTCAGACTCAAGCGGTGGTCGACACGGCCGAACGCATCCTGTCTCGTCATAGGGCTCTGGATCCGATCGCATCGGGCCCATAAGGGACACGTCCGCTTCGACGAGGTCGCCCATGGAACAGTCACTCAGCCTGCTGCACACGATGCGCAACCACTCCGGCACGCCCAAGGCGCACGGCTTGACCGATGCTCAGGTGAGCCGGTTCTTACCGAACGACGCTGACCTCGTCCGAGCCATCCAAGAAGCCTCGGCCCACCATGCGCAGCTGCGGCAGTCCGACCCGGACCTGCTCGCCCTGCCCGAAGAGGTGGTGATCAAGCGGCTCCAGACGGACTACGTCAACTTCTACAAGCCCGAGACGGTCAACCCCTTCGTGGCCTTGGCCGCCCGCGGACCGTGGATGGTGACGCTGTACGGCGCGGTCCTCCACGACAGCGGTGGTTACGGCATGCTGGGCTTCGGACACGCCCCCGATGCGGTTCTGCAGACCATGGCCAAACCGTGGGTCATGGCCAACATCATGACCGCCTCGGTCACTCACGCCACGTTCGCGGCGGCCCTCAAGCGCGAGCTCGGCCACACCCGGGCCGATGGCTGTCCCTTCGACCGATTCATCTGCATGAACTCGGGCTCTGAGTCTGTGACCGTCGCCGCCCGCATCGCCGACATCCTGACCCTGGATCAGACCAAAGACGGTGGCCGCCATGAAGGAAAGCGCCCAGTATACCTTGGTATTGAGCGCGCCTTCCACGGTCGGACTTCGGGCCCAGCTCGCTTCAGCCACAGCACCGTGCCCACGTACCGCAAGCACCTGGCGTCCTTCGCCGACCAGCAAGACCTGTGGGTCGTTCCCCCCAACGACGTCGCCGCTCTCGAGGCCACCTTCGCCCGGGCCGACGCCGAGGGCGTCTACATCCAGCTCATGGCCATGGAGCCCGTGCAAGGCGAAGGCTCTCCGGGCAAAGCCATGTCCCGCGAGTTCTACGACGCCGCCCGCCGGCTGACCAGGGCCCACGGCACCCTCTTGCTCGTCGACAGCATTCAGGCCGGACTTCGCACCTGGGGCGTCTTGTCCATCGTGGACTACCCCGGCTTCGAAGACGCCGAAGCGCCCGATATGGAGACCTGGTCCAAGGCGCTCAACGCGGGCCAATTCCCCATGTCCATCTTGGGCATGACCGAGCGGGCCGCGGCCTTGTACGCGACCGGGGTGTACGGCAACACGATGACCACCAACCCCCGCGGGTTGGAGATCGCCACCACCGTGCTGGGCATGATCACGCCCGAGATCCGAAAGAACGTTCGCGAGCAAGGCTGCCACTTCGTCGGCGACTTGCTCGCACTACAAGAACGATTCCCACACCTGATCACCGAAGTCGTGGGCACGGGCCTGCTGTTCTGCGCCGAGCTCAACCCCGACAATGCCGCAGCCATCGGCCCCGACAGCGCCGAAGAGCGATGCCGCATGAAGGGCCTGGGCGTCATCCACGGCGGCCGCAACGCCCTGCGTTTTACCCCTCACTTCGCCATCACCGACGCCGAGCGCGCCTTGGTGATCGAAGTGCTCGAAGCGGTGCTGGTCGAGATGGACGCCGAGGCCCAGCAAGCGGCCAAGTAGGCCCATGATTCGCTGAACGGGCCACCTACAACGGCCCTAGGCCTGGCCCGACTCCGCAGGGAACCCGAGGGTGACCAGGTATTGGTCCCGCAGCGCCTCGACCTGCTCGCCGATGTCTCCGTCATGCACGTAGACCGGGGGCAAGACGGTCACTCGAATCTCAGCCGGATGCACGATGCGGCCCTTTCGCGGAAGGGCGTCCAAGCTGTTGTGAAAGACGATGGGCACGATGGGTACACCCGCCTGTCGGGCAATATGGAACGGCCCTTTCTTGAACGGCGACGGGTAGGGCGTGGGCGAGCGCGTGCCTTCGGGCGCCATGATGATGCTGGTGCCAGACTGGAGCGTCTGCACCACCGGCTTCAGGGCAGCGAGGGCTTTGTTCTTATCGAATCGCTCGATGTAGACCGCGCCGGCGTAGTCGAAGAGCGGACGCAAGACGCTCTTCTTCAGCTCCGCTTTTCCGATCCCCAAAAAGTCCTTGCGAAGCAGCTTGCAGAGCAAAATCGGCTCGATCGCGGACTGGTGGTTGAACACGAACACGCAGGGCCGATCCTCCCAGAGATAGGCCTCGCCCTCCACATCGAGCTTGAGCCCGGTGACGAAGGAGCCCGCATCTCCGAGTACGCGTTTCATCAGGTTGCGAGCGCGGTCTAGGTCCCCACTAGCGGCCAGCAGCGGCAGCCCGGCTCCCGCAGACACCAGCAAGGTGCCCAGGCCGAGGGCGGTGCGCGCCACGTGGGCAGGCCGGGTTCCACGACCCGTAAACCGGTGGATCGGCCAACCTTTTCGTCGCGCCAGTCGAGCCAGTCGAACATCGGGATTCAGCGGACGAGGCTGGCCCACCGCTTCGAGCATGGGCACATCTTCGATTCCATCGCTGTAGAACCAGCTATGGGCCAGATCAAAGCCGTGGATCTCTCCGAGAGCCTCGGCAGCGACGCGCTTGCCATCACCAAAACACGTGGGGGGGAGCACCTGTCCGGTGAGGTGCCCGTCTTGGACCTCCAACTCGCTGCAGAGCAAGTGGTCCGCGCCCAGGGCGTCGACGATGGGCTGGGCCTGGTATCGGGTGGCGGAAGTGACAATAATCACGGGCCGACCCACCTTTTTGTGAGCAGCGATCAGCGCATAGGCCTCGGGGTAGATCGTGCCGGCGATCTTTCGACGGAATAGATCGGCGCCCAGCTCGTGGACCGCGTCTTCGGACATGCCGGAATACAGCTCGGCCATCCGTAGCAAAAAGTCCGAGAATCCCCTTCGGCCCGCGCCAAATGACACAGCCGTGCGCACCGAGCGGGCCGCCTGACCCACGCCCATATGGCCACCCCGCACCCGCTCCCGCACAAACACCCGGGCGGTAAACCCGTGCACCAGCGTGCGATCCAAGTCGAAAAATGCAGCTTGACCCTTCACATAGGGTGATTGTTCTGCTTCGAGTACGAGCGAGTGGGGCACAAGACCTCCGGCAGCGTCTGGGGCCAGTCGCTCCCGTAGCGCTTCCCGACCGCTGGATCGAGGTGGGCCGCGATCCGAAAGGAGAGCGGTCAGGAGACCCCCATGCATCCCACGACCCGCGCCGTCCGCGCCCTGTATGAGCGCTACCCCTACCCAGAGGGCCCGATCACCCTGCGAATCGGCTTCGATGTCCGCAGAACCTTGGCCTCCATTGACGCCGAACGGCCTACGGGCCGCCCGATCCACGTCCTCGACGCGGGCTGCGGCCGCGGCGCCGGCGTGCTGGGCATGGCGTTGGCCCAGCCCGAGGTTCACTTTCTGGGCATCGACCTCAACCGGACCGCCCTGTCGGAGGCCCGGGCGAACGCCAAGGCCCGCGGCCTGACCAACGTACGCTTCGCCGAGGTCGACCTAGAGACGCTCGAAGGCCTTCAAGCGCCCGAGGACGGCTTCGACGTGATCGTCTCCAGCGGGGTGCTGCACCACCTGGTCGACCCCCACACAAGCCTGGACCAGCTCGCCTCCCACTTGGCGCCCTGGGGCGTCATCGACTTGATGGTCTACGCCCAAGCCGGCCGAGTCGGCATCGAGCGCGTGGCAACGCAGCTCGCCGACGTCAAACCCCATGCCCCCATCGAAGAGCGCCTCGCCGCTGCCCGAGCGTGGGTCGCCGCCGATCCCTTCGACCCCGACTACGTGGAAGCCAGTCGCCTGGGCGACGTCGAGTTCGTCGACCGCTACCTGCACCCGCAATTCGTCAGCTACACCGTCGACGAGCTGCACACCTTGGTCGAGTCAAAGCGCTTACGGGCCATTCGCTGGACCGACCGGGCCGCCTGGGGACTCGGGGCTGATGCGCCGAGCGACCTATGGGCTCACGCCCGTGGCGTCGAAAGTCAGGTGCAACCCCGAATGTTCGACCTGCTCCTCAGCCACCGCAACAATGCGCCACGGGCGTGGCCAACGCTGGAGGCGTGCGACTCGGCCGGGTGGGCCCTCAATGGCGAAGGGCAGCTCCAGCGGGGGATCCGCACCCTCTGGGCCGGGGGGCGCGACACGCCGATCCAGTGGAGCCACCCGAGCCGGCCCGACCTACCGCTGGCCCAAGGACCGGCGGCCTCGGCGGCTCAATTCCTGACGCGCATCCACCGGCCATTCCGAGGTAGCGAGCTGCTCGAACACCTCGTAAGTGATGGATTTAGGCCACATTTGGGGCGGCAGCTCCTGCGCACGCTGGCGGCGCTCGATGTATTGTGGTGCCCCCATGAGGTGGACCTGCGCACCCACGAAGCCGTGCCCCTCGCCGCCTAGGGCCCCGTCTCGCGCTCGGGCATCATGGGATCGTCCGGAGCCACCGGAGGCGGCGGCAGGTCGAAGCGTCGAAGGTCTCCGTCCGCGCCCAAGACCCAGACCTGGCCCCCGGACCCATCGAATCCGACATCGATCACGGCCATGTCCGGGCCAAGT
Organism: Myxococcota bacterium; assembly: GCA_045106515.1. Lineage (GTDB taxonomy): Bacteria > Myxococcota_A > UBA796 > UBA796 > REDI01. The sequence goes on from JBGCER010000118.1 coordinate 12,878, forward strand.
CGGGCCAACGGCTGAAGCGTCGCCAGGTCCCACACCACGGCCCCCGCCGCGCCGCCCGCCACCAAGCGCTGTCCGCTGGCGTCGACCTGAAGGTGCTCCACCGGCGCGCAATGGCCCTCCAAGACGTACAAGGGGCGCCCGTCTTGCCACATGACGACGGTCTCATCCATGCCGCCGGACACAACCATGCCCGAGTCCAGGCTCTGCGCCACCCGAGCGCCGCCTGGGTGAGGCGGAGCGGTGGCGATCCCCTGTGGACCACACGTCTTCGGCCCCAAGCCGGCCGAGGTCAGCTCGGGCGGTGTGAGCGATTCGCCTAGTCGCCACATGGACGCCTTGGAGAAGGCGACGAGGCCCACAGAGTCGGCGCAGATCCGGTCCACCGGCGTGCCGAGCTTGGCCACCAGCGTCCGCTCCCCCGCCCCGGATCGGGCCCAGACTTGACCGCGCGACGTGCTCACCACCCACCCCAGCTGCGGATCCCACAGCCCAGCGGTGGTGGTCGCAGGCGGGTCGAACACCACCACCTCGGTCGCGCCCTCGGCTCGAACGACGGCCGTCACCGCGCCCACAACGCCGACCCGGCCGTCTGGGTGCACGGAGATCCCCGTGGCACCAGCCCCAACCCGAGCGCTAAATGTGGCGCTTGGACCGTCAGGAATCGGTACATACGTCTCTAGTTGCGCATAGCCATTGAACGGCGGCAAGGCCGCGTCCACCACCGCCTCCCCCACGGGCCAGCGCTCGACCTTGCCATCACTCCGCCCCAACCACAGGGTCTGGCCCACCCAGGCCGCCTCTTTGATGTCCGTGTCCAAAGCCGTGGCGCGCGTCCCCTCGGCCAGGAGCGCCGAGTTCGCCGTGGAGCGGATCTGCACCAAGCCATGGCGAATCTGTGCAAAAGAACGCCCATCGGGCGACAGCACCATCAGCCCGCCGCGGGACTCCGGATCGACCGTCACAACCGGCCCGCCCGGCCGCCAGCCGGCACGCCCAGACTCGTCGCCCCCGTGGCCGACCGCGACCAAGCCGCCCACGGCCACGCCCGCGTCCATCTCGATTCGATCCGCCTCATCGAGCCTGCGCCGCCGCTGCCCACTCTCGAGGTCAACGAGCGAGATCCCAACACCCAAGGTGACAATCGTGTCGCTCACAACCCGGGGCCGCAGCTCATGTGGGGCGTCCACTGTCCACAGCGTCTCCCCGGCGGCATCCACCCGCGACAGCGACGTTCCATCGCCGCTCAGCGCACCCGCCGCCAAGGAAACAACCCAGTTTCCTTGTGCATTAACCTCTACCGACTTTCCTCGATTCTCGCGCAACAGACCCTCATCGGTCGCGATCCACATCGACCCATCCCCGCCGAAGGCCAGGTCCAAGACCCCCAGGGTATCGAGCTCAACAGGAACGCCGTTGGCCGACCAAAGTAAGGCTTTCCCCCCATCATCGACCGTCGCAACACCACCTCCGGGGCGGGGCACGACCCGGATGATCGAGCCTGGGTGCTGCGCGCCACCGGACCGCTCATCGCCATGCCAGACTTGCAGCGACGTCCGCCCCACCGGCACACCGGCCAGGACGCTGCCGTCCGCCGTCGCGGAAAACCCAAGGAACACGTCGTCATGCACAAGTTCTTCATCGAAGATGCCCGTGCGAACGTCCACCGCCTCCACGCCCAGATCGCTGGACAGCCACAGCTCTCCATCGGCGATGGCCGCGTCGTCCCAGTCCGCGTCCACAACCGCCAAGACCTCCCCATTCGTGTCGAGCAGCCCCACCTCGTCGACGCCGAGCACGGCCCATCCCGCATCGGTCCGCAAGGCGCGCAGGGGCTCGGACACGCCCGTGCGGGTCCGCTGCGAGACCTCGCCATCGGCGTCGAGCCACACCAGCCCACCCTCATGGTCGATCAAGCCCACGTCTCCGTTGGACCCTCGCAGCACATCCGCCACGTCGACGGAGCCGACATCGATGGTATCGCTGCCATCGCTCGGCCTAAGTTCGCCTGCATCCAAGATATAGACGACCTCGTCATCGCCCATCGCCACGGGATGGTCGCCCGCGATCTCCTCCACAGAGGTCCGTCCACGCCGGTCGGGCCGGACGCTCAACACCCGCCCATCGCCGCTCAGCCACACGCGCCCATCGCTGACCAGCACATCGAATAGGTCGTCGGCTGAAAGTCCCCAGGCCTCCTCGCCATCGTCATCAAAGCACGACACGCCCTGGCCATCGAGCGCACAGGGCCGACCCTGCGGATCAAAGAAGGCCGCGATCACATTGTCTTTGAGGGCAAAGGCGTCGGAGCCCCAGACCTCTCCCGTCAACGCCATCGGCCCAGGATCGTCTTGCCCCAGCGCCCGTCCACCAAGGAGGAACGTCGACAATACCAGCCATGTGCACATCGCATGGGCACGATGAATCATGGAGCCTCCGCCCACAACCTATCAAACCCACGAGTCCACGCGCCCCATCCCGGGCCGCAATGGACGCGTTGTGACACCCCAGGCCCGTCGGAGACAGGCCCGTCGGAGACAGGCCCGCGGGAGGCCTACTCCTTGCCTTCGCACGCGTAAGTGAGCGTGATCTCCGACACATCTTCGCCGGCGCAATCCGACGCCCGAACCTGCACGGTGTACGAACGGGTGAGGGTCTCGCCGTACTCGGCCTGAAGCGGCGCCGGGGTGGCGGTGGTGATGGGACCGCCTGGGTAGGACAGCGTGAGCTCGTCGGGGCCCGACGTCTGGACCCAGAGGAAGGACAGGTCGTCGCCGTTGGGGTCGACCGTTCCCAGCGCGGCGTCGAGCTCGAAGCCGACGGTCGGGCACTCTGGGCACTTGAACACGCCATTGACCTTGCGGCACTTGGCGGCGCCTTCCACCGTCACGTCTTCGCCAGCGTCGGCCGTGGGCGGCACGTTCTCGGCGATGTCCGCGACCTGCACAACCGTGTTGTCCCAAGCAGACCACAACACTCCATCGTAGACGCGGAGGTCGAACTGGTAGTCGCCGGGCACGTCTGCGCTGAACAGCGGGCGCTCAGCGAGGGGATCGACGAAGCTGGCGTCGGTCGCAGCGGAGCCATCTGGAACGCTGCTGACGATCCACTCGTAGGTGAGGGACTCGCCTTCGGGGTCGTACGAGCGGGAGCCGTTGAGCTCGACGTCATCGAGGGACTGGCATGGCGTAAGCGTGGAAATGGGATTGCGGAAGTCGCTGGCCTGGGCCACGGGAGGCAAGTTGTCGATCGGCGTGACAAGGCTGACGTAGTCCTTCTCAGACCAGACGTAGCGGTCCTTGACTTGCAGGCTGAACACGTAGGTGCCGGCCACGTCTGGGACGAATTCAGCGATGCTGGCGTCCGCGCCAAAGATGTCGCCGCTATCCAGCTTGGTGCCGAAGGGGCCCTCTTCGAGCTGCCACCGGTACTCTTCGAGCTCATCTTCCGGATCGTAGGAATCTGTACCGTCAAAGGTGGCCTTTTCGGAGATGCGCGCCGCTTGATCGTCGCCAGCATCGGCTTCGGGAGGCAGGTTGTCGGCGGAGACTTCGATGACCTTGAGCGCCTCGACAGAGTTCTGCACGCCGTCGAAAATCACCAGGCGAAAGACGTAGGTTCCGGGCTGGTCAGGAGTCAACCTCTGCACGCCAGCGGACTGGCTGCCCTGGCCCTGCCAGTTCAGGTCCGTGTTGGCCGACCCCTCGGGAACCGCGAGGAAGTTCCAGGTGTAGGTGTGCTTCCGATCGCAAGAGACAAAGGACTCGTCGGCGCTGAACTCATGCTCTTGGTTCACCAAGAGGTCACCGGTGACGAGCTCGATGGTCGCAACAGGTCGCTCGTAGGGGCATTCTTCGTCACCCGCACAGCCGACAATGCCGGCGCAAAGGCTCAAACCAAGGACAAGACCAGTACGATTCAAGGTCATGGAAACTCCGTTCCTGACGCCCCTTCCGTTCCGGCGGGGGCTCTTACGTCGGCAGATTGTAGAGTGCGCGACCGCGACCGTCATCCCTCGGATCCGGTTCTGGCGCGAGTTTCTTCATTAGTAGAGGTGATTACTGGGGTCTCGCATCCTCTTGACATGTGATTACCCCTACCGAAAGTGCGACTGCAACGGTGCAGGCTCGGATCCGATCACCCGCGGCCCTCATCGCGGGCCGCTTCGAGGGCCCCCGCGGCCAGCCCGAAGACGCCCTCGAGCTTGTTGGGCAGGAAGATCTTGGTCGCCTGACCCTCCGCCAAGCTCGACGTCACCTCGCCCACCTTCTGCAGCTCCAAGATCCGGAGGAGGTCGGTCTGGGTGCCCTGAGCGAGCACGCTCTGGAGCATCGCATAGCCCTCAGCCTCGGCCTTGCGGAGCTTGAGCGTGGCATCTGCGCGGGCCTCGGCCGCCAGGATCTCAGACGCCTTCGCCGCCTCGGCCGCAAGAATGGCAGACTGCTTCATGGCCTCGGCCTGGAGGATCGTGGACTCGCGCAAGCCTTGGGCGGTCAGCACCGCAGCCTCACGGTCGCCCTCGGCCTTCAGAATCTCTGCTCGCTTATGGCCCTCGGCCTGAGTAATTTCGGTACGACGCCGCGTTTCGGCAGCACGCTGCTCGGCTAGGATCTGCCCAAACTCGCCCAGGTCAATGTCCTTGATCTCGACGCGGTCGACCTTGATGCCCCAGGGATCGGTGGCCTCGTCGAGCTGCACTCGCAAGGCGGTGTTGATCCGGTCTCGGCTCACCAACAGCTCATCGAGCTCGTACTTGCCGCACTCGTCGCGCAGGGCGGACTGAACCAGCTTCTGGAGGGCGGCCACATAGTCATTGACCTCGTAGACGGCCTGTTTGGGGTCGAACAGGCGGTAGTAGACGACCGCATCGATAAATACCGTGGCGTTGTCTCGCGTGATGATCGACTCTTTGGGGTAGTCATCGACCTGCATGCGCATGGGGATGACCTCGACGGTAAACCGAGGCGCGACGTACACCCGGCCCATCTTGTCGTGGCGAATCTCGCTGATCCGGAAGCGACCGATGGTCTCTCCGTATCCCCACAAGGACAACAAGATCGCCACGCCCGGCTGGGCGATGCGAATGAACTTGCCGCGGCGCTCGATGACCCTGACCTCGCCTTGCCGCACGACCGCGTACTGCAAGAGGCCAAACGTGAGCGCTTCGATCAACTTCATAGGGACTCCCAATTCTGGAGCCCATGCTCGCCCAAGCCGAAGCTTGGGGCAAGTCTGCCCTACTTGTCGGACTCGTCAGGCAGCGGACACGGTGGCCCCACTTCGGCAGCCCAGTACGAAGGCTGGATCCGACGAGCGCGAATATTGGCGTCAAACGCGCTGAGCTGAATGCGACCGTCCGAGCCGGCTCCGCCGCCATAGGTCGCGCCGGAAATGCCGGCCCGGCCGCCTGTCGCGGTGAGCTGCCCATCGTCGACGACGAGCTTGTCGGCATGCAGCCAAATCGCGCCGCCGGCGCCACCGCCACCGCCGCCCGATTGGCACGCATTGGTGGTGCCACCGCCGCCGTAGCCGCCATTGGCCTTGGTCTCGCCGCTCACTTCGATGACCGCTGCGAAGCTCTGGAGGGCGCCACCGCCACCGCCGCCGCCACCGCCATTGGTGGCGCCGCCGGCACCGCCGCCGCCGCCCCCGAACTCGACGGACATCTCATCATTTCCGACGACGACGCCGCCTGCGCCACCGTCGGGGCTGGACTCTCCGCCATTGCGGCCGTCGGCCCTATGACCGCCACCGCCGCCGCCGCCGAATGCCGCCGCGCTGCCGCCCTTCGCGACCGCAGCGTCGACGTTCCACGCCGGACCTCCATCGCCACCGCTGGACCGACTGGAGCCGCCGGTCGGGTCGCCGCCGTTGGGGTAGCCGCCGGAGCCGTTGCCATTGCCGCAGGTGCCACCACCACCGCCGCCGCCGCCGCCTGGGCCTGCGGAACCGCCATCCGGGGCGACGCGCAGAGCGCTGGTGCCACCGTCTTTGCCGCTGACATCGATGAGCCCATCGATCGTGACGGTTTTGGCGTAGATGGTGACCGGCTCTTCGCCGCGGAAGGAGAGCACCCCTCCGACTTCAACGGTCACATTGTCGTAGTGGTAGACGCCCGAATCGAGCTGTCGCGCACCATCGGTCTCGACCAGAAGATCGCCGTTCGACGAGTCGGTGCAGGTACACCCGGCGCGGATCGCCGGATCTGAATCATCGCAGTCGCCGCCGGTGGTCAGCGCGCCTGAAGGCACCTCACAGACCCCGCGTCCGCTGGCAGGATCGCCGTAGCCATCCTTGTCCGCGTCGTCGTAGATCAGCTCGCCATCGATGACGCCCTCTTCATCGACCAGGTTGTCGCAGTCGTCGTCTTCGCCGTTGCACAGCTCATCGGCGCCCGGAAACTGCTTGGCATTGCGGTCGTTGCAGTCGCCCTCCGCCTCGACGAACCCATCGGGCTGCTCGCATGCGTAGACCAGGCCTTCGGGATCGCCATAGCCGTCATTGTCGCTGTCGGCGTAGTAGGGATCGGCGGACTCGCTGCCTTCATCGACCGCGCCATTGCAGTCGTTGTCCACGCCGTCACAGACCTCGGTATTGCC
>JBGCER010000119.1:0-9903 GCA_045106515.1 Myxococcota bacterium
GCGTCGATGTTGGGCTCGACCCCCAGTCGGCGCGCTTCGTCCATCAAGTTCACCGCGACCACGCAGGGTACGCCGAGCTCGATCACCTGAAGGACCAGGTAGAGGCTGCGTGCGAGCCGAGGCGCGTCCACCACCAGGACCACGATATTGTGGGGGGCTTCCTCCAAACCGACGATGGCGTCGAAGGCGATCCGCTCCTCGGGGGAGCGCGCCGCCAGCGAGAAGGTGCCTGGAAGGTCGACCGCCTCCACAGCCATGGACGCGAGTTCGAGCGGAGCGGCGTACTGCTCGACGGTGATGCCCGCGTAGTTGCCCACGTGCGCCGCAGCGCCCGTCAGGCGGTTGAAGAGCGTGGACTTTCCCGCGTTTGGCGGCCCCGCAAAGAGCACCTGGGCTCGGTCCACCTTGGGGCGATTCATGGGGTTTCAACAGAAATAAGGCGGGCGTCGCGCTTTCGGAGGGACACCACAGCGCCACGCACCCGATAGGCGATGGGATCCCCCAGTGGAGCGCGTCCCGAGCGTGTGACCGAGACGCCAGGCAGCATGCCCAACTCCAGCAGTCGCCTACGGAATGCGCCGCTGCCGTCAACCGCTGTGATGATGCACCGCTCCCCTTGAGGAAGCTGGGCCAGGTTCATGGCACCCTCGATCGACCCCGCAGGTAACCGTGACGACGCCTAGATGAAAGTCACTATCATCGGCGCTGTCCCGCCACGTAGGCCTCCACATCCATTTTCCCGCTTCCATCCGGCGGATCAATGACGTACCGAGGCAGCGATAGCCCGTCGGCCAGTCGACGCAGCTGCTGGTAGATCTGAAGCCCCTCTTCGATGGAGACCGTGAAGTGCTGGGCCCCGCGCACCACGTCGGTATGGTGCAGATAGTAGGGTTTAACCCCACGACGGACCAGCGCATCACCGAGTTCGGCCAGCACATGTGGGTCGTCGTTGATCCCGCGGAGCAACACGCTCTGGTTCAGCACCGGAACGCCGGCGCTCAACAGGCGGTCGAGGGCCTGGTCCACTTCGGCAGACAGCTCGGCGGGGTGATTGCAGTGGACCACGACCCATACGGGGCGGCGGGCTCGAAGAGCGGCGACCAGCTCGGGTGTCACTCGATCGGGCCGGGTGATCGGCGCCCGCGTGTGGATGCGGATGCGAGGAACGGTGGGCCGTAGTCGGTCGATCACATCGATGAGGTCGGCGTCCTTGACAGTGAGCGGGTCCCCTCCCGACAAGATCACCTCACGAACGCCCGATCCCTGGATGTAAGCGATGGCAGCCGCTAGCTCCTGTGGCGAAGGATCTTCTGCTGATGTGGGGGAAAAGGTTCGGCGAAAGCAGTATCTGCAATAGAGGTGGCAGCGCTTCGTCAGGAGTAGGAGTGCCCGATCCGGGTACTTGTGCACAACCCATGGGACGGGGCTGCACGCGGCATCTCCGACGGGATCCACCAATCCCTCATCCGCCCCTTCACGAACATCAGGCAATACTTGAAGTGCTAGCGGATCTTGTGGGTCTTCTTTGCGTATGCGCGACCAGAAGGAGCGTGTGACCCGAACGGCGAACAAGGGGTCTGCCACGGCATAGGCCGCCTGTAGATCCGGCCTGTGCTGCAGAACCTCGGGCCGGCCGACGACCGTACCCCTCTTTGGCTGGGGATCCGGCATCGATGTTGACGAGGCGGTCGCCGGATCTGAGGGTGCGTGATACCGTCGCCCTCCCTTTGAACCGCCGCCGAGAGACCCTCCCATGTACGAAACCTCCGACATCCGAAACGGCTTGAAAGTCGAAGTTGACGGTCAGCCTTACACCGTCACCTACTTCCAGTTCGTCAAGCCCGGCAAGGGCACGGCGTTCACGCGGACCAAGCTCAAGGGGCTAATTTCGGGCAATACGCTCGATCGGACCTTCCGAACCGGCGAAAAGCTTCCGCCCGCGGACATCGAAGAAAAAGAGATGCAGTACCTCTACGACGAGGGTGACACTCGGGTGTTCATGGACACCGAGAGCTACGACCAGATCACCATCGCCAACAAGGTCCTGGGCAACGACGCCAAGTGGCTCCAAGACGAGATGATGGTCAACGTGCTGTTCTGGCGCGGCAACCCCATCAATATCGACCTGCCCAACTTCGTTGAAATCGAAATTGAGTACTGCGAACCTGGTGTCCGCGGCAACACCGCACAGGGCGCTAGCAAGGTGGCCGAGCTGATGGGCGGCGCGACGGTCAACGTTCCGCTCTTCGTCGAGCAGGGCGAGACCATCAAGATCGACACCCGCACCGGCGCTTATGTTGAACGCGTTCGGAAGTAGAGCGTGAGCCTCGATCCCGAGGCGCTACGACTGCGGGCCACCCTTCTTAGGGCGGTCCGCTCTTGGTTCGACGCCCACGGCTACCTCGAAGTGCCCACGCCGGTGATGGTGCCCTCACCGGCGCTGGAGGCCAGCCTCGTGGCCTTCGCGGTGTCTTCGGGTCCACAGTTCTTGCGCACATCGCCGGAACTCGCACTCAAGCGAGTTTTGGCGGCTGGCTTGCCCCGCATCGTCGAGCTGGGCCCGTGCTTCCGCGATGAAGAGCACGGTGACTGGCACCGCGGCGAGTTCTGGATGTGCGAGTGGTATCGAGCGGGCGCGTCCCTGCCCGACCTCATGGCCGAGGTGCGCTCGTTAATCGACGCCGTGGCCCACGCCCTGGGTGTGGTCGGCCCGCAGGCTTGGACACGGCATCAGGTCCGAACGCTCTTTGCGGACGTGACGGGCTTGGACCTGCACACCGCCAGCGCGGCAGATCTGTCGAGTCACGGAGAGGACTGGGACACCGCATTCTTTCGCCGATGGGTCGAGCAGATCGAGCCCACGCTCACCGAGCCTTGCTTTGTCGAGGCGTGGCCCGCCTCCCAAGCCGCACTCGCCACGGTACGTACCGACTCGGAGTGGGCCTATGCGGAGCGATTCGAGGTGTTCATGGGGGGGGTGGAGCTCGCCAACGCCTTCCAAGAACTGGCGGATCCCCACGAGCTGCGGCGCCGATGGGCTGAGTCAGACCATCCGGTCGACGAGCTGTTCTTGGCCCAGGTGGCCAAGATGCCTCGCACCGCGGGCATCGCCCTAGGCCTGGACCGGTTGCTTGCGGTCTTGATGGGCTGGAGCGAGATCGGACCCGGCCGCGTAGAGCGGAACTAGTCGGTCGAACCCGTGGACTGGGGCTCGATACTCGCGGTGACGAGCGAGGCGCCTGCCACGTCCGGCGCTGGGGGTCGAACGAGGTCCGTCACATCAAAGATGTGCAGTGAGGGCAGCGCGCCCTCGTTGGGCAACTGGGCCACAACGGCCAGCCGAACTCGGTTACCAGCGGTATGGGTGACGGGTACGCGCGGTTCGCCAAGACCCAGCAGGCCTCGGAGATCGATCACCCCTGCGACCCGGCCGCTGGGTTCACGCAGCACGACCAGGTCTTCTTCGACCGATGCTGGAAAGAGGGCGCGGTCCACATCATCGAGCCACTTCGGGCTTCGGTCCGCGTCTTCAATTTCACCGAAGTCATCGCCGATGGTGACCATCTGAACTCTGGGCACCGCTCGTTTGCCGTCGAAGGACGACCAGGCCAGCGTTTGGCCATCTGGGGACCAGGCCAATGACTGCGGGAGCCCGCCATCGACGGGCATACCCCGTACTAGGGCCCCATCTCCAGGGTGCCAAACCGGTGCGACCACCACGGCCTCAGGAGGCGCTTCTTTTGTAAAGTAGAAGGTGGCGCCGATGCTGCCGACGACGCCGAGCGAGAAGAGCAGGACCAAAAATGGCCACGCGGGAATACCCCCGCGTTGTTGGCGTCGGGCGGCTTCAAGGTCCGCCGCCGCGTCGGCCCACGGGTCATCTCCGTCTACGACTCCGGGCAGTGGCGTTGGCAGGTATGGACGCTGAGGCAGGCTGGAGCCATCCGTGGGCATCCACGGAGGGGGCGGTGGTGTCGCCGTCCTCTTTGCCATGTGAGTCCTCCAGCCAGGCTTGACCCAGTAACGCGGCCTCGTTCCCCCTATGATGTCGGATCCCTGACTCCGTGGCAGAATCTTTGGCGAACAATCTTGGCGGTCGACTACGACGGAAAGAGCGAGATCTGATCGCCTGGATCTAGTGCGGGCTCTGGCATTTCGCCCGACCACGCGGCGTCGCACCACCCGTCTTCCCACCCATCGATGGCGCCTCGCATGCCGTTGAGCGACAAGCACGCGGCGCTGTCTACGCCTAGGCCATCGGCGAGCTGCTCTGGGTTGGGCAGACGCACGCCCGCCAAGGCCTCGGGAGGCGGCATGGCTAAGCCAAACGGATCGGCGTGAGTCATCGCGGGGGTCGCCACCCGGAGGTGCACACGACGGGCCCCACCTAGGCGCAGGGCGCGAACCGCGTGTTCGACCCGGACGCCCGTGGTGAGCGCCGGAACGACAAGAGCCACGTCGGAGGAAGCCACGCCGGCGGCTCGGAGGGATGCGCTAAAGGCCCGGGTGTCGATGTCAGCGGTGAGCGGCAATGCATGGTCCGCGAGGAGGGACGCCCGCAGGGCTGGGATCAGTGTTCGGCCCAAGGAAGCTGCATATCCAGCGGCCACAGCCGACGCTTCGGGCAAGCCTACAACGACGGCGGCTCCGGGGGCTGGCCGCTCTCGGGCCAACGCGGCCCCAAGCGCTAATCGTGCTTGGATGGCGGATCTTCCCTCGACACTGGCCCCATCTCTGGCCAGCACGGCGAGGTCCGCGAAGCTGGCGCTCGGCGACCGAGGCAAGAACGGCTTGAGCGACATGACGCCGCCGCGCTCCACCACCACCACCTCGCCTGGGGCCACATTGCGCACGTCTGTGCACCCGATGTCGTACAGCGCGGTGTCCTCGCTGGCGGCCACGATGGCAGATCCCAAACAACCCATCACAAGGGGGCGATAGCCTCGTGGGTCTCGCGCCAACACCATGGTGTCTTCGGTCATCACGACCATCGAGAAGGCGCCACGCAGATCGTGCAGCACGCCCACAACCCGATTGACCAGCGTGCGGCCGCCTTCAGCGGCGATGAGGTTCGCCACCAACTCGCCATCGGATGAGCCTGCAAAAACCCCGCTTTTGCCCAGAATATTTTGGCGGAGCGCTGCGCCGTTCGTCAGGCGGCCCGCCAAGGCGACCGCCACACGGCCGCCGCTCCAAGAGCGTACGACCGGCTCATCGACGTGAACCATGTGTGGGCCTGTCAGGCCCACGGTTGGGGCGCCCGTCAGCCGACCGACCGCAAGGGGCCCATCCATTCGGTCGATGGTGCGATCGAGCAAGACGTCGGGCACTAGGCCCGGTCCGCACACGCCCTGAACAATGCTGGTGCCATCGGATGTGGAAAGCCCAACGCCGGCATTGGCGCGATGCTGTAAGGACAAAAGCCCCATATAGACGAGGTGGGCTGCGTGGCGGTGGCCCGCCGCAGCGACCAAGCTGCCCTCGTCCTGTAGGCCCATCAACGGCTGCTATCGCCGTCGAAGATCCGCGCGTGCAGGGCGCGGTAGGTGTCTGTGAGGTCACCCAGATCGCGACGGAACACATCTTTGTCGAAGCGGCGGCGAGTGCCGCGCTCCCAGAGTCGCGAGCCATCGGGAGTGATTTCGTCGGCGAGGACGATCCGCCCATCGAGGCGGCCAAACTCCAGCTTGAAGTCCACCAGGTCGATGTTGAGCGCGCCCCAGAACTCTAGGAGGAAGGCGTTGACGAGCAGGGCCTGCTCGGTCATGCACTGCACTTCCCAGCGCTTGGCCCATCCCATGCGAACAGCGATCTCTTCGGTCATCAGTGGATCGTTGAGCTCGTCAGACTTGTAGAAGTACTCGACCAGCGGCGTGGCCAGAGGGGCCCCCTCTTCGAGCCCGTAGCGCTTGGCGTAGCTGCCCGCGATGATGTTGCGGACGACGACTTCAACAGGCACGATTTCAACTTCATGGCAGAGTAGATCTCGGTCGGAGACCTTGCTCACCATGTGACTCGGCACCCCTTGCTCGGCGAGCCGATCAAAGATGTGGGCCGTGATCGCGCAGTTGATTCGCCCTTTGTCGGCGAACTGATCGAACTTCACGCCGTTGAAGGCCGTGGCGTCATCTTTGAATTCGATGACCACCTGACCGGCGGTAGACGTGGAATAGACTCGCTTAGCCTTACCTTCGTAAAGGAGGTCGCCGCGCGTTGCCGAAGTGCCGCTCATGAGGTCGCCTCTGACGCTTCTGGGGCGGTCGCCCTAGCCGACGCCTTGGCCGCCAGCAAGCCAAGCTCCCGCACCACAATCGCCTTGTCGCGCATCCGTGACCCAACGCGGCGCACCAGGACGATGCTGGCGATCAAGCCGAGTGGGGAAATGATGGGTATCACCGCATCGATCGCGGTTGCTACACCCCATCCAACGACGACCCCGGACAAAGGCACAAACCGCCAGTGGGTCATCTGATCGGGCGCGCTGGCCCGCATGATCTCGTGAAGCACGACCACGCCGAGCGTCACGACGATGAGGACGAGCAGACCGAGGGTCCCGCCGAGCATCAGGGAGGCTTCGAGCTGAAGTAGACCCGCGGCCCACAATCCACCGATCGGCAGTGGCAACCAGAACACGATCCAGGCCCAGGGGGTAAGACGCATCTTGGGCACGCCCATGTCGCGCAGGTGACGGCCGTGGCGGGCGAGCACCAACGAGCCCACAACCCGCGCGCTCAGGGTGATCAGGCCGGAGAGGCCGAGCACGATGAGTACCCAGGTGCCGTACGCCTCCATGAGCCAGCCCACCGAGATGATCTGACCCAGGATCAGCGCCAGAGCGCCGACCTGCAGCACGAGTTCAGCTAGGGTCAACGCCACGAAGCCGTTTGTCAGGGACTGTGTGGTTCGGTCGTCCAACCATCCTCCGGGGGCCCGGCATAGCACGGCAGCTCGCCCCTGCGGGGGCCGATGTGTGCCAGCTCCGACAATCATTGGGCCTTTGGCTGGCGCCCGCGGTACAAGAAGATGTCGGAGATCGCATGCGTACAGTGTTGTCGTTGGTCCTGCTCGCCGCATGCGGCTCTACGGGCGCCGCCATTCCGTACTACGACCCGGACGGCGGTCTGATGGATGCGCCGTGGCCGACCGACGATCGGGTCACTGCGGATGGCCTAGACATCACGGGCTTTCCCAATCCCGACAATGTGCCGCTGCTGACGGTCTATACCGAAGCGGCGTCCGCGCTGCCCGGCTGGGGCACGGCGTCGCCCATGTACATCCCCTTCGCCGTTCCGCCCGATGCGTCTGTATTGCCAAATCCGAGCGAGTCGCGGGTGAACCAGAGCGGCGTGCTCTTGGTCAACGTAGATCCCGATAGTGATGGATACGGCGAGCTCATCCCGATTCAGTGGGAGCTGCTGGGCGCGACGCGCTTCACGCTGCACGACCAGCTGGCTGTGTCCCCTCTCGTCGGACTCCCACTGCGCCCGGCTACCACCTATGCGCTGCTGGTCACCACCGAGATCGCGACTCCCGACCCAACGTTCGTCGACCGATTCAAGTCCGACGACGTGTTCGTGCCCCTGGATGAAGCGCTCAAGGATATTGGCATCAAACGTCGTGATATCGCCGTCGCCACGGTATTTACCACGCGACACCCTCTCGAAGAAATGGACCGGATGGTTCAAGGCGTACGCGCCTTGCCAGCGCCATCGCTGTCCCAGGCCCTGACCGAGGTCGACAGCAACGTCTTCTATCGGAGCTTCGACGGAGTGGTCGACGCGCCCCTGTGGCAGCACGGCGAGATCCCGTACGAGGAAGTGGGCGGGGGCTTCCGCTTCGATGACGCGGGCGCGCCAATCGTCGCCGAGACCGTGTCTCTACGATTGCGGGTGTCGACACCTCTAGACCTGAGTGCCCCTCCCGATGGCGGCTTCCCCGTTGTGCTCTACGCCCACGGCACCGGCGGGGACTACAGCACCTTTGCAGACAGCAGCGGCGGCCTAGAGCCCGCCAGCCTCATGGCCCGCGAGGGCATGGTCGGGATCGGCTTCGACCAGCCCCTCCATGGGCCACGCGGAAATGACGTTACGAACGTCGATTTTCATTCGTTCAACTACCTCAATCCGACGTCGGCACGGGCCAACTTTCGCCAGGGTTCGTTGGACATCGTCTGGCTCATTCACGGTTTGCGAACTGGTCAAGTGCAGTTCACTACCGATGGCGGCGAGGTGATCCCCATCAACTCCGACAACGTGCTCTTCGAGGGACATAGTCAGGGCGGTCTAACCGGCGGGATCGCCCTGCCCTGGCTCGGGGATGACCTCAAGGGAGCTGTGCTCTCAGGTGCGGGAGGCGGCCTATCCATCACGATGGTCAAGCGGAAGAACCCACTCGATATCTCTGCGCTGGTCGGGACTCTGGTGGGCCTAGACGACGGCGACACGCTCACACCGCTGCACCCCGTGGTGGGCATGGTGCAGCTGATCGCCGAAGAGACGGATCCGCTCAACTACGCGCCTTACTACTTCCACCGAGACGGCGGATATTCCACGTCCACAACACCGGTGCTGTTGACGTCTGGCCAGTTCGATGAGCAGACCGACCACGAAACGGCCGAAGCCCTCGCCGTTGCAGCGCGCATGCCTCCCATCTCCCCGGTGTGGAATCGCACGTCCGCGATGGACTTGTTGGAGCTGAACAACGTTCCGTCTCCCGCGACCGACACGGTCACCGGCTTCGATGGCCAGCCTTTGACCGCGGGCTTTTCACAGTGGGAAGAGGGAGATCACTTCGTGATCTTCGACGACCGGAACGCGGGATTGATGGTGCAACGCTTCCTGAGAGGCGCCGCCGACTCCAACGCAGTGATCAACACCCGGCCCTGAAGCGATCGCGCACCCGACCGATGAGGGGGGCCGGAGGTGCCATGGATGCCCGCGCGCGAGTTCTTCTACGTGACCTACGCTCCGACATGCCCACTCACCAGCTGTCCGAGCGGCTCGGCTATGCCAACGACATCGTGGCCGAATGGGAAAGCGGACGGAAGTGGCCGACGGCCAGTGAGCTCTTCCGCGTTTGTTCGGTACGCGGCATCAACATCTACCAGGCTGCCAGGACCTTCGATAAGCCCACCGCGCCGCTGCTTGGGCCCGCAAATGACAAGGCCGTGGCGGAGTGGCTGACCGGTGTCTGCGGCGGGGTAGATCCCTCGGTTCTTTCGGAGAAAACAGGGCGTTCAAAGACGGTTGTTAGACGATGGATGCGGGGTCAAGTCCGGCCTCAGCTGCCTGAGTTCCTCCGCCTGATCGACGCTGCGACCGGACGGGGAGAAGCCTTCATCGCAGCCCTGACGCCGCCCAAACGCGCTCCCGCTTCTCCGGCGGTCACGGCCAGTGCTTCGGCGGCAGCCCGCTCCCGAGCCCACCGGCAAGCGGCGCACGAGGCGCTCGGTGAAGCGTGGGCCGCTCGAAATGCTGCGAGGGCTGGTCCAATGGATGAACTGCCAGCCGATGAAGAGACCGTCGAGGTCTTTGTGGCCTCCAGCGCTCGGGCCTCAGTTTCGCCGGACGATCCCAGCGATGAAGTGTGGAGGGCGGTCGCCTCGCAAGACTATGCCGCCTTGGAGGTCCATCGAGCGGCGTGGCTTGAAGCGCGAACCGGACACTCTCGCGATGTTGTTCTGGATACCCTGCATGCCCTCGAAGCAGCGGGCTTGGTTCGTCGGGGCCAGGACCGGTGGCACGCCCTGCGCCCGGCCCCGTTGGAGCCGCCCAACCCGAACGCCCATGCCCTGACGCCCATCCAGCGACTGGCCCAAGCTCGGTCTGCGCAGATCGTCTTGCCGCTCGGTTCCGGTGACCTCAACCGATGCCGCGCCCTGGAACGCCGTAGCCAGGCCGAGCT
>JBGCER010000120.1:0-2890 GCA_045106515.1 Myxococcota bacterium
CGCCGCCACCGACGCCCTGGACGGTGAGCCGAGCTTCGAGCAGCAGGTCGATGAGACCATGGGCAAGGTCAACGCCGCGGTCGAGGCGGTCTTCTTCTACCCCGTCCCCCTTCCGGGACTCGAGGTGGAAGATCGCGACAACCCCGGCGAAATGATGCCGGCGACCATCCCCCTGGCCGTGCTTTGGCTCGTCCTGGGCGCCATCTTCTTCACCGTGCGCATGGGCCTCGTGCAGCTGCGCATGTTCGGCCACGCCATCGCCGTCACCCGCGGCAAGTACGACAACCCCGACGACGAGGGTGAAGTCAGCCACTTCCAAGCGCTGACCGCCGCCCTCTCCGCCACCGTCGGCCTCGGCAACATCGCCGGCGTGGCCATCGCTATCACCCTCGGCGGCCCGGGCGCCACCTTCTGGATGATCATGGCGGGCTTCCTGGGCATGGCCTCGAAGTTCACCGAGTGCAGCCTGGGTCAGATGTACCGCCAGACGCGCCCCGACGGCAGCGTCATGGGCGGAGCGATGTACTACCTGTCCCTCGGCCTCAAGGAACGCGGTCTCGGCGCCCTCGGTTACTTCCTCGCCGTGGTGTTCGCCATCCTTTGCATGGGAGGCTCCTTCGCCGGCGGCAACTCCTTCCAAGTCAACCAATCGCTGGACGCTATCACCGCGGCCTTCCCCAGCGTCGAGAACTACAAGTGGGTCTACGGCCTCGTCATGACCGCCATGGGCGGCATGGTCATCCTGGGTGGCTTGAAGCGCATCGCTTCCACCGCCGAGAAGGTGGTGCCGGCCATGTGCGCGATCTACGTGGCCGCGGCCATGTTCATCATCATCAAGCACATGGGTGATGTACCCGCGGCCTTCCAGTCGATCATCGACGGAGCCTTCACCCCCGCGGCCGGGTTCGGCGGCTTTGTCGGCGTCTTGATCACCGGTTTCCAGCGCGCGGCCTTCTCCAACGAAGCCGGCGTGGGTTCCGCGGCCATCGCCCACTCGGCCGCCCGTACGGAGTACCCGGTGCGCGAAGGCATCGTGGCCCTGCTCGAACCCTTCATCGACACCATCGTGGTCTGCACCATGACCGCCCTGGTGATCGTCATCACAGGCGCGTACAGCAACCCGGACTACGCCGGTATGAACGGCGCCGGCCTGACCCTGACCACCATGACGGATGAGATCGGACCGGCCTTCAAATGGGTCTTCTGCCTCGCCGTGATGCTGTTTGCCTTCTCCACCATGATCTCGTGGTCGTACTACGGCGAGCGCTGCTGGGTGTGGCTCTTTGGCGACTCGTCCTCGCTGGTCTACAAGGTCATCTTCTTGGCCTTCACCTTCCTGGGATCGATCGTGTCGGCCACCAACGTGCTGGCCTTCGGTGACCTGATGATCCTCGGTATGGCCTTGCCCAACGTGCTGGGCGTCGTCCTGCTTTCGGGCAAGGTGAAGTCCGCGCTCAGTGACTACATCGGCAAGCTGAAGTCCGGCGAGCTGAAGACCTATAAGTAGCCATGACCACCTCCCAATCGACGGAATCCGCGGCCCCCATCGGCATGCTGGACCTGGCGGCCGAGCGGGCCTCCCTGGGTCAGCAGCTGAACGACCGCGTCCAGGCCGTACTGAACAGCGGGCAGTACGTGCTCGGCCCCGAAGTCCAAGGCTTCGAGGAAGAGTTCGCGGCCTTTCAGCGCAGCACCCATGCCGTGGGTGTGGCCAGCGGCACGGACGCTTTGATCGTAGCCCTCCGGGCTGCGGGCGTCGGTCCCGGAGACCTCGTGGCGACCAGTCCGTTCACCTTCTTCGCCTCCGCCGCCAGCATCGCCTGGGTGGGAGCCCGCCCGATCCTGGTGGACGTGGACCGCGAGACGGCTTTGATGACCCCCGAGGCAACCCGCGAGGCCATCGATTGCTGGGGCGGCCGGGTGAAGGCCATCCTGCCCGTGCACCTGTACGGCCAGCTGGTCGACATGCGCGGCTTCCGCGCCCTGGCCGACGAACTGGGCTGTGCGCTGATCGAGGACGCGGCCCAAGCCCACGGAGCCGAGCGCGACGGCGTGCGCGCCGGAGAGATCGGCGACCTGGCCTGTTTCTCGTTCTATCCCACGAAGAACCTGGGCGCCGCCGGTGAAGGCGGCGCGGTGCTCACTCCGAGCGCGGAGTGGGACCAGCGCCTGCGCCGCCTCCGCGACCACGGCAGCCCGGTCAAGTACCAGCACACCGAGCTGGGCACCAACACCCGCCTAGCGGCCCTCCAGGCGGCCGTGCTGCGGGTCAAACTGCCCCACCTCGAGGAATGGAACCGCCTGCGCCGGGAACGGGCCCAGCGCTACGACCAGGCCTTCGCGGGCTCCGCTCGGATCAAGCCCCTGAAAGTCGCCTCGGGCTCCCAGCCGGTTTACCACCAGTACACCGTCTGCCTGCCCCCGCCCCTGGACCGCTCCCGGGTGGCCTCCGACCTGGCCGAGGCGGGCGTTTCTTCGGCAGTTCACTACCCGACGCCCGTTCATCTGCAACCTGCGGCGGCCCCGTGGGGTTACAGCCCCGGGGATCTGCCCGCTGCAGAGGCCCTGGCGAAGCAGGTGCTGTGCCTTCCGATCCATCCCTTCCTGGCCCTCGAGGACGTGGATCGGGTGGCTGAGGCCCTGCTGCGCGCGACGGACTGAGAGCCTGAGCAGAAATCGGCGCTGCGCGCCGCTTCGTTAGATCGCAGTGGCTCTCAGATTGTTTGATGGCCGATCTTCTGACGAAGATCGGCGCACAGCGTGATTGTTTCTCACGCTGTGAGCCAGGCACGGATGAACAGACAGACGGGGGATCCACAGCCTGAAGGCTGCGGATCCCCCGTCTGTCTGTTCATCCGTGCCTGGCTCAGTACCGCCGCACGACTCCCCC
>JBGCER010000121.1:0-3092 GCA_045106515.1 Myxococcota bacterium
CAATGCCGCCATCGAAGAAGGATCCTGAGGTGCGGTAGTTGAGGTTGAACTCCTCGGCGATGCGCGGCCAATCCTGTTGCCGCTCTTTAGCCTTGTTGGAGCGACGGGATGCCACCATCGCCGCCACCACCCCAATGCTGATGATCAGCCCCGTACCTAGGACCATCGCAAGGACAGGTAGCATCGTCTCCATTCATCCCCCCAGTCGGGCCCGATCTCTTCAGCAAGATCTTGCCCCGGCATCATGGCATCATTAGTACCCCCGCGTCGGAGGGTCCGCGGCGGCTCAAGTCCCCTTCGTCCAGTTCCTAAAATTCGCGGATTTCTCGTAGATGCCATGGGGCATCCTTGGAGTCTCGCAATGACGAAGATGACCGTACTGACAGTGTTTTGCCTGGGTGCCCTCGCGTGTGGTGCCCCCGCCGACCCGTTCGCCGGTGCCACGGAAGACGGCGGGTCTACCGCCAAGATGGAAGATGGCTCCCCCGAGGCCCTGGGTGTGATCGCCTTCCTCAACGATGCCGACACGACCTACGAAATGCTCGACACCACCGTGGGCCTCGACCGCCGCGCTGCGGAGTCGATCATCGCCCACCGCAATGGACCCGACGGCACCCTCGGGTGGCTCAAGGACTCCCTGTTCACGTCCATCGATGAAGTCGATGACTGCTACTACGTCGGTGGCACAGCTCTAGGCCTGCTCGAAGACTGGGCGATCGACAATGGC
Source organism: Myxococcota bacterium (assembly GCA_045106515.1). Classification (GTDB taxonomy): domain Bacteria; phylum Myxococcota_A; class UBA796; order UBA796; genus REDI01. The sequence goes on from JBGCER010000121.1 coordinate 728, forward strand.
TGGGTCGCCCTCGACGATGATGACGTGCTCGGCACCTTCGATGGCGTGGAGTTCACGCTGGGTCAGGCCAAGTCCACCGTGCTGCTCGCCAATACCGCAGGTAAAACCTACCTAGACGACGACCTCGGTCTGGACGCCCGCGCGGTCAAGAGCATTGTGGCTGCGCGGCCCATCGCCAACGTCGAAGATTTGGCGGAGCTGTACTACGTGGGCAAGTCGGCCCTCACCACCCTCAAGGAAGACGCGGACTCGGGCAAAGCCTGCGACACCAAGGGCTGGGATATCGAGTACGTCTACGACAATGGCGACGGCGCCTGGCGCGACGAGCTGCCCGCGAGCCTGGTCGACATCATCGACGACACCTTGGACGAAGACGAGTGGTGTGGACCGGCGACGGACTCCCCCTGGTTCGTCAAAGCCACCGTCGATCTCTTCGATTGCGAAGCCAAGGGCTACACCATCGAGCTGGGCCAGTACATGCTCGAGTACCCTTCGGTCAGCTGGTACATCGAGTTCGAGGTCGATGCAGACTTCGACTGGAAGCTCGGCACCTGCGAGGTCTGAAGGCGGCTGCGGTAGAGCGGGCCAGGCCACCTCCTTCATTGTGCGGGCGAGCCTAACAATACCGTATTGAAAATGCCGTTTTGTAGAAGTGTGTGGGGCCGCTACCTTGAGTGGGCTAGGAGGCTTCATGACTACAACGCCCTTCCAACGTGCACTCACTGCGACCGCTCGCATCGCGTGTTTCGCTTCTTTCGCCGGCTGTGGCGCCGCCCAGGTGGGCGCCACCATCCCCGACACGCCGGTGAGTGCGGGTGGGGCTGACGTCTACGAGCCCGATGTGCCAGCCTACGACGACGAAGAGCCGGTCGACGAGTGCTTAGACATCGTGCAAGGCATCGAGGTGGGCGACTGGGACAAGAGCACCGCGTCTCGCAAAGAGAAGGCCTGTTGCACCGAATTTATGGATGAAATCGGGCCGGACGGGTGGGATCCTCCCGAGGGCGCGGATTGGCAAGACATCAGCGCCTGCTGTTGGGCCTTACAAGACATGGGCCAGACGTACGCCGCGTGCACGCCTTGGGGCCCTCCGGCACCGCCCACAATGTTGCGTCCCGTGGCGGTGGCCTGATGGTTCTCGACGTCCGCGAACAGGCCCGCGCTCGCGCGCCTCGAATCGAAGCCGATCCCGCGTTGGTGAACGTAGCGATCAACACCTGGCGCGCCCGGATGATCAACGAGACCCGCTCCGCCGAGGTCTTCGAGGCCTTGGCGGACCAGCTCGCCGTGGCGGGCTTGGATGAAGCGGGCGTGGCTCGCTGCCGGAGCTTCGCGGACGAAGAGCGCCTTCATGGTGTTCTGTGCGGCGCGGTGGTCGAAGCCCTCGGTGGCGAAGCCCGCTCGGAGCTGCCTCCGGATGCCCCTGTGCCCGAACATGCAGATGTGGGCCGACTCGAAGCCGCGCTGCGCAATCTGCTGTCGATCTGCTGCTTGTCTGAGACCGTGGCTGTGGCGCTCATCGGCTTTGAACGAGAGAGCTTGCCCGAAGGCGAGCTCAAGGAGCTGCTCACCGAAATCTACGCCGATGAGTGCGGACATGCCAACTTTGGCTGGCGTCGATTACCGGGCTTATTGCCGGATGATCCCGAAATGAAGCAGCGGCTCGGCGACTATCTTGCCGTGGCGTTTGCCCACCTCGAAGCCCACGAGTTGGCGCATTTGCCGGCTGGTCCCGGCATTCCCGGTGGCGAAGCCCTGGGGCTATGCGATGGGGCCGAGGCCCGCGCCCTGCTCGCCGCTGCGGTGCACGAGGTGATCATCCCCGGTTTGGAGAGCCATGGTCTGCCGGCCCAAGCGGCGTGGGATCGCCGGGGCGCCGTGCAAGCTGACTTGGCGCGCCAAGCTGAGACTCGGGTCAACGAAGTCCATCAAGCGGCCTTTGACCACTGATTTAGCCTGGGTGCACAATCGACCTCGAATCCCTCCGCTGTTTTGTAGCCGCCGCTGAAACGTCTACGTTTCGGGCGGCCTCTCAGCGTGTGGCCTTGAGTCCTGCGGCCTTCTCGGATCGCATTCGCCGCCTCGAAGAGTCCATGGGCGCCACCCTATTCCACCGCACCACGCGCTCGGTGAATCTGAGCGCGGCAGGGGAGCGGCTGCTCCCGCAGGCTCGGCGCACCCTCGCCGAGGCGTCTCGATGTGCAGACGTGGTGGCGGACGACGCCGATCCGCCGGTGCGGCTCACGCTGGGCACACGCTTTGAGCTGGGCCTGTCTTGGGTGTTGCCGGCCATTGAAGCCTTGGCGATCGAGTCGCCAAGCTGGACGATTCACCTGGTGTTTGGCGACACGCCCGATCTGCTCGC
>JBGCER010000122.1:0-7399 GCA_045106515.1 Myxococcota bacterium
GGTGGGCGCACGAAGACCCCATGGCCTTTGAGCCGGCGCCCGTGCGGCTCGGCCCAGGGGCCGCCCGACTGCGAACCGGAAGCCCTGCCTTGCTGCCCATCGTCCTGCTCGGCACAGAGCTGAAAGTGCTCGCTGCGAGCGGGGCCAATGGAACGCTCACATCCGGAGTTGCCCGAGCCCGCCAACGCACACGTACGTTGGTGCAGGCCGCCGTCGACGAAGCGATCGGGCTCGGCTTGGCGATTCGCGGCCCCCAGAGTCCGGATCGCCGAGGCGCATTCTTCGCTGTCGAAGTCTCGAATGGACCGCCTCTCCTCGAGGCCTTGTCCAGCCAAGGCATCACGGTCGACTTTCGTTCTGACGCGCCAGGTTCCGAGACCGGGCTGCTGCGATTATCCGCCAATGCCGCGAGCTTTGGCTACGAGCTGTCGTTTGCCCTCGACGCGATTGCGGCGGCGACGAGGGGCTAGGCTCGCTGGGGCCTAGGCCACGCTTGCGACGTTCGCGCAAGCGGCCTCGACCTCTTCGATGGTGTTTGGAATGTCGGCCGTGAGCACGTCGGGATCTCCGTCGGTGAACAGGATGTCGTCTTCGATGCGAATCCCGATGCCTCGGAGCTCTTCGGGTGCATCCTCGTCATCCTCGGGGATGTAGAGACCCGGTTCCACCGTCACGATCATGCCGGGCTCCAGCAGTCGGCTGTCCCCATCCCTGTGGTAGTTGCCCACATCGTGGACGTCCAGACCCAACCAGTGGCCGGTGCCGTGCATGTAGTAGGCACGGTGGGCGTCCGCCTCGATGATCTCGTCGATATCACCTTCCAACAGGCCTAGTTCCACCATACCTTCCGTGAGTACGCGGGTCGCGATGGTGTGCATCTCGCTGTATTTGCGTCCCGCGCGAGCGGCGTCGATGGCGGCGAGCTGAGCGCGCAGCACGATAGTGTAGACCCGACGCTGGGGCTCTGTGAATCGCCCATTAACGGGGAAGGTGCGTGTGACGTCGGCGGTGTAGAAGCCGCTTTCACCACCGGAGTCGATGAGCAGGAGGTCCCCATCATTGAGGGGCTGATCGTTGACGATATAGTGCAGGATGCACGCGTTGTTTCCGCCGGCGACGATGTTCGTGTAGCCCGCGCCCGTCCCGCCTTCGCGGCGGTAGGTGTAGTTGAGCAGCGCGTCGATCTCCCACTCACCAACACCCGGTGCCGCGGTCGACATGGCGGCCTTGTGGGCCAGGCTGGTGATGCGGGCGGCTTCGCGCATGGCGTCGATCTCGCCCTCGGTCTTACGGAGGCGGAGCTCGTGGAGTAGACGCTGGGGGTGGTGCAAGGTGAGGGGAGTTGGGCTCTTCGTCTTTCGGGACTTGCGCGCTGTCTTCTTGAGCACGGCGGCGAGCATGGCGTCGTTCTCTGCGTCCTCGGCGAAGGCGAAGTGAAGCGCGCTGACCCCCTGGAGGGCGTCGACGAGCTGATCGGGCAGCTCACCAATGTCGTGGGCCGCGTCCACGCCGTAGTCGTTGACGGCGCCAGCGGGTCCTGGTCGGTATCCGGTCCACACTTCGAGTTCGCGGTTCTTGGGCTGAACGAACAAGGTGAACGGGGTGTCTCCGTGGCGCACGAGCAGCGCCACGTCCGGATCGGGCCAACCCGTCAGCCAGAATAGGTCGCTGGCAGGCCGGTAACGGTATTCGGCATCGCCGTTGCGAAGGTGGTGTGGGGACCCAAACAGCAGCACCGCTTCGTCTTTAGGGAGCTGCTCGAGCAGCATGCGGCGATGTTGTGCGAAGTCAGGCGCCATGTAGCGAACCTCCAGGGTGTAGGGACCCGTAGCGCAGGGCGTCGGTAGCGTCGATGGGGTAGAACGGCGGTAGAGGTCGCGTTGTCCACTCCCTCCCAATCCGAGCCGCTCGCCCCCGAGGTCTTGGCCGACCTAGAGGCTTGGACCCGGCTGTCGGGCTGGTACCGACTGCACATCAAAGCGGTGCAGCGGTACTACAGAGCCCTCGGCGAGCCCCGACCCTTCCGAGTGGTGGACGTGGGATGCGGCTTGGGAGGCTTGCTCGAAGAGATCGCGATCTGGGCGGACTCCGCCGGGATGGAGGTTCAGCTGACTGGGGTGGATCCCAGCCCGGCGCTGGTTGCCCATGCCCAAGAGCGCTTGGGTGTACGAGCGATGATCCGCGCGGGTTCTTTGCTATCTGCCGACGGCCCTCCCCAGCGCTACGACTTGGCGACCGCGACGCTGGTTCTCAATCAGCTCAGCGGTCCCGATCGGCTGCGCTTGCTCGCCGAGCTCGGTCGGGCGGCCCAGACGGCCTATGTTTTTGATGTGACGCCTACGGTGGCCGGCGAAATGGGGGCCCGCCTGATCCCGTGGCTGACGGGTCTAGGTCAGGCGCCACCGACGGCTTGGATCCGGACCCTGGAGCGGGCGCCGACCGTCGATGAGGTCGTCAAGCTCGTGGCTCATCTGCCGGTGCAGGTAAGCCGGGTTTTTCCCAGCGCGGTGGCCACTCACCCGGAGCCACGTCGGCGGGTCAAGGTTGACTCTGATAGTGCCGAGCGAGCTAAGATTGAGTTTCGAACGCCAAAAATCAAGGGCGCGGTTGTGGGGTCTGGCTAGGGCCCGCCGATGAACGACGGCCGTGGGCTGGGCCCCTATGGCTCTGCGACCCACTTTCCAAACACCGGTATCTCAGCGGATTTTAGGCCGGCTAGTAGGGCGTCTATGGACGTGTACCTGCCGATCAGCGACCGATGTGGCGGGCGGATGAAGCCCTCGCCCGCTGCGTGATCGAGGAAGGACACGAGGTGTTCGAAAAAGCCGTCGATGTCGAGCAAGGCGACGGGCTTGTGGTGCACGTTGAGCTGGGTCCAGGTGACGGCCTCAAACAGTTCGTCTAAGGTTCCATATCCACCGGGTAGTGCGACAAAGGCGTCGGACAGGTCGCACATCTTCAGCTTTCGCGCATGCATGCCTTTGACCACGTGCAGCTCGGTGAGGTCGTGTCGGGCGACCTCTAAAGCGAGCAGGCGTTCGGTGATGACGCCGATCACCTCGCCACCCTTGTCCATGGCCCCCTGGGCGACCTCGTTCATGAGGCCCACGCTCCCTCCGCCGTAGACCACCCCAATTCCGCGGGTCGCGAGCTCAGCGCCCAGTGTGTAGGCGAGAGTCAGATAGGCGGGGGAGACGCGGTTGCTGGAGCCGCAGTACACGGCCAGTCGACGAAGGTCAGTCATGGGGGCTCACTGTCACGGGATGTCGCAGAGGGATGCCGACGTGGGGTTCGGGGGACGATAGTCCGGCGGTGTGATTGGAGGAAGCTGTGTGGATCGTTTGCTTGATGATGAGTCTGTCTTGGGCCGGTTCGTATGAAGACGGTGTGGCAGCGCTCAAGGCGGGCGACTCGGTGGCGGCCCGCACGCACCTTGAGAAGGCAGTCGCTAGCGAACCAAACCGGAGCGCCGCGTGGTGGGAGCTGGGCTGGGCACGATGGGTCCAAGAGGACTTTGGCGGCGCACGCGATGCGTGGCTGGAGGTCAAGCGCATCACCCCCGACCGCGAGGAGCTGGACCACTGGCTCGCCACCGCCGAGGCTAAGCTGGCGTTGAAGGGACCCATGTTGTCGGCAGTAGCCGTCCATGAGCGGCCCGATGCTCCCTCCATCACGCTGGTCGCCGCCGGCGATACCATGATGGGCAGTGATTTGAGGAAGGGAGCCCGCGGCCTGGCGCCGGGAAATGGTGAGTCGATTTTTGCGGATGTAGCTCCGCTTTTCGAAAAAGCGGATGTGGCTTTTTTGAATCTGGAAGGACCGCTCGCCGACGGCCTGCCCGACCGCAAATGCGGCCCCAAGAGCACCGCCTGCTACGCCTTTCGCACACCCACACGGTACACCGCGGCCCTGGTCTCGGCCCATATCGACGTGGCGAGCCTGGCGAACAACCACGCCATGGACCTGGCAGCCGCCGGCATGCAGAGCTCGATGGCCGCGCTCGACAAGGTCGGTATCGCCCACGCAGGTCGATATGGCGATGTGGCCTACGTGAAACGGAATGGCGTGACGGTGGCCTTCGTCGCTGCGCATTCGGGCACCTGTTGCCTGAACGTCAACCGTCTCGATGAGGTGACCCAGGCCATCCGCGCGGCCGACGCCAAGGCGGACCTGGTCGTTCTGTCCTTCCATGGGGGGGCCGAGGGGGCGCGTCACCGGCACGTGCCTGGAAAGACCGAGATCGCCTGGGGCGAGCGTCGCGGTGATGTCAAGGCCCTCGCCCGAGCCGCCGTCGACGCGGGGGCGGATCTGGTATTGGGCCATGGCCCTCACGTACTGCGCGCTATTGAGCGTTATAGAGGACGTTTGATCGTCTACAGCATGGGCAATTTTGTGGGGTACCGACAGTTTGGTACTCAAGGAGGCTACGGCGGCACCTCGGTCATGGTCGAGGTTCAATTCGCTCAGAACGGCGCATTAGTGGCTGCCAAGCTGCACCCTGTCGCCCTAGATGGAACGGGGGTTCCGCACCCCGATCCGTCCAAGCTGGCTCACCGCCACATTTTGGAGCTTAGCCACGCCGACTTTCCAGATCAGGGACTGGAAATCGATGATGACGGGGTCGTGTCATGGCCGTCCAAAAAGTAGTTTTAATTTTTGCTATGGACGAGCTGATACCGCTTGACAGCCCTCTGTCGCAACCGATTGCGTCCTGGGGCGATACACTACCTCTACGTGGGGGTGCATATTGGCACCCGATCTGCCCGGAGGCACCACCGTGCGCGCCCTAACCATTGCTGCCCTGTCCTTAATGATCTCCGTTCCAGCTCTGCTTTCGGCTCCTTCGGCTGAGGCCGCTGGACCGACGAAGCAGGCCTTGAACAAGGCAGCCGAGGCCTTGTATGCCGACTTTGGCCGTGACGGGGTGGTGGGTACGCAGGCGCAGGTGCAGGCGCTTTACCAAGAGGCGTGCGACTTGGGCTACGAGGCCGCATGCCGGTCCGACCGTTGGCACGATGAATATGGCTTGGCAGACCTCAACAAGGCTGCGGAGCAGTTCGAAGGCGAATGCTCTAGAAACAACCCCGTGGCGTGTGTGGTGGAAGGCTGGGCTGTCGAAGCCGAGTCCGTTGGCAGCAATCTCAAGTCTTCGGAACGATCCGATCGGCAGATGGCCCGCTTGCTCAAGGCGTCGGAGTTCTACACGACCGGCTGCACCACACAGCACTGGGCCCCGTGTTTGGAGCTCGCCCACTACAGCAGCAAGCGCGCGTCCTTGGGCCAAGATGAGCCCGACCAGATCGCGGCCTTCGAGCGCGGCGCGCGCGACGTCTTTGGCTGGTACTGCCGCCGCGGAGAAGACCGTGCATGCGTCTTCGGCGCCTCGCTCGCGCCCCAAGACTCGGCCCTGCTGACCAAGAAAGGCTCTGCGGCCTTCGTCTACAACGAGACCTGCGTCAACGGCTACACGCCCGGCTGCTACGAGCTTGGTTTGATGCTCGCGCCGCAGAAGTCCGAAGATGAGAATCGGCACTGGTTCGATGGCTTGTGCGACCGTGGTCACACCCAGAGCTGTCTGTGGGTGGGCCGGTCCCACAACAACCCCCGCGACCCAGACGCCGTGGATGCCTATCGTCGCGCATGCGTACTTCAGGGCGCAGAAGGCTGTGCCATCGCAGGTCCAGCCCTCGAAGAGTCCGCTCCTGCCGAAGCCCTTCAGGCCTACCGATTGGGGTGCGCCATGGGTGAGGGTGGAGCTTGCGGTCGACTCGGACTTTTGCTCGTGGAAAGTGGTGAACCGAGCACAGCGCTCAGCTTCTTGGACCGGGGCTGCGAGTCGGGCCAAGTGGACGCGTGCGTGACGGCCGGCCTCATGCGCAAAGATGGAAAATTCGTGACCGCGGACCCAGCTCGGGCGATGGCCGACTTGGAGATGGGTTGCGCCTCCCCCGGGCCCCGGCGGTCAGAAGCCTGCTTCGCGCTGGGCCAAGTCCACGAAGATGGCGTGGGTACGGTGCGAGATCGCGCCAAGGCGACGCACTTCTACAAGCAAGCCTGCGACGACAACAACGTGCGCGCCTGCTTCCGGATGGGTGAGGCGGTCGGTGGATTGCAGCGCTCTGCGAGAAGCGATGAGCTCAGGGTCATGGCCATCTCCGGGTACGTACGCGCCTGCGACGAGGGCATCAACGAAGCCTGCCTTCCGGCGGCTGAGGGCTACGCCACCGGCCCAATGAGCGTGCGCGACGACACCGAAGCGCGGCGACGCCTGAATGAGCTCTGCGACCAAGGTCTACCGGTCATCGCCTGTCGTCGACAGGGCCAGTACCTCATGAGCCACGCCGACGGAGACAAGGACTTGCGACAGGCGCGCGTGGCGTTCGCGCGCGGCATGGACCTTGGCGATACCGAGTCGACGCGACAGCTCGCCAAGATGTACTTCCTAGGCATCGGCGGGGTCCGGTCTCGCAGCCGGGGTCGTCGCTTCTTCCGAATGGCGTGCCGCGAAGGCAATGGCCTCGCGTGTGGTGGTAGCAAGCAGCCGGACTTCGCCCGCCCGTGAAGGACTCCGAGACCGTCCTTATCGATGGGCACCCCTTTGTGCCCTATCGCCGGCCGCTTCCGTCACCGGAGCAGGTCGTTCGGTCAGCGGCTGAAGCCCGGGCGGCCTACGAGACGCGGCGTAGCGTTCGTCGCTTCAGCACCGATCCTGTGCCCAGAGAAGCCATCGAGCAAATCCTGATGGCGGGCTCCACCGCCCCCTCGGGCGCGCACAGGCAGCCGTGGACGTTCGTGGCGGTGTCGGACCCCGCCCTCAAGGCCCAGATGCGATCGGCGGCCGAGGAAGAGGAGCGGCGCAATTACGACTCCCGCATGCCCGAGGACTGGTTGCAAGCCCTGGCGCCGCTGGGCACCGATGCGGTCAAGGAACACCTGACCGATGCGCCCTGGGTCGTCGTTGTTTTCGCCCACAAGCATGGTGTGGATGCGGACGGAAACAAGATTAAGAACTACTATGTGCGCGAGTCAGTGGGCATGGCCACGGGGATGTTATTGGCTGCTGCTCACGCTGCCGGCCTGTGTGCCCTGACTCATACGCCAAGTCCGATGCGGTTTTTGGCCGAGCTTCTGGGCCGGCCAAGCCATGAGCAGGCGTACGTGGTCATCCCGCTCGGGTTCGCTGCTGAAGATTGTGTTGTGCCCGACATTGCCCGGAAGGAACTGCACGACGTGGCAGTGTTTCACATTGCGGACCGCGAATGACTCGCTCGACGTGAAGAGTCCTGTTAAGCGCTCGGCGCCTGTCCCTCTATGGGGCGCGCACACCTACTCTTGGGCAGTAGTTCAATTGGCAGAACACCGGTTTTTGGTACCGGGGGTTGCAGGTTCGAGTCCTGCC
>JBGCER010000123.1:0-10022 GCA_045106515.1 Myxococcota bacterium
CGTCTTCGCCGCGCATGGCCTCACCTCGGTGCTGCCAGCGGCTAGTGCGGTAGGATCATGCTGCCAAAATCACTTTCAGAGCACTACCGGATTTGGATCGGACAACCTGAGGAATGGGCTTACGTGGACGTCCATGGGCTCGCCACCAACCCCACCTGCGTTGACGCAACGGCTGACCTGGCAGAGAGCTGTTGGGAAATTCCCATTTGCTCATAAATGGGTCGTATCATGCGGTGTAGGATGAGTATTCCGGCGCGTTTAGTACCGTAAATAGCGCCTTCTCATCTCGATCCATACCTTCTCATCTTCAACCAGCCTCGCTTCGCGCGCCTCCACGGTCGCCGCTGGATCGTCCACCCACTCCCGCAACATGGGGCCGCCGTCGATCACGTCGATGGGCAGGCGCCCCTTGGTGTACTCATAGGGGTGGTCCCGCCACAGGTCGTAGTCGGGGTGCACGGTGCGCAGGGCCTTGAAGAAGGCGTTGATCAGGCGGTATGGCTGGAAGGTCTTGGCATCGAAGCCGTCCCAATCGGCGTGCACCTGGATGCCGTGGCACAGGCTGCCCATGTGCTTGTGGAACGTCGGCTCGAAGGCGAAAGGGCGGATCCACGCGCCGCGCAGCCACTGGGGGGCGATGCGGCGCATCTCGGCGACAATGGCGTCGCGGTCGATGTCGGGGGCGCCAACGACCTCGAGGGGCAGGGTGGTGCCTCGGCCTTCGGACAGGGTCACGCCTTCGAGCAACACGGTGCCCGGGTAGCAGCGCACCATATTCAGGCTGGCGGCGTTGGGGCTGGGGTTGACCCACGGGATGTGCCCGATCGGCCAGCCGTAGCCGGGGCCTTGGGTCGGGTCGTAGCCCTGCATCTCAACGACGTGCAGCTCCACGTCGAGCTTATGCTGGTCGACGAAGAATAGTGCGGCTTCACCCAGGGTCATCCCGTGGCGCATGGGCAGGATGGAGGCCCCGACGAAGCTCTCGTAGCCGGGCTGCAGCAGGGTGCCTTCGACGGCGCGACCGGCGGGATTGGGGCGGTCGAGCACCCACACGGCCTTGTCTTGGGCCTCGGCGGCTTCCAGCACGTAGAGCAGGGTGGTCAGGAAGGTATAGATGCGCGTGCCCACGTCCTGCAGGTCGACGAGCAAGATGTCGAAGGTGTCGAGCATGGCATCGGTGGGTCGACGCACGGTGCCGTAGAGGCTGAAGATCGGGATGCCTAGGGCATCGTCGAAGGTGTCTTCGGTCTCGACCATATTGTCTTGTTTATCGCCGCGAATGCCGTGCTGCGGGCCAAAGGCGGCGGTGAGCTGCACCGCATCGAGCGCGGCGATGGCGTCGATGCTGTGGCGCAAGTCGGAGGTGATGGAGGCGGGGTTGCACAGCACCGCGACCCGGTGTCCACGCAGGGGTTCCGCCACGCCGGGTTCGTGGGCGAGGCGATCAATACCGAGTTTCATGGTGCTTTCTACCGCTGGTGCCAGGAGATGACGAGGGTGGCGAGGGCTTGGTTGGGCGTGCCCTCTTCACGCTCGCGCTTGCCGTCCCAGCGGTAGACCTTGTTGCCACGCTGGATGAAGACGGAGCTGTGGTCCACGGCGAAGAGCTGGCCCGAGGGGTCGCTGGGCGCCCGGCCGGTGATGGCTTCGCTGATGGAGGCCACATCGGCGTCGCGGCCGGGCATCATGCCGCGGGCCTCATCGATGGCGAGCCCGGCTTGGCGTGGGTAGCGGTGCAGCGCGATGACCTCGGCCAGGGGCTCGCCCCAGCCCACCAAGATGACCTTGGATGAGGGTCGCTGGAGGTCGGGGAAGCCGTAGAGCATGACCTTGTTGCCATTGGGCAGCTTCATCATGGAGTATTCACCCGCCTGGTGAAGCACGTTCATGACGGGAGCGAGACCCTCGATGTTTTGAGGTACATCGGGCGTTTTACCGCGCATCAGCTCGCCCTCTAGGTCGTAGAGCGCGCGCTTCCATCCGCTGGCCGGCACGCCGTCTTCCACCTCGGCCTCATCGGAATCGATGGGCGCGGACTCGACGGCGATGCCGCCGCTTGCTGCGAGGGTCCACGACGGGTTGGGCGGGGGAAGGACCGGTTCGTCGACATCTTCGACCACGGCGTCCTCGACGTCGTCATCGGTGGGGGTCGGTGCGGGCATGGATTCTCCGGTGATGGCCGCGACGAAGGCGTCGAGCTCGGGCAGAACAACCTCGTCAAGCAGGGTCGAGGTCAGGTCTGCGTCGGAGGGCAGGGCGAGTGCGACGGCGCTGCCCACGACTGAGGCACAGGCACGGCTGCGTACGGCGGCGCTGCCACGCTCTCGGTACGTGACCAGACGAGCGATCTGGGCGAAGCCTGGGATGGCAGAGGTGGTCAGGGCATCGATGGCGTCGGGGGCGCCTTGGCCTGCGCCGATGCTGCAGCCACCGAGCACCAGCACAAGCTGGCACCCCTTGGCGGACGCTGCCGCACGAATGGCGCTTTGAAGCGCAGAACGGCTGCCTGCAACCGCATCTGTACCAACGATGGCATGGCCGGCAGCGGTCAGTGACGCGGCTGCGGCTCCGGCGCTCGCGTCGGCGCCGGCCGTGACCAACAAGTGGACTCCGTGACTCATCGATCCTCCCAAGGCTCGCCACAATCTGGCCCGAAGTAGGCCCCCGTCAAGCGGGCGCGTCTGCCACGGTGTCGATGAGGATGCCACGGGAGCGCAGTCGGGGCGTAATGGTCTGCGCCAGGGTCTGCTGGAAGATGCGGCGGTACTCGGCGATGGGCAGGAGTCCCGCGGCCCGTTCGTGGTCTGTGAGGGGCTCGCCCTCTTGCACATCGTGGTAGGCCAATCGGTAGCTGCGAATGGCGCCGGGCAAGATCCTCGCGGCGCGTGCGCGCACGCCATCGGGGTCCAACGCGAGCAGGGCGTCGAGGGTCTCCCACCCGAAGCGGCGGTGCACCGCCTCGTCCTTGAGCACGCGGGTGAGCATGGGTTCGATGGCGGGGTGGCTGGCGTGCTCGCGCATGGCGGCAAACAGCGGCACGGCGAAGGTCTCGCCCAAGCAGAAGCTGGTGAGGATGTGGTCGAGCAGGTCGGCGAGCGGACCATCGAGGCCTTTGGCGGGCTGGAGCTGCTCCACATCCAGGCCCAGGGGCTCGTCGGAATCGCCGAGGGCCACGCGGGCATCATCGGAGAGCTGGGCGTGGTCGAGCTCGTCGGTGACGACGCGAGCGGCGGTGTCGAGAAGCCCTCGGTCGAGGCCGCAGATGATGCATAAGTGCAGCACGCGGGCCGTAATGGCGGCGGAGGTGTACTCGGCGATGACGCGATTGCGCCACTCTCGGTGAACGCGCGGGCTGCTGGAGGGGGTTGGCACAGACATGGGGGCATCCTAGCCCGCAGACAGGTGTGCCGGGTGCGGGTTCAGCCGCTACCCTGCGGTCCCATGACCCTGCTCCTGCTTTCCGTCGCTGCCGTCGCCTTTCTCATCGCCCTAGGCCTCGCCTGGCAGGGGTGGCTAGGTGGGGTGCTTGGCATTGTGGCGCTCTTCTTGGTGGTCGGCGCTTTTGTGGCGTTTACCCTGGGTCGTAGGCGCTTGGCGGGAACCGCCAGAGGGCGGGTGGACACGATCGCCAAGGTGGTGTTTACCGTCGGCGGCTTTGTGGCCCTGCTTCGGCACCCCATCGCGGTCGAGGACGGGGTTCAGCCCCTGCACAACGCCCTCGTCGCTCACCTGGGCGAGGTGGAGTTGGTGCCGTTCTTGGTGTTTGGGGCCTTGGCCATGGGCATCAAGCTGGTGGGCGTGGTGGCGAGCGCTGGCGCTTGGTACCTGCTGCTGCGCGGTCAGCGGATCCGCGTGCCGTTCTTTCAGACGGTTCTGACCGGGTTTTTGATCGGCCGATTCATCGGGACCTTCCTGCCTTCAACGCTGGGTCTCGACGGGTACACCCTGTGGGAGGCGGGCCGGGTCACCGGCGAGTGGCACCGGGTGGTCACGGCCAAGGCCGTAGAGAAGGTGGCGGGTGCCACCGCGCTCTTTGTCGGCATCTTGGTCGCCACGCCTGTGCTTGTGGGCGTGTTCAGCCAGGCGTTCGGACCCTGGGGCTGGGTGGCGAGCGTCGTGGTTGGGGGAGGCGCGCTCTCGGTCACCATCGTCGGCCTGGGCGTCTTGGTCTTTCCCGGCCTCTTGCGGGCGGTGGTCCGGCTCTTTGGGCGGGTGGTTCCCAAGGTCGCTCGGCACCATGTGGACCGGCTCACCGACGCGGTGGTGGCGTATAAAGGGCAGCTTGGGCTGCTGGGGGCGGCCTTCGGCCTCAAGGTCGTCAACCACGTGAACACGGCCATCGTCTACTGGTTCACCGCCTTGGCCATCGGGGTGACCGGAGCGGCCTTCTTGCCCATCGTCGCAGGCAGCTTGGTGCAGATCGTCGGCACGCTCGTCGCGCCCACCATCGGCGGCGAGGGCGCCAGAGAAGCGATCCAGGCGCTCTTGCTGACCGACTACTACGACAGCAACCCCGCCAAGGCCGTCCTGGCCGCGGCCCTCGGGTTCATCGCTGCCGAGGCCGCCACCCTATGGGGCGGCGCCTTTTTGTGGACGCGCACCCCGAGCTGGAGACCCACGGTGTGCGAGGTGGACGGCGTGGCCGTGGACCGCGGTGATGGCCAAGCCTTCGACGTGGCGACGGCGCGCGCTCAGCTGATGGGTGCGACCGAGGAGTGATGCGGGCTCCCGATCCGGACCCGCGCTACGTCGGGGCCATGACTAGCCGCACATCGCCGCACTTCCTGCCCCTGGGGGGCACGGGAGAGATCGGCATGAACCTAAATTTGTACCACTACGACGGGTCGTGGTTGATGGTGGATGCCGGTGTCATGTTCGAGCGGACTGCCGGCGGGGGCATGCGTATTCTCATGCCCGAGGTCGGGTTCATCGAGCAGCGCCGGGACCAGCTCGCGGGGTTGGTGATCACCCACGCCCACCAAGACCACCTGGGTGCGGTGGCGGACCTGTGGCCCAAGCTCCGTTGCCGGGTCTACGCCACGCCCTTTGCCGCCGCCATGTTGGAGGGCCCCCTGGCGGAGCGGGGACTGCGGGGCCAAGTGCCCATTCAAGTGGTGACCAACGACGCCCGGTTTTCGGTGGGCCCGTTTCAGATCGAGCGCATCCCGCTCACGCACTCCACCGTCGAGATGGCGGCCCTGCTCATCGATACGCCCGACACCCGGATCCTGCACACCGGCGACTTCAAGCTCGACTCGGATCCGGTGGCGGGGGACCCACTGGCTCGGCGGCGCCTTCAAGAGCTGGGCGAACACGGCGTGGACGTGTGTGTGAGCGACTCCACCAACGCCGACGAGGCCGGCTGGACCGCCTCCGAAGGCAGCGTGCACGGACCGATGGAGCGCCTCCTCAAGCAAGCGACCGGTCGGGTCGCTGTGACCCTGTTCAGTTCCAACGTGGCGCGGGTCACAACCCTCGCTCGCATCGCCCATGCTGTAGATCGCGAGTTGGTTTTCGCGGGGCGCTCCCTCGAACGCACCGTGCTGGCCGCGCAAAAAGCCGGTTACCTCAACGATCTACCGCCGGTCGTCCCCTTGCGTCACTACGGCTACCTGCCGCCGGAGCGGGTGCTGCTGCTGTGCACCGGTAGCCAAGGTGAGCGTCGAGCGGCCCTGTCCCGCATCGCCACCGATGAGCACCCGGCCTACCTGGCCGCCGGCGACACGGTGATGTTCAGCGCTCGCGCGATCCCGGGCAATGAGCTGGAGCTGTTGCGGTTGCGCACGCTGCTCGAAGCCAAAGAGCTGAACGTCATTACCCCCGATGATGCGGACATCCACACCAGCGGTCACCCCTGCCAAGACGAGCTCCGCCAGCTCTATGATTGGGTGCGGCCTCGCCTGGTCGTGCCCACCCACGGCACGCCGAAAAAGCTGGAGGCCCACGCCGCTCTCGCGGAATCTATGGGGATCCGGGCGGTGCGCATGCGGAACAGGGAGCGGCTCGATCTGGGGAGCGGCAAGATCGAGGGGCGGGTGCTGCCCGGGCGCGTGGCTCGGGGGTGAGCGGGGGGGACGGGCGTTGAGGCTCGCGCGCCGCGGGACATCGCGTCGGGCTCGAAGCGCCGTCGGTGGCCCGAACCCATGCTGAACGACCCCGCCATAAACTTGGTTGAATCAAACTAAAAGGAACCCGACCCGCGCCGAAAAGCTCCAATTGTCGACGGCGCCTCTCGAAACCTGGGCCCCTCCGAAACCTCCGCGGATCTCGGCGCCCTCTGCGTCCGCCCGATCATCCTGCTCGATTCTAAAACCCCTGCCCAAACCGCAGCGTCACCTGCGGTCGCTGCCAAGGCTTGACGTCGATCCCCTCGACCCAGGCCGGCAGCCCCGCCGTCGCTCCAAGCAAGCCGGGCTTCGCTCCAAATAAATCCACCACCACCGCCGCGCCCGCGGTGAGGCCCACGGCGTTGGCCCACGGCCCTTCGATGGTCCGGACGCTCATCACTTCGGCGCCAGCGGTGAGCTGCACCTCGTTGAGCCACGCGAGGCCGAGCAGTGGCACACTGGTGTGTCGAATGGGCGCCCAGCGGACCTCGGCTTGGCCAATCCCGCGCAGGTCCCCGATGGCCACGCCTGGCACCAGACTCACGCCGACACCGGGTCCCCCGAGCCACAGCAGGCGCTGGCGAGTGTCGCCGTCCGCAATGCCGCCGCTCACCCGCCCGGCGAACGCCCATCGAGGGTGAGGGGAGACGACGCCGCTAAAGCTGCTGCGAAGGGCGGCCCATCGGGTGTCCTGAGTGGGAGCGACGCCGCCGGTGACGCTCACGTTGAGCCGTCGGCCTCGCAAGGGAAAGAGCGAGCTGACCCGTGTGTCCCAGGTGTAGCCGACACCGCCACCCACTGTGAAGACCGATCCATCAGCAAAGCGGGGGTTGGTCCAAGCCGGTGTGGCCCAGAGACTGAAACGGTGGGGACGGGCCAGCCCATCTTGGAGCGGGCCTCGACGATGGAGCCATCCGAGGGTGAACGACGGTAGATCCCTCTGATTGATGCTGCCCGATGCGCTCCAGACGTTGCGGGTGTCGTCGCGGCCGCGGGCCCACACGGTCGCGGAGCCGGACACGAAGCGCTCGGTCAGGTTCAAGGAGTCGATCCAGGCTGCACCCAGCACCACAAAGCGCGGTGGCCAGGCATCTCCGCGGCGGCTGGTCTGGCGCAGCAGTCCGGCGGGGTCGAGAACGATGGAGCTTACACCAGGGTCATCGTCGATTGCCCAGGTGTCGCCTGGGCCCATGAGTCGGTGTTCATTGAGATCTCGGCCCCGGACCGTCACGACCTCTGGCGCGGCGCCATCGGGAGCGTCTCGATGGATAGTGGCAGCGCCATCGCGGACCTTCAGCGTCAGGTTCTGCGCGGGGTAGCGCTGTCTCCACAGCGCTACATGCTCGGCGGACACCGGTGTGTCGCTCGTCGCCTCCCTGAGACTCTCGCCGCGGATCAACGCGGTGGCGATGCCCAGAAGCGGCTCGCGGCCTGCGTACACCTCCAGTTGGGCAGCCAGGGCCGGTGTGGGTCCATGGGGATCGAACCGCTCGACGAGGTCGTCGTAGAGCGGGTCCTCGGGGTGTGGCGCTTGGAAGATGTCAGCCCAGAACGGCAGCCGGCGGTCATTCAATACGGCGTCGACAACCGGGTTCCACTTGAACCACTTGAGCAGCCCGGACGGATCGGGGGCGGGCACAGCCCGATTGAGCGCGGCGGCGGCGAGGGAGCGCTCGAACGGGGCGTCGATGGGCAAGGCTGATTCCAGCAGGCCTCGGGTGACGGCGGCATCGTGGAAGCCCCGCAGCCCAGGTGTGAGTCGATACGTCCGGTCACTGGCGAATAAGAGGCCGGGACCCGAGCGAACCAGGCGACGACGTAGCGGGGCTTGAACGATCGTCACCGGCGGGAGGCTGCGGGCCCCAATCGCCTCGCCCATCAGTTGCGCGGGTCCTTGTTTTTGCACGCGCCGTCCGGCTCGGCGGCCCAGCACGGACACCCGCTGCCCTCCCCACTCATCGGTGTAAATCTGGGCCTTGCGCAGGACGGCGAGCGGCGCCCGCTCTGCACGGCCGACCCAATGAATAGAGTCCGTCCCAACTATGTTTCCGAGCGCCGCCGTCGTGTCGTCGGGCAGGGTCAGGCGCACGTCCCACTGGGCGATGGGCAGGGCTTCGGCGGTGACCGGCTGGGGGTACCACGCCCCATTGGCGTACAGGCCCCGGCGCCAGCCGCCCACGTCGCCAAAGCGCCTGGGCAACGTGGTCTCGAAGCGCCACTCTTGGGCGCCGGTCTGCTCGAAGAGTACTTGCCCCGTTCGTTGTCGGCCCGGGGCCAACCGCAACAGGGTGCGGTCGTCAGGGGCGTCCGGCAGCCCTGCGAGGGGGTCCACCACCGTGGCGGGGTCGCCGTGCACGGTCATGACGCCGCGCACATGTTTGAGGTCTGCGTCGACCTCAGCGACGATCTCGACCCGCAGCGGTCCAGCCATGGCCACCCACGGGATGAGCAACCCAATGGCCAGGGCCCAGCGTCTCAGAACATGAACCCCATGCCCGCGTGCAGCGTGGGGGCCGATGCGGGAGACCAGCCTCCAACCAGCCGAAAGAGCACGGTGCTATTGGTGATCTGCATGCCCGCGTGAACCTTGGGCTGCGCGCTCATCGACAGTCGCTCCGGGTTCGAGTCCGCCGCTCCATCGTAAAAGGCCGCCGCGTCGATCTCGTCGAGCACGGTGCGCCCGAAGGGAAGCACCACACCTCCGCCGATGTACGGTGAGAACTGGGCTTGTCGGATGCCGGGGTAGCTGCCAAAGGCGAAGGTACCGCCCAATGACGCCGAGAGATCGACGGTGCTGATCTTGAGCTCGGGATTGCCGACGTAGGCGCTATACCCAGCTTGAAAGGACAGATCAGGCCAAGGTTCATAGCCCTCGATCGGGGAGAAGCGCGCGAAGGTGCCGACCACCCCCTGGCGGCTGCCCGCCACCCACGCGCTGCGCGCGCCGAGTTCGACGCCTCCAGGCAGGCCTTTCCGTAGGGTGAGGGTGGGGATAACGGTATTTTCACCCGGATCTTCGAACTGGTGGGACAGCTGCCACCCGGTGGGCGAGCGGTCGTCGTTCTCGGATTTGTCGATGAAGACGACGGTCACCCCGGCGCTGAGCTCAAACCCCGCGGTGCCCAAGGTCCGGGCCGGGGCCAGCGGCTGGTTCGCCACCGCGCCAGCGAGCTCGTTGGCCACCATGTTCAGCTCGTCGCGTGCGGTGTCTGCAGAGACGGGTTCACCGTCGTGCTCCAGCATGCTGGAGACGGCGATGTCATTGGGCCAGGCGGCGAGGGCTGGCGTGTGCCAGCACAGAGCCAAGAGTATGGCGGAGCGCATAGAGCGAACCTAGCACGGCGACGGGGTGCCAGATGAGTCTACGCGCGCTAGGGTCGCCGCCAACTTGCGCGAGGCAACCATGTCCGACACCCTCTCTCACGGCAAAGTGGGCATCTTCCACTACACGCTCACCGACGACACCGGAGAGCAGATCGACTCCTCTCGGGGTGGCGGTCCCCTTGCGTACCTGCACGGCTACAGCAACATCGTGCCGGGACTCGAAAAGCAGCTCGAAGGCAAGACGGTGGGCGATGCCTTCGTCGCCAACGTCCCGGCCGCCGAAGGCTATGGCGAGCGCTCCGGCCCCGGGCCCCAGGCCGTACACCGCAGCCAGTTCCCCAAAGACATGCCTCTTGAGCCCGGCCGCCCGGTCAATGCGCAGGACGGCGAGGGCAACACCGTCACGCTGTGGATCGCCGACGTGAAGGGCGCCCAAGTCTACCTAGACGTGAACCACCCACTGGCTGGCAAGACCCTGAACTTCGACGTCGAGATCGTCGGTGTGCGCGACGCGACCGAGGATGAGAAGACCCACGGTCACGCTCATGGCCCCGACGGCCATGGACATCACCACTAGGGCCAGACGTACTC
>JBGCER010000124.1:0-7830 GCA_045106515.1 Myxococcota bacterium
CCTCACGACCGCCCAACCCTGCCACCAGCCCCTGAGCCCGACCCCACTCCCGGGCGGCGGCCCGAGTATCGTTTCGGGCGGCGCGGGCCTTGCGCAAGTGATCCCTCGCCCGCTCCAGGTCTCGCTGCGCCACCGAGGTCACGCCGGGCTGACGGGCCAGGGCGTCGAGGGCATCGATGGACTTGGACAATCGCCGCACATCCAGGCGCTGAAAGGCAGAGCGAGCGCCTGAGTCCGGCAGCGTGACGCCGGGCGTCCCATCACCCACCAAGGCCGCGAGGCCCACTCCAGACACGCCCAATAACAAAGCTACCGCGCCCACAACGACCCAGCGGACGGGAACGACCAGCGGAGGAGCGCCGACCTTGTGCAGCGTCTGAGCGCGCTCGATGGCTTGAGCCTGAACCAAGGCTCCGGTCTCGTCGCTACAATCCGCGAGGCCCTTCTCGACCGACAGGGCCGTGCGAATGAGCCCAGCCGTGCCGGCTTCTGCATCGACGCCCGCGGCGACGGCGTCGGACGATGGCGTGCGCCCCCATCGAGCCACGACCACTCCGGCGAGCACCAAGACCGACAGGGCCGCCAGAGCCACAAGCGCGATCCATTCGGGGAACCATGCGACCCACGTAAAGATGACCGCCACCACAACAATGGCGATGGCCGCTGCCGCTACCGCTTCGTTGACGATGCGTTGCCGCCGGCGGCTCTGGGCCCAGCTCTCGACCAAGCGGGTGATGGTGAGGTCGAACATCACACTCTCGCGACCCCTCCGGTGCGGAACGGTTCCGGTACGGAGCCTATCAGTTTGGGCCCGCGCGCAGCAGATCTGTGTATTCTCCCTACCCCCGCCATACGGAGCCCACCCCATGTCCGACACGACCTACGACGTGCCCCGCCGAGTCCGCGAAGGGGCGACAAATCAGATGCCCACGATGTCAGCCTACCGGCAGGTGTGGTCTGAGGCGCTCGACAATCCCGATGGGTTCTGGTTGCGAGAGGCCCGAAAGAGGCTGGTTTGGAGACGCGAGCCAACCCAGGGGCTGCACGGCAATTTCCACGACGTGCACTCCAACCCCATCACCTGGTTCGCCGATGGGCAGCTCAACGTCACCGAGTCTTGTCTGGACCGCCACCTGGCTGATCGCGGCGATAAAACGGCGATTTTGTGGGAGGGCGACGAGCCGGGCGACGTGCGCAAGATCTCCTACCGCGAGCTGCACGCCCAAGTCTGTCAGGCGTCGCACGCCCTGCGCGACCTCGGCGTCAAGAAGGGCGAGCGCGTGATCATCTACATGGGGATGGTGCCCGAAGCCGCCATCGCCATGCTGGCGTGCGCTCGCCTCGGGGCCATCCACTCGGTCGTCTTCGGCGGGTTCTCGGCGGACGCCCTCCGAGACCGCATTCGCGACTGCAAGGCCCAGGTGGTGATCACCCAAGATCAAGGCCTGCGAGCCCGGCGCACGATCCCGCTCAAGGCCACGACCGACGCCGCGCTCACCGGCGACACCACCGTCGAAAAGGTCCTGGTGGTTCGCCGCACGGGCTCAGATGTGGGGTGGGTCGAAGGGCGAGATGTGTGGTGGCACGACGCCGTGCACAGCGCCCCGGACTCCATCGATGCGGTCTCCACCGGCGCCGAAGATCCACTCTTCATCTTGTACACCTCCGGATCCACCGGCCGTCCAAAGGGCGTCGTGCACACCGCTGGGGGGTACTTGCTGTGGACGGCCTTCACCCACCACAACGTCTTCGACCTCCGAGAGGACGACGTCTACGCCTGCGTCGCAGACGTCGGCTGGATCACCGGACACAGCTACATCGTCTACGGGCCGCTGTGCAATGGGGCCACCACGCTCATGTTCGAGTCGACCCCAATGTACCCAGATCCTGGCCGCTACTGGCACATGGTCGAGCGCCACAAGATCACCGTCTTCTATACCGCCCCCACCGCCATCAGAGCCCTGGCCGCCCAGGGTGATGAGCACGTCACCCGGTACGATCGCAGCAGCTTGCGGGTCCTCGGCACCGTCGGCGAGCCCATCAATCCCGACGCATGGCGGTGGTACCACGACGTCGTCGGCAATCAGCAGTGCACCATCGTCGACACCTGGTGGCAGACCGAAACGGGGGGGCACATGATCACCCCCATCGCACCAGCAACTCCCACGAAGCCAGGTTCGGCATCACTGCCGCTTCCCGGCGTTGTTCCTGTTCTTCTAGATGATGCCGACCGAGTGATCCGCGGCCCAGGCGAAGGGCGACTGTGCTTGGAGGCCCCATGGCCTGGAATGGCGCGCACCGTGTGGGGCGACCACGACCGCTACGTCGCCGTCTACTTTTCCATGTTCCCCGGCCGCTACTTCACGGGCGACGGCTGTCGACGCGATGAAGACGGCTACTACTGGATTACCGGCCGCGTCGACGACGTGCTCAACGTCAGCGGTCACCGAATGGGAACCGCCGAGTTCGAGTCCGCCTTAGTCGGCGTCGAGGCCGTCGCAGAGGCCGGAGTCGTGGGCTTCCCCCACCCCATCAAGGGCCAAGGTGTCTACGCCTACATCGTGCTCCAGCCTGGGTTCGACGCGAGCGAGGCCATCGAGGCCCAGATGACGGCCTCGGTTCGCAAGGACATCGGGGTGCACGCCAAGGTCGATCTGTACCAGTTTGTGCCCGGCCTTCCGAAGACGCGCTCCGGCAAGGTGATGCGTCGGATCTTGCGTAAGGTCGCAGAAGGCGAAGCCGACAAGCTCGGCGACGTGAGCACACTCGCCGATCCGACCGTGGTACACGCCATCGTCGAGGGAGCGAAGACCTTGTAGCGACAAAGGGCCTCTCACGAGTCTTTCACATAGGGGCCTCATCGTGGTACCGTTCGCCGTCGAACCCCTCGCTTGGTTGTAGGGGCTCAAAGAATCGGCCGGCGGTTGAACCGGCCCCTTGGAGGTCTCGTGCATTCTCTTCGTTCCCTTTGGGTTCTCCCCCTGCTGCTAGGCGCGTGTAGCGACTACAACCTCTGGGAAGATCAAGACCCCAACGTCGATGAAGATGACACCGGCGAGCCCATCGATCCCAACGCGCCCCAGCCCAACATCAAAGTCGAGCCCCAAGACCTGTCGTTCGGTTGGCGCCTCGTGGACTGCCCGTCCGATGCCCAAACCGTGACGGTGACCAATATCGGCGACCAAGAGCTCGTGGTCGATGACCTGCGTCTCGCCGGAACCGGCGCCGACCGCTTCACGCTCAACGGCGTGACGAAGAACCTCGCGCCGGGCGAGAGTTTCGAAGTCGACGTGACCTTCACCGCCGCCGCACTCACCGACTACACCGTCAAGGTCGAAGTCGAGAGCAATGACCCCGACACCCCCGTGGCCAAGGTCAACGTGATGGGTAGCGGCGCGGAGACCACCACCAATGAGCAGATCTTCGTGCAGCCCGACGTGGGCGCCGTGGACGTGCTGTGGGTGGTCGACAACTCGGGCTCCATGTCCGACATCGTCGAGCACTTGGGCGACCGCTTCGAGAGATCCCTCGACTCCTTCAGCACCTTGGGCATCGACTACCAGATCGCGGTCGTCTCCACCGATATGGACACCGTCGGCCACCAAGGCCTGTTCCAGGGCGCGGACAAGATCATCACCAATAGCGACGCCGATCCTCGCGCAGCCTTCGCCGCGGCCACGGACTTGGGTGCCGCAGGCTCCGGCTCGGAGCGCGGGATGGACGCGGCCTACGCCGCCATGACCGCCCCGCTGGTCGACGGTCCGAACAGCGGCCTCATCCGCGAAGATGCCGCGTTCGCCGTCGTGGTCATCTCCGATGAAGACGACTCCAGCAACATGAGCGATAGCCAGTTCATCAATTGGCTCAACGGCTTCAAGACAGACCCATCCAAGACGAGCCTTTCGGCGGTCGTTGGCGATGAAGGCGGATTCTTCGGCTGCCAATCCAGCGGATTCCCACCGGTTTCCGCCACCTCTGGCACCCGCTACATCAAGGCCCAAAAGGCCACCGGTGGCACCTTCCAGTCCATCTGCGACGATGACTTCGACCAGCTGCTCTCGTACCTCGCCTACGGCGCCAGCGGCCTGCTGTTCGAGTTCCCGCTCGACAAAGAGCCCCGCAGCCTGGCCGGCATCAAGGTCGAGGTCGATGGCGTCGAGGTTCCGCGGAACTTCGCCCGCGGCTGGATCTACGACTCGGCGAACAACAGCGTGCGCTTCGCTCGCGACGTCGTTCCCGGACCCAACGCCGTGGTTGTGATCTCCTACCCAGTCGACGAAGACTGCTAGTCCACAGCGGTGGAACACGGTTAGTCCCATTCAATGACTACGCGGGTTCTGTTCGTCTGCTCTGGAAATATCTGCCGCTCGCCCATGGCGCTGTACTTGATGCGCGCCCGGGTGGAGCAGCTGCAGCTGCCGGTTGAGCTGGACTCAGCCGGCACTCTCGGCATCATTGACCGAGCGCCGCCACCGAACGCCCTCGCGGTGATGCGCGAGATCGGCGTCAGCATGGATGACCACCGCAGCAAGGGCGTCACGACCGAGCTCATGACCTGGGCCGACCGCGTCGTGGTCATGACCTATGAGCACGCGAGCACCCTTCGGGAGCGCTACCCCGACGCTCAGTGCGACATCGAACTGCTCGGCCCCTATGGCGGCAAGTCCCCCGAGGTCGATGACCCCATGGGCCGCTGGCGCGGCACCTTCCGCCGCGTTCGCCGTCAGATCGAGGGCTGTATCGAAGGCTTGGTCCGGTCCATCGAGGGCCCCTAGCCCATGCCCCTACCCAAGCGCCAAGCGGTCCTAGACGCGCTCATCGCCCACTACACCGGTGCCCTAGGCTCCGTGCAGGCCATGGCCAAGCTCGCTTCCGACGAAGCGACCAGCGACGAGACCCGGTCCGAGGGCAAGTACGACACCCGAGGTACCGAAGCCTCCTACCTGGCTCGCGGCCAAGCAGAGCGGGTCGCCGGACTCCAGGTCGCGCTCCACGCCGCCCGGTCGGTCGACCCCCAAGACCGCCCCGACGCCTCCATCGGCGAAGGCCGGCTCGTGCGCACCCTCGATGACGAGGACACCGAGCGCGTGCTCTTCATCCTAAGTGCGGGTGGGGGCGCCACACTGAGTGTCCGCGGCGTTTCGGTCGGCGTGGTGAGCGCGGCCAGCCCATGGGGGCGGAGTCTGCTTGGCAACGGCGTAGGCGACGACGTCGAGGTGCGGATCCGCGGCGGTGTTCGGTCGGTTTCGATCGAAGAGATCTCCTGACCGACGAAAAAGGCCGCCCCCCGACGGTCGGAGAGCGGCCTCTACATCACCGGGAGCGACCTAGTCGCTGATGGTGATCGACTTGACCTGAATGGGCGTAGCGGGCCGATCGCCGGCGGCGGTGCGGGTGCTGCCGATCTTGGCCACGACGTCCATGCCGCTGGAGATCTTGCCGAACACCGGGTGGTTGGACTGGGTGCCCTTGTTGAACCAGTCCAAGAAGCTGTTGTGCACGGTGTTGATGAAGAACTGGGACCCACCGGAGTTGGGGCGGCCCGTATTGGCCATGGACAGGGTGCCAGGCTCATTCGAGAACTTCTGGGTGAACTCGTCTTGGATGTTGCCGTGGGGCGGGCCACCGGTGCCTGCGCGGGGGCTATTGGGATCGCTGCTGTGGGGGCAGCCGAACTGGATCATGAAGTTGTCGATCACGCGATGGAAGTGTAGGCCATCGTAGAAGCCGTCCTTGGCGAGCTTAATGAAGTTGCCTGCCGTGATGGGCATTTGCTCCATGTAAATCTCGGCGGTGAAGCTACCTTCTGTCGTGTTGAACGTCGCGGTGGGGTTGGCCATGGGGCGCTCCTGTAGTGAGGTGACAGGCTCGTAGCGCGACAAGCCTCAGCCGTCCGCCTCAGAATCTCGCCGGCCTACGCACCCGCGCCCCGACTCAGCGGCGCCACTGATTCCGGTCAAAGTCCCAGACCTTTCGCTCGTGCTCACCCGGCTTGAGGTCGATGTCGAACTGCTTGCGTGCCCCGCCGGCGGCGGAGATGGTGATGAAGTGCTGGCCAGACTGAAACTGCTGTTTCACGACTGGCGCCCTAGGCCCAGCCTTTCTCACCAGCTTGCCATCGATGAACACGTCGTAGTCCAAGCCGTAGGGCTGGGCCGCCACCGTGATCCAGCCTGGGCCCACAGCCACGGGCTCCGGCTGTTCCACCGCAGCTTCGGTCGCCTCTGGGTCTGCGGTCTCGGCAGGCGATTCGGTTTTGGCAGGATCTCGGCGATCAATCTGCACGATGACCGGCTCTTCGCCCGCAGGTTCGGCGGGCTCCACAGTGCCGTCCGTGGGGTCTTCAGCCTCGCCCGACGCACCATCGGCGGGAACCCGGACCGGCCGGGGTTCGTCTGGAACAACGATTGGGCTCAACGTCTGCGCGGGCAGTGGCCGCTGACCTGCCACCGGCGCAGCGGCCTGGGTGACGGGCTCGTCCGGCGTCACCGGATCGACGGGAGCGGCGCTGGGATCCGGCGTTGGCGCCGGCGTTCCGGCCCGAGAATCTGCAGGGATGGAGTCCATATCCAACACCACGCCCCGATCAGCGCCGGTGCTTCCCGCCCAGGTCAAGCCCACCCACACGCCGCCAGCAGCGAGGGCCATGAGCACAGGAACAGCCAGGAAGAGCGCCCACCACGGCGCGCCCTTTCGGTCGGACGAGCTGGGCTGACTCACCACCAACGAGGCGTTGGATGGCGACGACAACGCCGCTGGACCCGGCAGGTTCAGGGCACCGGCTCGGACGCCGGAGGGTGCCTTGGGGACCGGACGGCCCTGCTCCGCCGCCTGCACCGCGGTGTTGAAGCGCACAACCTCATCGCGGGCGGTGATCGGGTCGGGCAAAAGCGCCGACAGCGCACGCCCGAACTCCGCTGCGGTCGGGTAGCGAGCGGACGGATCCCGCTGGAGCGCCCGCACCAATACCCCCACCAGTCGCGTGTACTGAGAGGGCAACGTGGCCGCCATGCGCGCGGCGTGATCATCGTCCAGCAAGCGCTTGATATCGTCGGGCTCTTTCTTGCGAAACAGCGGCTTGCGACTCGCCATTTCGTAGAGAATCGTGGCCAGACCGAACACGTCGGCATTGGGCCCGATCTCGCGACCCGCCGCTTGCTCGGGCGCCATGTAGCCCCAGGTTCCGCGCACAGCGCCCGCCCGCTCAGCCAGCAGTCGGCCTTTGCTGATCCCAAAGTCCAGGATCTTCACGACGCCATGGGGGTTGAGCATCAGATTCGATGGCTTGACGTCGCGGTGGACGAGGCCCAGGTGCACACCACGCTCGTCGGTCGCTTCGTGGGCATAGTGCAGACCATCGCAGGCCTGACGTCCCAGCTCGGCGATCACCCCGATGGGAATCTCGATATTGTGACGGGCACACCCGGAGACGACCTGGCGAAAGGTCAGGCCTTCGACGTACTCCATGACCAAGAAGAAGTTCTCACCGTCTCGATCGAAGTCCTGGATTTGCACCAAGTTCTGGTGCTGCATGGACGCCCCCAGGCGCGCTTCATTGATGAAGAGCTCCTGAAAGGTGTCGCTGTCGGCATGCTCGGGCAGGATCAGCTTGATGGCGACGCGGGGCGACACGCCGGCCAAAGACTCCCTTCTAGCCTCAAATACCAGAGCCATCCCCCCTTTTGAGAGGGGACGAACGATTCGGTACCGACCGACTCGCTCCAGATCTACCGGCCGAGGCCGTTTTCCTACGTCAGCACGCGCCAAGGGAGGACCACCAGGTGTGGAGTCTCTTTGCCCGTCAAAACCCTGTTCGTCAAGCCCAGATCA
>JBGCER010000125.1:0-6842 GCA_045106515.1 Myxococcota bacterium
CGGCCCTACACCACTTCAAGCGCGGCAATGTGGGGGTGCTGATCGCCACCGATATCGCCGCACGCGGGCTGGATATCGTGGGGCTGCACACCGTGGTCAACTTCGATTTGCCTCGCTCCACCCTGGACTACACCCACCGTATTGGTCGGACCGGACGGGCGGGGGAGTCGGGGCGCGCCGTGTCGTTCATCGATCACGACACCGCAGACCACTTC
Organism: Myxococcota bacterium; assembly: GCA_045106515.1. GTDB lineage: Bacteria > Myxococcota_A > UBA796 > UBA796 > REDI01. Next base: position 216 of record JBGCER010000125.1, read on the forward strand.
CGACTCATCGAGCAGCGAACCCAGATGCAGCTACCCCGGCAGCAAGTGCCGGGCTTCGAGCTCAAAGGCGAGGCAAAGCCACGGTCCAAGGGCGCTGCCCCGACGAAGGGAAAACGGAAGAGCAAGAAGGATAAGTTGAGGGAGGCGGCGGCGAGGGCGGCGGGCGCTGAAGCGACTCCGGCCGTGCCCACGGAACCCCGCTAGCCCTCCGGCACGATTCGAACGATCTGCCCCGCATCGGTGCCCACCAACACCGCCCCATCCGCCGCGATCGCCACTGAGCGCACGCGCACGCCTAGTGGGAACCACTCTTCGGTGTAGACCTGGCCATCGCGCAGACTCAGGCGCACCAGCCCCTCGCTGCGTAGGCCGCCGATGAGCAGGTCGCCGTCCCAGCCGTCGAAGAGGCCACCTGTGTAGGTCGCCATGCCGGATGGCGCGATCACGGGGTCCCAGTAGTACATGGGCTGCGCGAGTCCATCCTTGGCGGTGCTGCCGTCACCGATAGGGCTGCCATTGTAGTCTTCGCCGTAGCTAATTATGGGCCAACCGTGGTTATCGCCGGCCTTGGGGCGGTTGAGCTCGTCGCCGCCCTTGGCCCCGTGCTCTACGGTCCACAGGGCTCCATCGGCGCCCCAGGTGGCGGACTGGATATTGCGGTGGCCATAGGACCAGACCTCGGGGGCGCCGCCCACGCCGTCGGCGAAGGGATTGTCTGCGGGAACGGAGCCGTCGGTGTTGATGCGGATGACCGCTCCGATGGCATTGTTGGGGTCTTGCGCGTCGGTGAACGCGCTGCCTCGGTCGCCGAACGTGGCGAACAGGGTTCCATCGTCGCCAAAAACAAGCCGGGAGCCAAAGTGCCGAGTGGTGTTCCACGCCGGCGTCTGGCGGAAGAGGATGGTCACGTCATCGAGTCCATCGTTGCCCGCGTTGAGCACGCCACGGGCGACGGTTGGCGCGCTGAGTCCGCCGCCCCGGTCTTCTGCGAAGGTTAGGTAGATCCGGCCATTGTTTGAAAAGTCAGGATCGATGGCGACGTCGAGTAGGCCGCCTTGGCCTTGGGCGACCACGCTCGGCACCCCGGTCATGGGTGGGCCCACCGAACCGTCCGCGTTCACCACAAATAGGCTCCCAGCGCGCTGGGTGACCAACAGACGCCCATCGGGCAGGGGAGCGATGCCCCAGGGTACGCCCAGACCGCTGGCAAAGACCTCTGACGTCCACGCGGTGGCCTCGGCGGGCTGGGGTGCGCGGGTCTGCTCTGGGAAGGCCGGTGTTTGTCCTTCCGCCTCGGGGGAAATCCCCTCTTGCACGTTTGGCCGTAGCACCTCGGGCTCGGTGTCGGTGTCGGTGTCGGCGTCGGTGTCGGTGTCGACGTCTGTGTCCGCCGGGTCCGGACAGGCGGCAAGGGCGATCGCCAAGGTTACGGGGATGAGCAGTCGGTACACAGGACCTCCGTCAGCTCCCTGCTGCAGGACAGGGCTCCCTGGCACTCTATGCCGGTCTGGCGAGCGGGTCATCGGGTCTTGGAACTTGAGTAGGGAGGAGCACTCTGCCGATGCAGCGAACGGAGCCTCGTTCGATTTCTACCGCCCCGATGCCCCCCTACGGTTCGCAGACCCACTCGCGCGACTCGTCGAGGGTCACGTGGCCCTCTTCGGTGATGACCACCTCGAACCACCGCCCATCGAGCCACTCGGTCGTCCGCTGCCAGAGCGGCTCTGCCGTCTCGTCGTAGAGACGTATGGACCATGTCAACAGGTTGCCGTCTTCAGTGTAGGATCGGCCGTCGAAGAGCCAGGGCTGGTCGCCGCCGTCGCGGGTGTAGGTGGCTTTGAGAAGCCGCCCGCTGTCATCCCGTTCTTCGACGGCCTCGACACTTACGTCTCCGTCCACGGTGGTGCGGTATCTTTCTCGGAATCCGCGGTCGTCGTAGGCCTCCTCGGTCTCGGTCAACACCCCTTCCTGGTCTGTGGAGTTCCAGCCAATGCGCAGGCCATCGAGCCAGGTGTTGACCCCCTCTTCAATGACCTCGCCGTTCCACTGACGCGTCCAGGACTCGATCTCGCAGGCGAGGGGGCTCCACGTGGCCTGGTACGTCTCCACATTCCCCTCTGGGGTCTCTTGGGTCCAGCTCAGGATCTCGCCGCGCTCGCCTCGCTGCCAGGTCGTGTGGGTGGTGTCTTCGAGCCACTGCTCGATCCGCTCGTCGTTGTCATCGTAGCGGTTGACGAATTCGTCGACGGTCTCTTCTTCTGAGACCCTGGTGCGACTCAACAAATTGCCGACCTCGTCATAGACATACCGGCGCTCAGCGCTTTCGTAGGGCGTCTCGAACTCGCCGTCGGACACGCAGCCTGCGTAGGGCTCGGCCTCCTTGGGTTCGTATTCGCCGCAGGTGAGGGAATCCTTGCTGCAAGCGGTGTACGTGAACAAACAAAGAGGGATTACAAAGCGGTTCATTGGGGCACCACCTTGTCCGAAACGTAGGGTGAGGACAACTGCTCACCATCCCACGCCACCACCCGGACTTGTAGGCTCTCATATTTTGAGGCGATACGTGTGTTTCGGCTGCCGGTCTTGGTTTCGCCGGAGTAGCTAAGCCAGGTATGTCGCAATGAGAGGGGTTCGCCGTCGGCGTCCGTGGCGTCGGTGTACACGGTGACGGTGTCCCCGTCTCGCGGCTGTGCGGGCTCGAACCACACGTCGTGGATGACCGGCCGTGAGTTGATGACCACGATCGGCTCGGTGGTGAACGCTTCGGACGAGCGCTCGCCATCCCAAGCCACCACCGTCACGGATACTTCTTGGTTCTTGGCATAGTCGGCAACCTGTAGCGTTTCGCTCGTTTCCGTTCGGGGATAGCCATCTACGAGCCAGTCGAACTCGAACGTCAGCGGGACCTTTGACGTGCCGCCCCACGCTGTCGGAACCGCCCGAATCGGTTCCTTGGCGCTCAAAATGACGGGCTCCAGAGTCACATCTATGATGGTCGGGACCGAGGTCGGTCCACATCCGATCAGAAGTGGAACCAGGGCATCGTGACGCATTCAGGCCTCCCAGGCGGCAGTCTGGGATCTCTATCTGGACTCATCGATGGTCAGGGCCCTCCTCGCCTGAACATGCGAGGCGGTTTCAACACGGCGATCGCTCAACCGGCGAGCAATCGCTCGGTCTCTGCATGCATCGCGTCAACCTCGGCGGAGAGCCGGTCCAGCAGGGGATGGCTCCACCCAGTGCTGAGCTTCTCGACGATCTGGCGATAGTACCAAAGCGTGCCTTCTCGCTTGCCATTGAATAGGTCAAACGTGGATAAGCCCTTGGCGCGAAGGTTCTGGACGGTGCAGGAGCAATTGTGGAGCTTGTCTGCTGCCGACACCAACTTCACGTCGGCGGACTTTGTGGCCAGCGTTGCCAGGTAGGCCTCTTTACGCGCTTGCCACGGAGGCTTTGGCTGCTCCAGCGTGTCTGAGAGCGCGATGACGATGTCCACCACTCGATCGCCGAACTGGGCACGCAGGGTGGCCTCGTTGGCGTCTGGCACATCTTCCATGTAGTCGTGCAGGATCGCCGCACACATCTGGTCTTCGTCGCCGCCGTTTTCGCCCACGATCGCGGTGACCGCCAGTAGATGGGTCACGTAGGGGGCGCCGCTACCCTTGCGGTAGATGTGCCGAAAGCTCGACACCGCCAGCGCCACGGCCTCGTCGAAACGGGTTGAGTATGCCGGTTGGGTCAAGGAGCCTCCTGACAGGTTTATAGCCTCTGGTGACCGGGGATCGGGTGGAGATGCGGGCCATCGGTCCACTCTCGATCGGTCGGAGCGTCGCGAGAGGCGTTGCAGCATGCAACACGGCGCCAAACCCATCGCACCGCTCTCCTGACTTCATTAGGAAGGGAGCCCGCCTTGGCGAATTCTCGTCGAGCCCATCCCCATCGATGCCATGCGATTGACCCTGCTCGCCGCCGTCCTCTGTGCCGCCTGTTCCGCCCCGACCTCCACAACGCCACTGACCCACGAAGCCTACGTCTGGCAGCGCCAGTGGACGCCGGCGGTGCAGGAGGCCGCAGCCTCGTTCGACGGCGATGGGCTGACGGCTTTGGCTGCCGAGGTCCGATGGGATGGCGATACGCCGATGATCGCGTGGGTAGACCCGCAGGTCCTCACGTCAGGTCGGGCCGTGCGGGTCCGTGTTCCCCCCGAGGGGGTGGATGTGGTGGAGGCCTTGGGCCCCGTTCTGACGGCCGTGTCGGACGCGGCTCCGGGGACCGAGATCCATCTGGATATGGACCTGCCCAGTCGACGCCTGGGGAACTACACTGCGTGGATTACCGAACTAAAAGGCAAGGTCTCGGGGCCGCTCGTCATCACGGCCCTGCCGACTTGGCTGGACCATGCTGAGTTCGCCCACCTGGTGGCGGCCGCCGACGGCGTGGTGCTCCAGGTTCACTGGCTTGACCCCGAAGACCCGACGGGGCCCCTGTTGAGCCCCTCGGCTGAACGGTATGTAGAGAAAATGGCGGCGTTCAATGTTCCGTTTCGCGTTGCACTACCCGCGTATGGGCACCGAATCTGGACGAGAGATGGGCGACTCGTGGGGGTGGGTAGCGAAGGGGACTCCCGGCCACCGGACGTCGAAGAAACAAGGGTAATGGCCGATCCTCACGCAGTGTCTGCCTTGCTGGAAACCTGGCGGGTGCGCCACCCCGCCGCGTTGACAGGCGTGGTGTGGTTTCGGCTGCCCACCTCCCAGGATCAGATGGCGTGGCCCTCCCAGACGCTGACGGCTGTCCGCGAGGGCAGGGAGTTGGTTTCCACCGTGCAGACCGAGCGTGTGCTTGGCGAGTCCGGCGCCCACCAAATCTGCCTTCGGAACTCCGGGACCCTGTCTTGGACACCTACAGTGGTGCCGGTGCCCGACGCCCGCCTCGGCGGAGGGCGGCCAGGGTGGCAGTGGTCCCCCGCGCTGGGTGGTTTGCGTCCGCAAGGGGGCGTGCCTCCACTGCTGCCCGACGAGACTCGGTGCATCGGCTGGGTTGATCCAGAGGGCGGCGACCATGAATAGGCGATTCTGGCTTGTTGTGGGGTTCGCCGCCCTGCATGCGGTCGACGCTGTTGCGTGTGGCCCGTACTTTAGCCATGCCCAATTGGCGTCGGTGGGACGTGATTTGGCGGACGCGCCTCGTGCCCGATTCGACCGTGAGGTCGACGCATGGCGGCAGCGGCAGCACTCCGCCTACCGGGCTGTCTTGTTCACCACAGCCCAGGCCGATGCCCAAGACCTCTCGGCCGCCCTCAATGGACACCCCCAACATTCAGCGTTGGTGGCAGCGTACTCGAAGGCGAGGACGTCGGGCACGCCAGCGTTGCCGTCAGAAATCCCAGACGAGTTTGCGCGGTATCACTCGGCGGTCACCCAGAGTGAGACTCCAGAGCAGAGCATCGCTGGCCTGAAGTCGCTCCTTGAAATGCCCGGGGAACAGCGTCGTTATCGTTCTGTGTGGGCTGCCTATATGTTGGCGTCCTTTGCGGAGAATCCTGCGGACCAGCATCGATGGTTGGAGCGGGTCCGTACCCTCGTCGACGAAGGCTATATCGACACTCTGGGCTTGGCCGCGGCGAGCCTACGACGGCAAGCAGATGTGTCGATGGCCCAGGGTGAACCGGCCGATGCCTTGGCCCACTGCGCAGACTACGTGGCGTCGGGCGGAGGCTGGGGTTGCGCGAAGGAGCTGCGGTCGATCCTCGCCGCTGTGATCGCCGATCCCGATCAGCTCGACCGCGCGGCGAGGTCTGGGCGAACCGCAGAGCTGGTGACGCTGCGATTGGCTTCAACGGGCTTGGAAAACACCCAGGTGCAGACGTGGTTTCGGGCGGTCACAAACGCAGGACACGCGCCCGAGCTGGCCGGGCGGCTGGCGTGGTTAGCCTACCGAGCGGACGACCAAGCCTATGCGGAGCGCTTCGTCGCCATGGCCCGGGACGACGATGGAGCCGCTCATTGGATTGGCGGTAAGCTTGCTTTGCAAAAGGGAAATCTCAGTCGGGCTGCGGTCTCGCTAGAGCGAAGCCTCGCCTTGGTCAACGCGCCGAATAGCCCTCGCCACATCGGTTGTAGTCACCACCAGAGCGAAGCGGAGCGGGCGCTGTCTGTGGAGCTCGGCATCGTCTACGTGGGGCAAGACCGGCCCGTGCTGGCCATGCGTCGCTTCCTGGACGGGGGCGACTGGATGGACGCTGCCTGGGTGGCCGAGCGCCTGTTGACCCTCGATGAGCTGCGGGCGGTGGTCGACGACGTGGCGCCGTACCCGATCCTAACCGAGGTCGTCGAGCCCGAGTATTACGGAATGTCGGGCTACCTTCCTACCATTCTCAATGGCGAACACGTCGATCAGCAGTGGATCCCGGTGCTGCTTCGAGGGGTGCTCGGGCGCCGCCTCGTGCGGGAAGGCCGCTTGGCCGAGGCCCAGCCGTACCTGGCGGTAGAAGCTCGGCCTCATCTCGATCAGGTCATCGCGGACGTGGCGTTGGGTGAGGATGAGAGTCAGTCCGACACGGTCCGCGGACAGGCCCTGTGGAGGGCGGCGTTCACCCAGAAGATGCAGGGCTGGGCCTTGTCGGCC
>JBGCER010000126.1:0-3260 GCA_045106515.1 Myxococcota bacterium
TCGGGTGGCTCGGTGGGAGCGGGGAGACACGGTGGCTCAGCCCAAGGTGGCGGTGCGCGGCCTATCGCTCATCGGATCGGCCCACCGAGCGGCTGTGGGTCTTCGGTTGCGACGCTGGACCGAGACGGTGGCCTCTGACCTGTTCCAGCCGCCAGGCCGCCTGCAGAAGCGGGGGGGGCCCGCCGTACAACAGCTGCTCAGCACATTGCGAGAAGGGCTAGGGATGGCCCCACCGGTCTCGGTCGGCAGATTTTCCCAAGAGGAACGTCACTTATTGGCTCGTTCTGGAATTCGGTTGGGTCAGCGTGCCGCGTTTAGCCAGCACATGCTCAAGGCCCGGCAGGCTCCCGTTCGCCGTGCCTTGTTTCGGGCGTGGACCGGCGGAGCCGCACCTGCCGACGCGCCCGTGTGGTCCGGACGGGTCGCCAGTCAGGACGCGGCTCGGGTGCTGGGAATGGTACGGGTTGGCCGGGTAGCGGTTCGGATCGACGTGTTGGAGCAGGCGGCGGCCATGGTCCGAAAAGCATCTCGGCGCGGTCCTTTCGCGATGCCGTCGGAGCTGCCCACAGCACTCAGCACGGACCCGGATACCGCCGCCTGGGTGCTAGGCGGGCTGGGCTACGGAACCGTTCGCGTGGGCGGGGAGTGGAGGTTTATCCCAAACAATACTCGGGACCGCCGCTAAGGGCTGGCCGGATTTCGTGACGCATCGGCTCGGCGTGACTAGCCTTGGTCATGCGCTACCTCTCCGCCGCTGGCCCCTTTCTTCGACGCCGGCTCAAACCGCCCAACATTCCGGACCCCACCCCGGTCCACACGGCCAGCTTTGCGGACCGAAAGAGCTGCTATATCGATGTGTATACGCCTAATGTGGCCGGCCCACATCCCAGCGCGCTCATCGTGCACGGCGGCGGGTTCGTGGGCGGCTCCCGGCGCATGAGCTCGGTGCGGGTGGTGATCGAACACTTGCTTCAGCAAGGCTTTGTGGTGGCGTCCCTGGACTACCGATTGGTACGGCCCTGGGGCCCGTTCTTGGATGGCCAAGTGCTCGATGTGCGCGATGGCGCCCGGTGGTGGCACGAAAACGCTCCAGGCTTTGGCGCGGACCCCACCAGGAGCGTCATCATCGGCCTGTCCGCCGGCGGTGGCCTGGGAGTCATGGCCGCAGACGCAGCGCCATTTTCTCGTTTCATCGGTGTGTACGGCGCCTATGACCTGACCTTACTACCCGCCCGCTGGGCCACCGCCACGTCGCTAATCCGCTCGCGCCATCGGCGGGACCACAGCTCCCAATCACCGCTTATGATGGGGCATTTCGAACAGCCGGCGCTGCTGATCCACGGAGATATCGACCCATTGGCTGTACCTGAGCATTCACGTCGACTGGCAGACGCCCGCGCCGCAAGGGGACTGCCTACCGAGTTGTGTTGGATTGAAGGCGCGGTGCACGGCTACCTGCAAGATGGGGCTTCTCACCCGCACAGCGCCCAGACCCTGTCTCTCATCGACAGCTTCCTAAGCCCACTGAGCGAGCTTGTGCAACCCTCTCCATAGCCCGTCATCTGACGGGTGGAGGTGTGCATGCGCGCGTGGATCTGGATGAGTCTCGGAGCGATAGCGGTGGGGTGCTCAACAGCGCCGAACGAGTCGCCCCCAGCAGACGTAGCGACCGATGTCGTACCTGTCCCGGACCCGACCACCCAGCAGGCGACCGACGAAGACTCCGATTCGCAGACCTCAGACCACAGCGATGAGACCGACGGAGACTCCGACGATAGCGACGTGGCGGACAGCGACGCCGCTGCGGCGGTGCCCGAGGCGAACCCCGACGAGGCCCCACCCGAAACGGCGGCCTCAACGACTGCCGCGGACGTTGCCCCTGACGCCGTAGTCGAGCCAGCGCCCGACGCAGCTGCGGATGCCGTCGCCGACGAGGCCGCGGAAGTGGAGCCCACCGAGACCGTCGCTCCCGAGCCGGCTGGCCCCAAGACTTATGCTCTCACCACTAAGGGCGGCTTTGTCGGCGTCGTGGTTCGCTACGACCGAGGTGCGCTTATCGCCGGCCACGACCACGTACTCGTGGCCAGTCGCTACTCAGGCTCGGTGACGTGGGACCCCAACGATCTGTCGGCGTGCAAGGTGTCGGTGGATGTGCCGGTGTCCAGCCTGGTGGTCGACCCGCCGGGAAGTCGCAAGCGGAAGGGCTTCAAAGGCGAGACCTCGGCCAAAGACAAGGCGACCATCAAGAAGAACGCGCTCGGCAAGAACCAGCTCAATGGCGGCGCTCACCCCAAGATCACCTTTCGAAGTACAAGCTGCGCCGCCGCAGGCGATCGGGTGTTGGTCAGCGGCAAGCTGACCGTGCGCGGCGTGACCAAGTCCGTGAAGACCCCCATGCGGATCTCCGCGAGCCCCGACCGGTTCAAAGCCAGCGGCTCAGTCGGTTTTTCCCACACCCAGTTCGGTTTTAAGCCATTTTCCGCCGCATTGGGCGCACTGAAAAACGACGACAAGCTGACGTTAGACCTATCTTTTGTGGGAAACCCCGGCTGATATCCCCAAGGCTGGGGAAACTCCAGGTTCGTGTAATCGTGTGAAATCGCGGATTTGCACAGGTCGTTCCAAGAACACCGTCACCACGCTGTTGTTCATGTTCAATAGGCAGTGGCGGGCTGTGGAAACGGGCTCTACGTTCTTCATGGACGTGGCGCGGCTTTTGTAGTCGCGCCTACGCCACGGGGGAGCCATGCGCATCGATCTAGACCGCAGCCTGTATTCCCATTGTGAGCAGCCTTCCGACGTGCTCCCCGAGCACCTCGACGTGCTCTTGCAGCACCTAATCGCAGATCTGGTTGGCGCGCCTGTCTGCGTGCGACGCAAGGTGACCTACCTGCAAGGCGCCGTCACGCTCGATGGCTTCGACCACGAGTTTCGCATGCACGCCTGGGTGGACCTTCCCGAGGGCCATCCCACTTTTGCACACGCTGATCGGGGGCTTGTCGCCCTGGTCAAGCCCGTTTCCGCCGAGGGGTTGTTCGGTCCCACGCTGGGGGGCGTTGGATGGCTGGGCCGACCCCTCGGCCCATGGGCTCGACTCGCCGAGGATGACTGGGTCTCCGAGATGATCCAGGCCCAAGGCTACCTGTCCATCCCAGGCGCAGAGTGGATGGGGGAGCGCACCGACGCGCCATCGCAGGCGATGCTCGCCGTGCTCTTGGGGCACCACCTAGCGGGAATGGTCAACCACCGGATCCTTGAAG
>JBGCER010000127.1:0-15712 GCA_045106515.1 Myxococcota bacterium
GGGTCCGCACACAGCAGCTCGCCATACACCTTTCCCGGTGGATTCCGCAGGGCCACATAGTCATACGCGAAGATGGCGTGGCCCACGAACTCCTCAAGGCTGAAGAAGGACATCGTGCAGCCCCGATCTCGGTCGATGGCCCGCTTGGCATCATCAAAAACCTGCTTAGGTTGCCACATATCTCCGTTCAAGATGTTCCAGATCGTCCACCGCAACGCGGGCGCACCCAGCTGCCAGCCTTGCTTGATGTTGATCTGCCGAGTCAGCGTGGGATTGCTGTCCGGGAAGCCATCATACCGTTCCCAGATGTGTTGGATGAACGGGGAGACATTGCGCAGCGCCCGATGCCCCTCGACACACATGCCGTAGCAGTTGCCACCCGTGGCCACGCCCTTGAAGGCAGCCTCGTACCAAATGGTGTCCCAGAGGTGGATAAAGGCACCCCAGCCGTCGTCGACGAACTCCACGTCCGAAAAGGCCTCGGTGTAGTGCCCGCGGCTCATCGTGCCGGTCTTCTTATTCACGAACTTCCACCACCCCTGGGCGCGAAAGTCCGCGATGTCGACCTCCTTCTTGTCTGCCGCGATCGACACCTGCGTGATCAGATCGTTCCGAGAGGCATCGCCGCTCCCTTGCGTCATGGGCTCGTCGACGATCCGGGAGCCGCTGGCGTCCAGCTCCCACAGGTCATCGGCCGAAAAGACTCGGTGATATGTACCCAATTTGTCGTCCCCGCTGGCCGCGTCCCAGTCCCACAGATGGATCGTCACCGTAAACGACGCATCGACGGTGGCGGGGATGGTCACATCGGGAACGGCTCCCGAATAGGTCAACGTGGTGCCGGCATGACCATTGGGCACGCGCTTGTTCTGAACCTTGGGCACGCCCGAGGCCGATATGTTCACCTTTCCAAAGAGCTCTGCGCTCTTGTCCGCTTCGAAGAACCCAATGCCGTCGTCGATCGCTCCCACTTGGGCGGTGCGTCCGAGACGCAAGGTGAGCGACGTCACGATCTGGGCCTTCGCCGACGGCGATCGCTTCATCAGCACACCGCCCACAAAGCCCTGGCGATGCTTCTGGCCATGGCGCTTGGGGGGGGAGACCGGAAAGCCCAGCGTGCCGCTCGGTCCGCCCTGCTGTTGGTACGCCGCCTGAAGCGGCTGCACGACCTCGTGGGCCCCCCGGCCAGAGCTCCAGTAGATGGAGCCGTGCTCGAAATGGCTCACCTTGCCGATGACCGCACCCGAAGCGTTGAACACCGAGGACTCATGGGAGGTCGGAAAGCCCAGAATGCCGTGCCGACCGCCAAGCGCTAGGTAGCGAGCCAAGATCGACCCGTGGACTTCAAACGCTTCTTCGTGCACCTTACGCTGGTAGATCCGCCCATTTTCGAAGCGAGTCTCAGGGGTGTGGCGCACGTCCGCCACCACGACGGCGCCGAGGGGCATGCCCAGCCACCCCGCCTCAGCGCCATTGGCCGCATAGGTCATGTAGGCCTGTCCCCACACCGGGTGGGCGCCGGTCGCACTATGCCAAGCCACGATGCCGTTCTCGAACCCACTCACGCGGGACCCCGCTTTTTTCCCGGGTTTTTCGTCGGTCGTAGGAAAGCCCAAGCGCGAGATGTGGCTCCGATAGCGGTTCAGGATGCTGCCGTGGACCTCATGGGCGCCCGTTCGGGACGACCAGAACAGCGTGCCTCCTTGATAGCGCCGCTTCAATCCACCCTGGATGTCCACCTCACCTTCGGCAGGGCTCTTGAGCAAGCCTCGGGTTCCACCCAAGTCAGCGTGGCGGCTCGCGATGGCCCCAACACCGGCAGCTGCGACGGCCAGCGCGGCGGACATGAACTGCACAGGAAGCGAATTCCAGACCTTTACGCCCCCGATTTTGCCCGTGAAGGGGTTGCGGGCCCCGTCGACCCAGGTGCCCAAGAACCACGTGTCTTTGCCCTGCCGCACAGCCGCCAAGCGGCCATCCCGCAAGACGCGCCGACCCGCCACTTCACCATTGATGGTGACCATCAATGCATTGCCATCAAAGAGGACCCCAACCCGCTGCCACTTGCCAATGGCGATGCCCTTCGTAGACCGAGCCGACACCCACTGCGTCTTGTCCGCCGTTGCGGGCTGATGGGTCACATGCAGGCCTGCCTCCAAAACGTAGCCGACACGCGTCTTACGCAATGCCAGAGAAAACCCGGGCTTTTGCGCCTCAATAAGGTTCTGCCGGGCTTCGGTAGAGGCCTCGGGGAAGATGGCCATTTCAACCGCAAAGCTGGTGTGGCCTCGCAAATTGTCATCACTCTCCAGACGCGCGGAGCCCGGAAACTCGATGGCATGGGTGAGCTCACCAAAGCCAGGCGCGTGCGCCCGCTGTTCCACAACCTGCGCCCCCTGGAGCGTCACCGAGTAACGACCGTCGCTATGCGCCGGCGGGGTGGCGCCGATCGCTAGATCCAGCGTCGGCTGAGTGTGCTGGGCGAATCGGAAGAGATCCGGGTTTAACGTCACCGCTGGCGTGCGGGAAAACGTGATCGTGCCCGGCTGAACCGTTCGGGTACTAGTAGCCGCCCCAAGAATACTGATCGGATCGATACGAGTCGTAGGCATGGGAACTCCCTGGTATATGTTCCACGAAATACCTACGAGACCCGATACTGACCGTCGATAACAGAGGCTAACGGTAGGCCCACACCGCGCATTTCCATCGTGGACCCGCACCCGTTCCGCGGCTGCCCCACGGACGTCGTCAGGCGCCGATCTACGGGGGGGGTGGCGGGCAGACCGAACGATCGATGGGGCTGAGATCCGCTGGAGCCCACCGCACCGGCCCATCTTCATCGGTCCCCACCAAGTGCCCTGTCTTTTGATCCAGGGTCAAGGACAGCCGCATAGGCTGCCGCGTTTGTTCTCGAAATCCCCGGTCGAGTGCGTTGGTGTGCACCGTGATTCTATCGCCAGCGAGCATCAACACCCCTTCTTTCCAACGCCCATTCAGGCTGGCAGACGTGCGATAGGTATCGACGCGCCGGGCGCCTGAAGTGCGATTGGCGGGGTTGTAGACCGCCGTGACCTTGGCCCCAGCTTGAGTGAGGGTCCACGTCTGCCTCCGGCTCCAGCAGCTCTGGACGGCCACCGTTTTCTGCTTGGCTTCGTGTTCACCGACTGGCACCCAGGTGCCGTCCAGGTCGGACGGGGCCGTGTCGGACGGTCCCGCCAGGGCCGCTGCTACCAAGAAGAGCATCCACATCGTGACTCCACAAGACGAACCTAACCCCCCAAAGCGATGGTCTATTTCCCCTGCGGGCGTTTGGGTTCACGGATTTGCCGCATCCACGCCACCGGTTCAGCGCGCCAAGAGCGCACGGGATGAGCGCGCGCACACTTCGCACATGCCACCGCAGACCATATCCGCCCAAAACCCACCTTTGTCCAATGTCCATCACATGCATCGGGAGTGGTACGCCGGTTGCACAGCCTCTGGGTGCACCCCCACTTGGAGTTTCTGATGAACCTGCGATCCCTCATTCTCGCCGCTGCCGTCACCGCCCTCTGCCCAGTCACCGCGGCCCAAGCCGGCGACAGCAACACCGGCGGAATCTACGACGCCGAGCGCGGCGACAAGACCTGGAACAGCGTCACCTGGGAGACGGATGCATCCAACGATGACATCTTCAACGTCACCTTCGGCCAAAAGGGAGCCAAGGACTCCGCGCTGCGTGTGCTCGAGTTCGACCGCGACGGGAGCTTCACCTACACCGACATTCCCAGTACCAACACCGGCATCTCGTGGCCCGGCGTCGGCATCTGTGTGGTCGGAGGCCTCATCGCGTGCATCCTCTTCTACCCGAGCGATGCCAAGGGCAAGCCCGAGACCAGCGAGCTCTACTTGGGCCTCGGCGAGCTCGATCTGGATGAGGACCAAACCGATCGCCTCTATGACGCACTGACCAGCTTGAAGGTCGACAAAGACGTTGGCATCTACGACGTCTTCGACGCCCTCCCGGCCCGTTCCTCGAAGGGGTCCAAGCGGTAGTGGGTGGCCGGGCCATGCCCCGTCGAACGCCCCCGCCGCGAACTGAGGGTCTGAGGGTCCCACCCTGTTGCCAAGGCTCCCGAGCGCACTTCGGCCTATCCAACATCGAATACGGAACCAGGCCCCGGTTCATTGTGGCAACCTCCTGCGCGCGCCACATTAGGGGCCTGGAGGCTCCATGGTCCGCATCTGGTCGCTCATCGCCGTGTCGTGTTTGGGGTGTGCTCCCGGCGCCCTCATCCCGGAAGACTCCACCGAGGTCGACAACCCGGTGATGCCCGACGTCACCGACGTGGTACTGCAAACCGAGAACCACGGTGTACACGGAGTACAGCTGTCTAGCGGCGAGCTCTGGGACGGCTTTCCCGCGGAGTTCGACAATGGCCCTCACCCCGACCCCATCGATGTCTACGTCTACACCGGCTTCACCCGCCGCGGTACCATCGGGTTTCTATGGGCTCTTAACGGCTCTGAAATCTGCCGTCTAAATGGGGACTTTGAAGACATCGAGGCGGTCTGGGCATCCGACGCCCCGTGCCAGGTGGTCGATGACCTGGAGCTGGGGTTCAAGCTCAATCCACCCCCATCTGACGAGGCCATCGCGATGAGCCAGCTGCGAGGCTACCGCCTCACAGACGCCAATGGTCAGGTGTATGCGGCCTTCCTGGAGAGCACGATGGTGGGAGAGCCGTTCAGCAGCGTCTTCACGCTTCAAATGTCTGTTGTGCCGCTGGACTAGTCGCGAATTAGGGGTGCGCTCCATGGCACCAACCCACACCACCCCTATTCCGTCTTGAGGCGCCTTCTCACCGTCTGCATGGCAGTGGGGGTGGCGCTCCTCGCGGCGGCCCTCGTGTGGTGGTTCCTCACCCCACCCGAGCGTCGGGTGGTGCGTCCATCGCAGACCCTCAGGGCCATCCAGACCCAGCTCAGGCGCAAGGTCCAAATCCCTGCCAAGCCGCCAGCTGTGGCCAACGTGCACGCTCCGCCCGAGGCGCCCCCCACCGAAGACCGCGTCCTCATTCACACAGTCGACCTCAACAATTCGTGGTCTGCATCCATGGGATCGATGGACGACTGGTTCGTGCGCACCCTGCCTGAGTCCTATTGGCCCTACCGTGATGAGGTCGACTGGCCGGCCAATCCCAGCGTCGATGCTCTGCAAGTCCTCATGGATGAAGAGGTAGAGTACACGCTGCGTACAGAGGTGTCGTTCGGTGGCGAAACCAGCCCGAAGTTGCTGAAAGCAGACCAGTTGGTCGCCGAGGCCCTCGACATGGCCCAGGAAGAAGGTCTGCTCTCGGACACCCCAATCTGGGACCGCCCCCCCGCGGTGGACGCCGATCCATGGGCCCTGCTGCACCAAGCCCAGGTGCACCGAGCCGCCGAACTCTACGCCTATATGCACGCCGATGAAGACGGCCTTCGTCCAGGACAAGAAGACGAGGGCTACGGCCTGCCGGAAGCCGCCTGGTTGGCCCGCCAAATCGCCGAGAAACACCCCGAGCATCCCGCGGCGGACTTCGCCCGGCTGATGGTGCTGGAGACGTCCCAGTGGGAGCTGTCCTCGGACACGAGCGACCCACAACGGGCGGTAGACGCCGTGGTTTCGGCCATCACCCAGACCGACGATCCGATGGTCAAGGAGTCCGCGCTCATCGGCCTCTTGGCCGTGGACGTCGAAGACCTAGAAGGCACCGAATCCAAGGCGCTGCTCGCGGTGCTCGACGAGGAGCTGCACACGCTGCCGTCCCAAGTGCAAGATGCGGTCGCCAGCCAAGCGCTAGAAATCGCCATCCGCACCGCCCCGGACGCCATCGACGACTGGCTAGAGCGCCTCGAAGCGGCCAGCGACCGAGACGATCCGTTCACTCCAACCGAGACGTTCGACCAGATCTGGGACGACCTGTCCGCCCGAGGCCTGCGCGAGGCCAACAACTGGTCCAGCGAGCTGCACGCACAGGTCTGGACCTGCCATCGCGAGCATCCCTTGCCCCCACGGCGCCAAGTGGCTGTCGACGCCGTCTGGGAGGAGGGATGGACCTTCAGCGAGCCCCAGACCACCGGATTTGGCTCGGACCCCGCTGATCTACCACCGGCCTTTTGGGGGTGCATCGAGGACTATGCATGGAGGCATACGCCCCCTGGGGCGAACTTGACCCTGCAGATCTTCAACCTTCCGTTTCCCACGGAATGAGCCTTCGCTTCAGGGCACCCCCCTAGTGTCCGGGGCTGCAGCGGCCGGATCTATGCGGAACGCCGACGTCGCAAGAACGCCAGCCCGCCCAAGAGCCCGAGCCCAAACAAGCTGCCCTGTGGGGCTTGAGTGCTCGCACAGCCGCACCCCCCGCCCACATCGCCGATGAGATCGACACCGTCGCAGTCCTGGTCGATGCCGTCGTCGGCCACCTCAGGCGCGCCGGGGTAGGACGTCGCGTCTTCGTCGTCGCAGTCATCACCATTGGTGTGAATCGATGTTTCAAAGCCGTCTTTATCCTGGTCGTAGTCGGACGAGCCATCGCAATCCTGATCCACGCCGTCGTACCAGACCTCCGCCTTGCCGGGGGCGACGTCCGCATCCAGATCGTCGCAGTCCTCGCCGTCGCCCTCAGCCTCACTATCGAAGCCGTCTTGGTCCTGGTCGTAGTCGGAGCCTCCATCGCAGTCCTGATCCACGCCGTCGTACCAAATCTCCGGGGCACCCGGGTAGACCGCATTGTCGTTGTCATCACAGTCGTCACCGCCACAGGACAGGCTCGCAGACCCATCGCCGTCCCCATCGCATCGCAGGGCGTACACGTTCTTGAGGAATGTGAGGTTTCCCGCGGGAATCGAACAGGACCGGACCAGCATATTGCTGTCGGAAGACAGCACAATGCTGCCTTCAACCGCGATCAGGCCTTCACCAGTGCCGGCGGTAGCGAGCAGCGTACCCGAGCCCGGGTCCAGGTCTGAGCCCGCGGCGTAAGACAACGCGGTGACGCCCGAGAGCAGCGGGTGGGACGGCTCGGTCAGGGTCGCGGCGTTCCCGCAACCGCCGGCGGTGCTGTCATCCACCAGACGCATCGACGAACCCAGCGACCCGAGAAGGGTATTAAAAACCTTGTTATGTTGCGCAAACGAGTTGTTGTCTCCCTGGATGAACAACACGCCGCCGCGGCTCAATAGGCCATCGAGGGCGGCCACCTGAGCCGAACTGAACTCAGTCGCCGCGCCGTCGCCCGCCGAGAGGATGACCAGCTGATAGCCGGCGAGGCTCGAGGGCCAGGTCGTCGTGTCATCGACGGCGGGCGCGCCCGCATCCCGGAGGGCGGCGATCGCCTGGGAATCAAGGGGCTGGTACGGGGAGCTCGAATTTCCATAGTAGTGGAGAGCGTCCTGAGCGGAGGCCGGTAGAGCGAACAGGAGGGTCAAGAACAGCATGGGAATTACCTTGGTAGCACGTGCGTCACTCTACACGCCTTCGGACCCTCCGGCTCTTACCGACGGCAGTTGGGGGCCCAAGCCCCCTACCCCATCAGCGCCTGGCTGTGGGCCCACAGCGCCTCCGCCAAGTCATCGTCCTCGGCCCGCGGATGCTTGGCCTTCGTCCGGCGGCTCTGCGAGAAATACGTAGCTCTTGTCGAACCTTCTCGCGGATGAGTGGCCACGTAGCACTGGGTCGCTGCCCCTTGTTCCACCGTCTTGAGCATTCGCTTCATGCGCGCGTACATGGCATCCCGGTCGGGAACGTGGCGCCCGAGCTGAGTCTGAATCACGCCAGGGTGCAGGGAGTTCGCGACCTGCCCAGGCTTCAAACGTCGGGACAGAGCCCTCGCGAATAGGATGTTTGCCAGCTTAGACGCACCGTATGCCTGCCAAGGCAGATAGCCTCGCTCCCATCCAAGATCATCGAGATCGATACCGTGGTCCGGGGCCTTGATGTGGGCATCGCTCGCCACCACAACGACCCGAGCCTTCGGGGCGAGCCGGTCCAACAGTGAGGTGACAAGATGGAAGTGACCCAGATGATTCGTCGCAAATTGAGCTTCAATTCCGCGGATCAACACCCGCTCAGGAAGGGCCATGATCCCGGCGTTTGCGATGAGGCCATCCAGGGAGGTTTGCACGTCTGCGGCTGCGGCCGAGACCGAGTCCAGGTCGCCGAGCTCGCACCCGATGGGCTGTCCGTCGACCCCAAGTTCGGCCAACGCCTGGGCCGCTTTGGCTTCGGTCCGAGCAGCGCCAATAATGCTGGCCCCACGCATGGCGAGAACGCGCACCGTCTCAAACCCTAGGCCCGAATTGATGCCGGTCACCAGGAAGGTCTTGCCGCTCAGGTCGAGCCCTTCGGTGACGTCTTCGGCGGTGTTGTGGAATCCGAATGCCATGGGACCTGCGGTAGGGAACGAGGATGGGATGCGCTAGCGTGGACTATGCCTAACAACGACCCAACGGCAGCACGCTTGCCCGCGGTATCGCTCACCGTGCTCTTGGCCACCGGCGACGAGGGCCAGGCCAGCGACGCCGCGCCCGCATGCCTCATCTCGGCCTTGGAGTCTCACGGATTCTCGGTCCGCGTGATTGAGTGCGTCGGCGGTGAGGTGAGCACCCGGGACGTTCGCCTGGGTGCGCGGTTGAAGCAGGCGCGAAGTGCCATCGATGGAAAGCTGGTGCTAGCTGGCTTCTCGCGGGGAGCGCGCGTATCGGCAGGGATGATTGAGCCCTTGCACGCCGTGGCGTTCGTGGCCTTGGCCTACCCCTTTCACGCCCGCACTGATCCGAACCCGTTCGGCCTTACCGCGCTCCAGAAGGTCAACGTCCCCACTCTGCTTTGCCAGGGGACCCGCGATAGCCACGGCAATCGCCAGCAGATCGAAGGCTACGACCTGCCCGCAAGCCTCGCATTGCACTGGCTCGAAGATGCCAACCACGCCTTGCGCCCGCGGCCCTCATCCGGCCTGGACCAAGCCACCCAGCTCACCGAGGCCGCCACTCGAATTGTCGACTTTCTTCGCTCTCTGTGAGCAACTGCCTCCGAAAGTGAGACGAGTTCTGTGCGAGCTGTTCCACATAGGGACGCACCACATCACGAGCCTCCGCGTTTAAGGCCCCAAAGTCGTGAATACGCTCGGGCGGCACGTGCCGGAACGAGATGCTGACGCGGCGGATCTGGAAATCATCAACATTCGCTGTCAAAACAGGCTTATCGCCATATCGCACACGAGTGACTCGGTGATAGAGGCGGTCCTTATACTCCGGGCCGCTCAGGATGACGGCAGACCGATTGCGAATCCACTGGGAGTGAACCGGTTCGCTGACGTCTGGGTCCACGAACTCAAACTGGGCTGGCTGGCCGACGGACAGCATGATGACGGGACCCGGTTCGCCATCGCGATGCATGCGGAGCCGAGCCATGTCAACCGGTGGTTTGCCCGGCGCTTTGCACGTCTGCCCATAGAAGTTGATCAAGCAGGTATTGGGCAGACGGGTATCGCCATGGGCCTGCAGTTCGGGCTTGAGACGCTGAAGGATGGACATCAGCACGTCGGGAATCGGTTCCGCCGCTACGCACTTGTGGTGTACGTGCTCCGGCTCAGAATAGTATCCCAACGCCGCGAATTGCCATGCACCAAGCCAGTAGACAGGGCGTGTGAGAGATCCCGGTCGCCGCCCACTCTCGGCGCTGCCGTGGGCGTGCCGCCTCTCCCACTGCGGATGCAAACCCGCAAAATAGGCCGCTAGATCGAGCGTTTCCTGCGCTCCAAAAAAGCGAGGTAGGTAGGTAAACCCCGACTCTCGAATCGGGAGGTCACCCACTGAGGGCTGGGCGCTGGGAGTGGGTCCACGCATGGCCTCCGTGTAGCCGATGGGGCCGGATTGCACGATGAGCACAGGGTGAGAGCCCACGCGCCGCGCGCAAATTCGAGCTCATCCAAAAGGAGGCCGCGCATTGTTCGGCAAAATCTAACAGAACTCTTCTGAACATCCCGCTTGGCGAGATCTCCTGACCGAGTGAGAGTGCATGCCATGGAGGATTCATGAACCGCTTTGCCTTGCCCCTTTTCCTGGTCGCGTGTCTGGCTGTCGCTTGCGCCGATGATGCGCCGACCGACGCGACTGACGTGGCAGATACCGACACCGACACCGACACCGACACCGACTCCGACACGGACACCGACACCGACTCCGACACGGACACCGACACGGACACCGACACGGACACCGACACGGACACCGACACGGACACCGACACGGACACGGACACGGACACCGACACCGACACCGACACCGACACCGACACCGACACGGACACCGACCTTGGTGATCCCGATTTGGCAGCGGGCGCGACACTGGCCAATGCACGCTGTGCCGGCTGTCACAGAGCGAGCGATGGCACCGCCGGTGGATCGACCTGGGACCGCCGAGTGCCATCCCTCGATATTCCAGGCGTGAGGACCCTCATCCTCAACGGCCAAAACTACATGCCCCCCATCGACGTCTCGGAAAAGCAGGCCCACGACATCGCTGGATACGTCGTGGACGAGTTCGGTCAGTAGGCGCAACCAAATCCGGGCCCCCTCGTCCGATCATGCGAGAGGCCGACACGGACCGCGTCGCTACATCAAGAGCGTCGGAACGGCTGCCTCGTTTGGGGGTGGGCCGGCCGGCGCTCTGCTCGTACGACCGTGGAGGTCCCATGCGTTCCGCCTTGATCTGTCTCTTAGCTGCGTCCAGCCTGTCCATGCCCGTGGCCACCGCCCAGGCAGGAGCCGGTGTTTCTCCTTTCATTTCCATGATCGAACCCGACGCACTGGACGCGAGCTACCACCGCCTCTACGACTTCTCCAGCGTGGACGCGGTCTACGTCATGTCCGTCGCTGACGCCCGATCAGTGCGGTGGACCTCCCTTGTCTCCACCCGCCGTGGAGCCCCCCTCATCGGGAGCGTGAAATCCAACATCGCCGCCGACGAGGTGCTGGCCATCGCCGATAGCGGCGTCGTGTCGACTCGCATGATCGCCATCGCCGACGATGCTTTAGTGCAGGACCTCATCGATGCCTCTCTGTCGGGACCATGCGGCGCCGAGCCCGCCATCGAAGGCACTGTCGAAGCCGACCTCCTGTCGACCTCGGTCGCGCGAAGCCTACGGGGCCTATCGTCCGCGGAGCCCGCAGTCGCCGTAGGCCACAAGTCGTTGTCTACATCGGGCATCACCTCCCTATCAGCCTCGGTCACCGGCAGTGTCGCCGTGACCATCATCAACCCGGACTCCATGTTGCCAAACGGCTGGTGCAGCGCGAATCCCACGCCGCATCCATAGGACCGTCCGCGGTCCGCTATTCGATGGCTACGGGCGGTGGTGCGGCATTGAGCGTCTTGCCGGCCATGGCGGACAGAGGCTCGGCCGCGTCGGACCACAGCGGTCCAGAGAGGCTCAGCGGGTCGCCTTCCGGCGACAAGCGGACCGAAAAGTACGTGACCTTGGTTGAAGAGCTGGGCTCCATGAGCACATGCACGGCGGTCACGACACGAGACGAACTCGTGCCGTAGCACGACGGCAATTCCTCGCTGAGGCCATAGGCAATAAGCGCACAACGCTGGTCTGGCGCCGCCACCCCACTGGCCGCGAACGCCTTCTGGCCGCCCGGGCAAAAGGCCAGCTCCTCGGTGAGTACCTGCGCGGTCATCGAAGCGCGTTGTTCGGGGGACACCTCGGCCATCTTGGCCTTGAGCTCCGCTGCAAACCCAGGATCGGGGTAGGCCGGCAGCGCGTACGCTTCCGCCGAGGCGACCACAACCTGTACGTCGGACGCTCCGCTCGCCTGCACCGCCGCCAGGGTGTGCATCACCCGCTCCGAAGCGACCGCTTTGTCCACCATGAGGCGGATGGGCATCGGCGGGCTGTCGTCCTCGTTCAAGTCTCGGATGAGCCTTGCATTGGCCAGCTCTCTCCGTACCCGATCGGACATCTCTGCCACGGTCTGGACCCCGTGCCGGCCCACCCGCCAGCCTTCGGTGCGCACCTCGATCGGCATGGCTTCCGGCGGACGAACGGCCTTGAGATCGAGGTTCACCAGGTCGACGTCCGTCCGGACCGCGCTGCCCGCCTCACACACCATCGTCAGGTGCTGCTTGACGTTGACGGACGAGCCACAGGCGCACAGCGCAACCACACAGGTCAAGCGTCGGAACATGGAACCTCTCCTGCTACTGATGAACCTCAGGATAGCCGCTCCGCTACTCCACGACCGGCGGCGTCTCGGGCGGCGGCGCGGGCTTCTCTTTCGCCGTCTTCTTGGCCGAACGCTTGACCGCAAACGGCACCAACGCCGTCACATCATCCGCATCAAAGGGTCGATACCAGCCACCAGTGCTCATCCAGCCCCAGCCCTTGCGCAGCCACATCACAAGGCTCGCCGCCATCCACAACGACCACAACAGCATCAGTACGCGCCAGATCCAGATGGGTGCGCTGATCACGATGGGGCGAGGCATGGCGTCGGTGATGCGATCTACGTAATAATTTAGATTTCCCGCCGAAGAGTCATTGCCCCACACCTGCATGTCTGGCTGGAGCAGCAGGCCAGCGTGCACGGCGGCGTAGAGGCAGAGCAGGGCTACAACAGTGAACATCACCAGTCCGAGCTGAACCCCGTTGAACACCACCGGGTTGCTGGGCTGAGCGCGGCCTCGCCAGGCGATGGCCATGAGCCAGAACGCCACGACGAGCGGCACCAACACAGGCACTTGGGTCATGCCCAGCCCCAGCAGAATCCACTGCCACAAGGCCAGCGGCGATCCGGGGATCCGCCACAAGATGGGGGCCGCGACCAGGACCAACACCACGTAGACCCAGTACAGGGGCACAGGACCCCAGCGAGGCCCCCATAGACCGATAATCCAGCGCTCTGGGGGCATGCGGATGGTCACGGTGGCATTGACGGCCTCACCGCCGATGAGCACCTCGGGCACCTGATCGATGAGGGCCGGCGGGTGCGGCTGAAGCCAGGCCAACACAATGCGCTGGCTGCCGGGCTGCATGGGCACGTGGACGGTGCCGTCGTCCCGCGCTTGGAGGGGTTGCACCGTGCCGCCGACCTCGGCACTGGTCAATCGGGCGTCTTGGGGCAAGGTGATGACCTGCGTACCGCCCTGGCTCGTGCGGGCCTGGATCGTCAGCGTGGCTTCGAGCTGGCGTCGCCCAGGACTGACGACCAAGACGACCGAGTCCAACGTGGTGGTGGCGCCGCTGACCGCTTGGGGCCGGCTGACATTGACCGTCACAACCTGCTCGGGCCACGGCCGCCACTGGGGGGCCCAGCGGTCTTCGGTGATGTGCGTCAGAGGCGCAGGACCCTCATAAGAACACGAAAACACTGGGCTGCACGACACGATCCAGTTCTCGGACCACGGCACATCCGCCGGTGCGGTCAGCACGAGCTGCTCAGTCGTGTCCAGCGCGCTGGTCCAGCTCACCTCGTTTTGGTCCCGAGCCAGGGTCACCAGTCGGTCGGTCCCCTGCCCCTCGTAGGACGCGTCATTGACGGACTCACCGTCGATGAGCGGCACTCTCAACGCCAGCGGATGCTGCGCGGGTCCGATGCGACGCACCGTGGTCTGCACGCGCCACGGCACGCCCAGATCGATCTCGCGCTGCACCTCGACCCAGGCGGCCAAGTTGTCAGCGCGCTGAACTTCGGTCCCTCCTTCGCCTACAATTCGGGTGAGCTGAACGAATCCTTCAGCGGTTCCATCCGCGCGGCGCCCCTCCAGCGACCACGAGTCCGCCGACCAATCCATCCGCTGCGGCACAAGGCCCCAACGCACGGTCAACGCATCGCCGGGCGGGAGCGGTCCCTCGACCACGACGTCGAACACACCCGGTTCAACGCGGACGTGTAGGTGGCCGTCCGACGTCCGAGCCAGCGCCCTCGCGGGCCGTCCGTTGACAGTCACGCGGCTGGGGACCCAGGTGGCAGCAGGGCCCGGCAGTGGCCAGCTCGTGTGATCGCCGCTGTGCACGGTCGCTCGGACCCGAAGCCCATCATCGACGACCGTCACCGAGGCCCGAGAGACAGAGACGCAGTCGGGGCGGCACTCTGGGCCAGCGCGCAGGCGCGCCTCCAGCTCTTGCAGCATCGAGGGCGCCTCCGGCGGCTCCAGCGGATCATCATCCTGTGCAATGGCGATGCCCGGCACCATGGCGCCAAGCACACACAACACCCCAAGAAGTGCGGCAGAAGCCGATAGTGCGGCACGCGCCTGAGCAGCCGATCCACCGGTGTCTTCGGGTGTATTCGGAGGATCATCGCCCGGAGGCGGCGGGCGGAGGCGGCGGGCGGCAGCGGCAAAGCCAAAGCCCAACAAGATGAAGAGCGCCACGCGCATCGCGGCGATCGCCGCCAACTGCCACGGCCCCAATAGAATCAACCGGATGCTGTGGTCTTGGGTGACCGGTCCGCTCCAGGTCAACGGCACCGTTCGCCAGCTCCAAGCCGGTACACCGGGTCCGGTCTGCACCTTGGCGGCGGGGTCAAACTGCAGCGATAGCTTCTGCTTCATCGCCTTCTTCTTACGGCCACCGCGCCGGTACACACCGTCCACGTCAGATTCGAACGATTGCGCGCTGCTTTCCGGCTCATTCTCGACGATTTGAGAAAACCGATCTTCGATCTCTATCATGGTCACCGGGCTGGAATCTCGACCATCCAACACCGGAAATAATCCTGCTTGAAGCTCAATCACACTCCACGGCACTACGATAATGGCAAGCCCGATCAGCAGCAGCCACATCCCAACACGCCCGCCGACCGCGGCCCAGCGAACCTTGACGGCCTTGGCCACCGCGAGCACCGCAAGGAGCGCCACCCAAATCCACATGGGCGCCCCCGCCTCGTGCCGGCCCAAGACCAAGCCACCCAGCATGGCCAGCGCCATTCGCCAGTCCAACACCCTCCAGGTGGCCAAGGTCACAAGCAGCACAAAGAACAGGTCAAACAGGGACCATTGGTCGAGCACGGAGCCGTCCAGGCTGTCGACGCCGACAGCAGTCAGCAACTTCCAACCCGGCGGCAAGCGCAGGGATGCATGGAGGTCGCGAACGTCGCTATCCCAGCCCACCGCGGGCAAGACGGAGGGTCGGGCGTCCACCCGAGACTCGGCGACCAGGTCCACCCATTTGCCCCGCAGCTCGACGCCGGATTGGCCGGCGGCGTTCTCGGTGATGACTTGGTCCTGGCCACGATCGGCGGCGTGTCCAACCACCATCGGGGCCTGGGCATCCAGCCGCCACCCCTGGCGCATCTCGCCCGTGAAGCGATCGCGAATGGTCAGCCCCCGACCGTCTAGATCCAGCCAGATCTCCCGCTCCAGCGAGAGCTGGTTGGGCGAAGGGGCAGGATCTCCGCTCCGCAGCTCCTCTATGTTCAAGACGTCGCCTTTGGACACGCGATAGGTAGCGAGCTTCCTCCACTCTTCCGGCATCGGTGTGCGGGCAGGATCAATGCCCGGAGGGCCCGAAACCGAGACCGCTCGCACCTGATCATTAGAGCCAAATCCCCAATACTCAACCTCGGGCCAGGGCTCTTGCAAAGCCGGGGGCACGAGCTTGGACGCAGGGCCTTCGTGGCGAGAGTCAAAGTCCACCGTCCACGAACCGGGGCGCACCTGAACGATCAAGTGACCATCGGTG
>JBGCER010000128.1:0-7073 GCA_045106515.1 Myxococcota bacterium
TGCCATGTCCTACGCCCATGACCGAGGCGTGCTGCATCGCGATTTGAAGCCCGAAAACGTCATGATCGGCGCCTTTCGTGAGCTGACCGTCATGGACTGGGGCATCGCCAAGCTCTTCGGTTCCGTCGAGGCGCCACTCGATGGGTCGTGGAGCACCGACAAGGTGGCACAGACCCAGTTTGGCACCGCCGTAGGCACGCCCTCCTACATGAGCCCAGAGCAGGCGCGCGGTGAGAACACCGACCTCGACGCGCGCAGCGACCAATACGCGCTCGGGTTGATCCTCCAAGAGGTCGTGACGTTAAAGCGGGCGAACTCTGGGGCCACGGTCGAAATGATCTTGCTCCAAGCCCAAGAGGGCGAACGCGACAAGCCCAGGGCCTATTCAAAGAAGGACCCGCTTCCGAAGGCGGTTGTCGCCATCATCACAAAGGCCTGCGCCGTCGACCCCGATGAGCGCTATGAAAACGTGGATGCCCTCGCGGCAGACCTTCGCAGGTACCTTCGTGATGAGTCGATTGAGGCCTCTCCGGACGGGCCCGTTCAGTGGATGCAGCGTTGGGTAGGCCGGCACCGCACCTTGATGATCAACGCCGTGCTCGCCTTGGCCCTGCTCGGCTCCGTCGCCTTGGTCTCGGTCGTGACCATCGCCGCCATCACGGTGGAGGTGAACCGCCAGGCCGCAGAGGCCCACGAAGCCGCTGCACACCGTGTTCTGGGCCATGTGGCCCACCAAGGACAGCGCATCGACGGCGCACTTCTTCAGTTTGAAGGCCTCCTTCGCGGGGTCGCCTCGTCTGTGGAACAGTCCCTGGCCGTCCCTGCCCCCAACAGCCCCTACTTCACCGAGCAGGACTTCCTCACCCCCGGCAAAGGTCCGGCAGACCTAGAGGTCCGCCCTCGGTACAACGCCCCCGTCAGCCTCGACTCCGCCATGATCAAACTGGCCCCAGGGGTCGAAGAAGAGGCGGTCAAAGACCAGATCCAGCAGCTCGTGACGACCCAGCCACGCTTGCTATCCGCCATCATCTCCTCGGGTGGGCCAGACCTGCTCGCCGCCCCCCGGCCCACCCAGAAACAGGTGATCTCCACCGATGGCGTGCCGGTCATCTGGGCCGTGGCCGCCACGAAAGATGGCGTGCTCGTCGGCGTGCCCGGAAAGGCCGGCTACCCCGATGGCTACGATCCCCGACTCCGGCCTTGGTACAAAGGGGCGATCGACAAGACCCGCGTGTACTGGGATGAGCCCTACGTCGACGCCAGCGGGATGGGCTTGCTCGTGAGCTGCTCCGTCGCCCTGCACGACGACGAGGGTGCGCCCATCGGCGTGGCCTCCCTGGACCTCGACATCGACAGCTTGGTGGCGCAGCTGCTCAACGTTGGTGCGCTCAACGTGCCCGGCGCCGAGGCCTTGCTGGTGGATACCGCGGGCCGTGTCCACCTGCGGTCGAGCTTGGGCACCGGAGACATCGAGAGGGCTGGGGCTGCCCCCATGCATGGCCCGCTGTGGAAGGCCATCGAAGATGAGGCCTCTGAAACCGGCCTTATCGAGGTTGATGGAGACCTCGTGGCCTGGGTTCATCTGGCCTCTACCCGATGGATTTACGTGGTTCGAGGCCCCGAGCAGGCCATGTTGGCTGGACCCGGCGAATATTCCACATGGTGGTGAAGGCCCGGCCCTCGCCACACACCAAGTTGACATAGGAGGGTCCATGCGACCGTCGATGTTGTTGGTGTTGCTTGCGGCTGGGTGTACGACTGAGTTCAACTGCGAGGATCAGGAGCCCCAAATCCTGGAATGGAATGAAGTGTCACCCTTCGGCTTCTCCGCAGAAGGGGCCCTCGCGGACTTCGGCGGCCCGCACCGATTCCCCGACGCGACGGCTGTGGGACGCCCCGAGGGCGCAGGGCTCGAATTGTCGGCTTCCAAGGGGACCGGCATCATTGTGTTCCAACCCCGAGAGATGGTGCAGCGTCGGCGACTCAGCACCACCTCCCGCCTGACGCTCGTCGATGCCGAAGCGTGCGTGTCCAACTTGCTGGCTCCGGTGGAGGTCGACTTCGCCTTCGCGGATGACGACCCTATCGAATTCACCGGGTTCTTAAGGGTCTCCGATCCCACTTCCGAACTGGAGTATCGGGACGAGGGACTAAACGCGGTCCTAGACCACGGAGCTCCACAATGGATGGATCTGGTGCCAGAGGACCTGCCGGTCAATAGCGTGCGCACCCTGGTGAGCATCACCGATGACCAGATCGAGGCCTCGGTGAAGGCGCTGGACTTCAACGGCGACCGCACCGCGGATCTGCTCTCGGTCTCCGAGGATCGCTAGCGCACCGGACCACGCGGCCTAGCTCCGACCGGTCATCTTCGCGGGCACCACGACCTCGTCGAACTCTGCGGCGGTGCGGTATCCCAAAGCCAAGGTCGCCTCCTTGAGCGTCGTGCCTTCGGCGTGCGCTTTTTGGGCGATCTCAGCGGCTTTGTAGTAGCCGATGCGCGTGTTCAAAGCGGTAACGAGCATCAGGCTCCGGCTCACCAGATCTTCGATTCGCGCCGAGTTTGGCTCGATGCCTTGGGCGCAGTTCGTGTCGAAGCTACGGCACGCGTCCGCGATAAGTTTAGCGCTCTGAAGCACATTATACGCCATCACCGGCTTGAAGACGTTGAGCTGGAACTGGCCGTGTGTGCCCGCCACCGTGACCGCCGCGTCATTGCCGATGACCTGTGCCGCCACCATGGTGATGGCCTCACACTGGGTGGGGTTCACCTTGCCCGGCATGATCGAGCTTCCCGGCTCATTGGCGGGCAAGACGATCTCTCCGATACCGGTTCGGGGACCGCTGGCGAGCAAGCGAATGTTGTTGGCGATGTGCAGCAGGCTCACCGCCACGCGCTTGAGGCTGCCGCTCATTTCCACCATGGCATCGTGGGCGCTCAACGCCTCGAACTTGTTCTCCGCCGTCACGAAGGGGTGGCCTGTGAGGGTCGCGATGTGCGCTGCGACGCGCTCGGAGTAGCCGGCCGGCGTGTTCAACCCCGTGCCCACCGCCGTCCCGCCCAGCGCCAGCTCGGTGACGCGAACCAGTGAGTCCCGAAGCGCCTGCATGCCGCGGTCGAGCTGGGTCACATAGCCGCTGAACTCTTGGCCCAGCGTGAGCGGCGTGGCATCCATCAGGTGGGTGCGGCCGGTCTTGACGATCGCGTCGAAACGCTCAGCCTTTGCGTGGAGGGTGTCTCTCAAACCCTGCATTGCAGGAAGGGTTTGCTCCACAACAAGCGCATAGGTGCTGATGTGCATGGCCGTGGGAAAGGTGTCATTGGAGCTCTGGCTCTTGTTGACGTCGTCATTGGCCTTGACCTTCTTTTCCACGCGAAAGTCCGCACCCAACAGCTCCGTCGCGCGGTTCGCCACCACCTCGTTGACGTTCATATTCGACTGGGTGCCAGAGCCCGTCTGCCACACCACCAGCGGGAATTCATCATCGAGCTTCCCAGCGATGATCTCGTCGCAGACCGCGCCGATCACCTGAGCCTTCTCAGCGCTGAAGTCCGTCAGCTCCGCATTGGTCAAGGCCGCGGCCTTCTTGAGCACGGCAAAGGCGCGGACGATCTCCATGGGCATGCGCTGGCCGCCGATCCGGAAGTTCTGCAGGCTGCGTTGCGTCTGAGCGCCCCAGTAGCGGGCGTCATCCACCTCGACCTCGCCCATCGTGTCCGTCTCGATTCGCACGCTCATTGGCACCCTCCGGTTGGGCCGGGTGTGTATCGCGAAACGCGTCGCGCAGCGCTCCCCCAGCGACAGTGATGGATTTCGCCCCACTCCACACCTAGATCCACACGGAGGGTCCATGCGACGCCTATTTCTTGCCCTGATCGGCCTTGGTGGCTGTGAGACGATCACCACTTGCGAAACCGTGGACAGCCGCGCGGTGGAGTGGGATGAGATGACCCCACTCGGATTCTCCGCCGCGGACGCCCTCGCCGAGTTCAGTGGCCCCTTCGACTTCGTGGACGCGGTCGCCTCGGGACGCCCCGAGGACTCCGGGCTGGGGTTGACGACCGAACAACGGACCGGAAGCGTGCTCTTCACGGAGCTTCGAAGCGTCAGATCGCGTCGGTTGAGGCGCTTCAGGACCGAAGCCTTGCTCGTGGCGCCCGCGCCCTGCGTCTCCAGCATTTCCGCGCCCGTCCAGGTGAACTTCGCGTTCGCAGCAGACCGCCCCATCGAGATGGCGGGAGACATGACCGTGACCGATCCTGTGACCGATGGGGGCATGCTGCCCGATGGTGTGACCGCCATCTTGAGACACAGTGTGCCCGCGTGGTTGGACGCCTTGCCCGACGACGTCGACGTCAACAGCGTTGAGACTCAAGTCAACATCACCGACGACGCTGTGCGCGCCTCGGTCGCTGCCTTCCCCCCAGCGGGCCGCGTGGTGCTGCTGGACGTGAACGAAGAACGCTGATGTGAAGGATTCCCTCGTCGACTACACAGACTGGCGACCGGAGGGACCATGAAGCGAATCGGCTGGCTCCTATTGGGTCTGGCCGGCTGCCAGACCACGACCACTTGCTTTGTGGGCGAGCCCCAGACCTTGGAATGGGATGAAGTCTCTCCCCTGGGCTTCGCGATGGAAGACGTCCTCGCAGACTGGAGCGGTCCATACGATTTCCCAGACGCCGTGGCGGTCGGTCGACCCGGGGAGTCCGGCGTGACCTTGTACGCCGAAAAGCGAATCGGAAACGTCACTTACCGTGAGCGAAAGCAGGTCACCTCACGCCAAGCTCGCCAGCTCCGAAGCGACTACTCCATCGATGTCTCCAGATTCTGCTTCAGCACCATCTCGGCACCCATTCGAACGAGCTTCGCCTTCGCAGAGGACGAGCCCATCGTCATGGTGGGCGACATGACCCTAAGCGACCATGCAGTCCCGGTCGAAACGCCCCCAGACCGGGCCATCGCGTTCCTGGATCACAGCCTTCCGGCGTGGGTGGACGCGGTGCCTGAGCACATCAACACAGACCTGGTTCGGACGCAGATCCAAATCACCGACGACTCCGTGCAAGCCTCGGTCACCGCCACCACAGTCGACGGCTCAGTGTCGCTGCTCGAAGTCACAAAAGAGCGGTAACGACCTGCCTCGCCCCCATCCCTCGTGACCGCTCCGCACGAACCGCAGGGAGGTGGGAGCGAGCCGGGTTCTCGACGAGCGAGGGCCTGCCGCCGTGTCGAGACACGTCAAGGGCCCGAGCGAGGGAGAGGGCCCGGCGCAGACCGAGATCCCAAGGTGCAGTGGAGTGCGTCAGGAGGGATGTGGGCTAATACGCCCGAGCAAACAGCGCCCAAGTCCACGCGGGCTTGCCGGTGAGCGGGCAGGTCTTGCCGTCTAAAAGTTCGCGCCGCGGGCCCAGGTAATGTCCCCATAGCCGGGCTGAATATCCACATCGACCACCGTCTCATTCAAGGCGGTAAACGTCCAACGCGCGCCGTCGATGATGTAGTGATCCGATCCGCTGACCGTCCCTTCAAATCGAAGGGCCCCATATGTCACATACGCCCTAACAAACGGAGTCTTTCCATTGCAGTCAGATCGCCGATAGCGAGCGACCGCTCGAAGCTCGTCGTTTGCGACCTGAAGATGCCAAGCGCAGTCTTCGAATGAGGGCGCGTCAGTACACTCGACAGCGCCACCGCCTTCTTCCCACACCTCCACAACATCGGCGACCCCCAAAAAACACTCTCCCGCAACAAGCCCATTGCCAAATGGGCTTGGCATCCGCTGTCGGTCTGGGAGCACCCAAGTACCTTCGAGGTCTGTCAACGGGGCTGCAACCGGCACATCGGTATCGGAGTGATCAGACTCTGGATCGGAACCATCGGATCCGACACCTCCGCCACAGGCCTGCAAAATCCATGTCAAGGCGACGAAGAGCCTAGCCGAGCCGACCCTTCTGTGCGAACCTGGAGTCGAACTTTGGAGTACTGTCAAATGCAACGTTTCCCGCCTGCTGTGCGCTGTGCGCTGTGCGCTTGGTGCAAACCTCGCCGTTCTCTTCTTCCCTACTTCCGCTAATGCTACTTGTCCAGTGATTCGCGACTACACCGTGGCCAAGGGCACCCCGATCGACACGGTGACCAAGGCCATCAACGACAGCGTGGCTACTGGAGCATCTTCGGCAACGATTTGCGTAGCGCCAGACCCAACCACCGCCACAACCACATGTCCGTTTGGCACATACACCGACACCGTCACAGTGCCCGCGGGGTTCGCGGCTCAAATCTGGTTCGAAGAGCGCACGTGTCTCTATGGGGCGACGGCTGGAGTTCCGGCCTTCACGTTCAACAACTCGTCTCCAAGCAGCATTAACGACTTTCACAAGTTGATCTGCCTCGACACTACGGCATTGTACGTGGTGAACGCCATAGTGGACTTAAAAGGCCGACCAGATGATGGCACCCAGCCAATGTCTGAAGTCACGTGCGGCACGGGCACCGCTCTGGACGTCGCAGTCAACGGCAAGGTCACTTCAACGTTCGTTGACTACGGAGAGTCCGTCGTAGGCGTCCGCTTGCGAGGCGGCTTTGCCTCCGGTGCTGGCGGTGACCTGGATGCCTCCCAGGGTATGGTCCGGCAAAACGAGACGGGAATCCTCGCTTCCGAGTTCGCGAGCCTGGCAAAGCACCGCAATAAGGTTCTTAGTAATAACTACATCGGGTACGCCCTGGACGACTCGGAGCTAACGTTCACTGATGCACTTTTGGGAGGCAATCGGATCCCAACTTGCTACCTCGGCTACGCCCCATACCTCCCGCCTTACGTGGCGACAGCTGGTAGCACGCTGCCTGCTGGCGGGTTCGTAGCGCAGGACGACTCCGCGGTGGAGTTTCTCAACTCCCGGTGGGTCGGCAACTGCACACACTTGAACTCCGACCTCGCAGTTCTGCGCGCACATGATGATGCGGACTTGACCGTGCGAAATAGCACTTTCGACGACAACCAAGCGACGATAGTTATAAACGCGAGTTCTACCACGGGAACCTTGTGGGACAACATCATTGCCGACGATG
>JBGCER010000129.1:0-3922 GCA_045106515.1 Myxococcota bacterium
CTGCACCACCACGAAATCGCCGTGCCCTAGAGCGCGACGATCCTCGGTGTGGGTCTGGTTTCTCTGATCCCCCGGGTACGTGTCATACGTTGTGTACCCGGCGATCTTGCCCCGCGTTTGCCTAGGGTAGAGGCCCAGAAAGCTTTTGCTCGCCGCTGCACTTCTGCAACGATGTTCTTTGACGAACAGTAGGCCCGGCACATGCTCCAGCAGAAGCTGGAGCATTTCTGAGTCGGGGAGCGGTCCTCTCCAGGGCAACTAGGCCTCGGGGCCAACCTCGGCGACTGCGACGGGAGCGTCAGCGTCGACCGGGGTCGAGTCGTCAACCGTTGGGGCCACACCTTCTGGGTGTTGGGCGGCCCAGCTTGCTGCACACTCGGGGCAGAGGGCCGCTTCACGACTGATCTCCCAGCCCGTGGCGTACTGCTGCTCACGATCGATGTTGTAGCCGCGACGGCGCGCCTTCTTGCGCTCCTTGTCGGAGGCTTGTGGGGTCACATCGTAGACCTTTTTACGGGTCTCAAGGACAACAGTGACGCGGGGGGTGCCAGCGGCAACATTCTTTTTGCAGGCTTCACAGCGGTACATTCGGCAAGAACCTCATGGGGGGCTTCAGCGATCTCGCGCGGGCAGGCGACGAGTCTCGGACGAACAGACCGGGGGGTTAGCTCGATAGCGGCTGGCTGGCCATTGGTTCGCGCTCAAGCGGTGCCGCTTGAGGAAAACACTTCGAATTCGTGGGCCCCATCGCCGGCTTGGGACTCGAGGACCTCCAAGGCGGACTCCAGGTCTGCTTCGGCGGGGAGCGTGAGCGAATAGTACCGGCCCTTGGGCTCTTCTCCGACAAGGCCGCGCTCTTTGAGGGCCATCATCACCGCCATCCTACCCATGAGATCTAGGTCTTTGGCGAGCAGGAGCCGCACGGTGTGCGCCCCTGAGGCGTTGACGATTTCGACGAAGGTGGGCTCACCGGCAGGATCTGTTGACACGCGCACCACATCGCCTCGACAGACGTCGTAGGTGACGAAAGGCGCGGCGAGCACCCTCCACTGATCCACACCCACCGGTTCGGCAGGGATGGATTCGTGCGGGATGGGGGCGTCTTCGGGGAGGGGAACGATGAGTTGTCTGGTCATGATGCTCTACGGGGTATGCTGCCGTCCCGCCGTGAGCACGCCGCTCACCGCACAACTAAGGAGTCCCGATGAAGTGGGAAGTCGCCGAGAACTGCCGTGTAGATATTGTTGGTTACAGCGGCATTAACTACTCGGGCGATCGCTTTGAGACGCGGATCTTTCCCAGCGGACGCCAGGGCGACGACCTGCCCGGCGATCGCATTCGCTCCATGGCGATCTTGGGGCCCGTCGGTGCGCGCGTGTTGCTTCGGACCACGCTGCAAGACGATTGGGAAGAGCACACCTGGCGCGTCATCACCATCACCGAAGACAAGGTCTTCCATGTCGATGACGGCCGGATTGGCGTGCGGATCCCAGATCTGGACTGGATGACCAAGCCGGACGCGTTCCGCCACAACTCGGACGTCGAGGTGAGCTACCCGCTCGCCAACACGGTGGCCGAGGGCAAGACCTGGACGTTCGGGCGCCGTGGTGCCCGTGATCTCAAGCGCGGCATCGTGATGATCTGCGTCGACAAGGTCGAGTAGCCTCCCGCGCTGCAGTCTCGGGGGTCCTCGCGGCCCTCGAGCCCTGCGTCGGCCGACGCGCTGCGCTGTCCCGGGCCTATGAGCGCCTGCGACGGCGAGCCAGGGCAAGGAGCAGCACCCCAGCCGCAAGCGGCCACGTGGCGGGATTGGCGCCCGTGGAGCAATAGCAGCGGTCGCTCGTGTCGGTGTCGTCTGTGTCGTCTGTGTTGTCGGTGCTGTCGGTGGGCTCCGGGTCAACGGGGCGTTCGCCGTAGAGGCAGGCCCGCCCAACGTCGAGGGCGCCGTCCAGCGAAAATGTGCTATCTTCGCCGTATTTTGCCAGGGAAAGCCGCAGCTTCTGGTCATCACCGCGGATGGTGTAGAAGAAGTAGACGTCATCGCCCAAGCGGATGGCATCCCAGTGGCGCCACGGGGTGGAGTCTTCGAAGGTGATGGCAGGGGAGCCATCCCCGACCCACTCGGTGCCATTGACGGTGTTTAGAGAGTCGATGGCGTCGCCCGTGGCCTCGCTGCGGCCGCCGATCCACGCGGTATACGGGAAGGTCGAGCCTTCGGGGTTGCACGTGAGGCTGGGCTGGAACCACTCATCTTGGGCAAAGGTCCACGTGCCGGGCTCTAGGACCGGGTTGCCTGTGTCCAGCTCCCAGTTCTCCCCGGCATCGGTGCTTTGTGCCAAATACACCCCGTCTTGGCGGGTGAGTAGGGTGGTCCACGTAAGGTCATCGATTTCGGCGCCTTCATCTTGGACCACAACGGTGGTTGGGAACCCGAAGTCGGTGATGGTGATCAAGGGCTCGGCGCTGTCTGACACCGAGAAGGACTCGCCATCGGTGGAGGTTGCGTAGCCCACGCCTGTCATTCGCCCGCAGCCCCAAGCGGGCTCGGGCTCGCCATCCGTGCACGGGCTAAAGCCCTGCTCTGCCTTGAAGTACATGTGGTACGTGCCTTCGACGTTCACCACCCAAGGATGGGCCGTCTGGCAAGCCCTCCACGTCCCGGGCTCGGGGAGCACCACCGGTGCATTGTCGATGGCCCAGTTGTTGATGCCATCCGGCGAGGTGGCACGGCCGACGGCCCACACGACGCGTGGACCGTCTTCGCGGGGCTGACACGCAGACCAGTCTTGTGGGGTGCCATCCAAGTAGTCTTGGGTAAGGCGCGCCTCGAAGAACATGACCCACTGCTCATTGTCGGCGTCGTAGGTGACGGTGGGGGAGCCGGTGCCTCGCTCTAGCCAGGTTGGCCAGCTGGCGTCGGGGATGAGCACGTCGGGAGCCCCGTCCGCGTCGCCATCGTAGAAGCTCAACTCTTGGGCGTTCGCGACGTTTGCGACACCCAACAAGGCTGCTGCCAAAAGAAGCTTCTGCATGTTCCCTCCACCAAGGATGTAGCCCAGCCCAACAACGGCTGTCTAGTTCAACATCTGGCTAGCCATTGTCGGTGGAGCGGAGCGATCTTCAAGTTGCGTTCGGGTTTTCGAACACAGCGGCTGCGCCCATACCACCACCAATACACATGCTTACGACGCCATAGCGGACGTTCCGGCGACGCATTTCGTGCAGCAGGGTGGCGGTCAACTTGGCCCCAGTACAACCCAAAGGATGTCCGAGCGCGATGGCACCACCGTTGACGTTCACGGTGTTTTCATCGATTCCAAGCTCGTCGACGCAGTAGACGGCTTGGCTCGCGAAGGCCTCGTTGATCTCGAACAGACCGATCTGGGACAGCTCGAGTCCAGCCTTCTTGACGGCGAGGGGAATGGCCTCTTTGGGGCCGATCCCCATGATCGCTGGGTCCACGCCGACCACCTGGTAGCTGCGAATAATGCCCAGCACATCAAGCTTGTTGGTGTCGGCGTATTCGCGGCTGGTGATGACCGCGACCGCGGCACCATCGCTGATCTGCGAGCTATTTCCGGCGGTGACCGAGCCCTTTGCGGAAAACACCGGACGGAGCTTGGCAAGCACGTCGGGTGTGGATCCGGCGCGGGGCCCTTCGTCTACGGAATGGGTGATGTCTTTCCAGGCGCCGTTGACGAATACGCGTGTTTGGATGGGCACAATTTCGTCGTTGAACGCGCCTGAAGCCTGGGCTGCGAGGGCCTTGCGATGGCTAGATGCAGCGAATGCATCTTGGCGTTCGCGGCTGATCTCGAAGCGGTTGGCCACGTTTTCGGCGGTGATGCCCATGGGCGTGAACACCGCGGGGTTGTCCTTCATGACGGACGGCGCTGGCGAGGGCTTGGCGCCGCCCATGGGC
>JBGCER010000130.1:0-3165 GCA_045106515.1 Myxococcota bacterium
GTCTTGAAGCGGAACTACAGCGCGAAGGGTTCGCGTCGAGCCGCGCGTGTAGAAGTGGTCTTGGTGCCAGACGCCGATGCTCCGGCAGTCCATGGGAGGCGCCAAGTTCAGATCTTGGTGACGCAGGAGCTGCACCGGCTCGTTGAGGACCGACTGGGCCGCCCGGGTCAACGCAGGATGAGCGGCGAAGTTGGTCAGCCAAGCCGGCACACGGGCTTGCTCGACGATCCGACGGCGAAGCTTCGGGCGTGTGGCGAGCGTCCGGGCGAGGGACACGCTTCGGATGGAGGTCCAGGTGAGGCCTGTCTCTCGCTCGCAGAGCCACCCGATGCGTTCGAGCAGGGTGTCGATCTCGGTTTGGTCGACAGCGCCGCGCAAGACGAGGTAGCCGTCCCGATGAAAGGCATCCGCGTTCGACTCGGCCATTTGGGCGATGGACAGGGCGGCGACACTCATGGACACTCCCGGGGCTGGAGGTCCTTCGGTACACCCGCCCGGAGCTTTAGGAAAAAGTTGAAGATCCAGCGTACCGGACCAAACTTGTCCGCTCGCGGAGATAGGGTGCGGCCATGGATTTAGAAGCTCTGAATGCGGGCCAGCTCGCGGCCGTCACCGCCATCGATGGTGTCCAGCTCGTAGTGGCGGGCGCTGGCACTGGCAAGACCAATACGCTCGTGCATCGAGTCGCCTGGCTGATCGAAGAAAAGAACGTTTCCCCAAGGGACATCGTGTTGCTCACGTTCACGCGCCGAGCGGCTCAAGAGATGCTGGAGCGCGCGTCGGGGTTGGTCGGTCACAAGGCCCAAGCGGTCCGCGGGGGCACGTTCCACAGCTTCGCGGTCCAGGCGCTCCGGCGCTTCGCCGAACATCTTGGATATTCGCGGGACTTCACCATCCTCGACCGGGGAGATGCGGAGAGCCTGGTGGGCTTGGTCCGGTCCGAGCTGGGCGTGGGCACCAAGGGTCGACGCTTTCCCAAGCGAAACACGGTGCTCAAGATCTTGTCCAAGCAGATCAACACCGGACGTGACCTTTTCGAGCTGGTTGAAGAGTCGTACCCCCAATACGTAGACGATGTCGATGATATTGGGCGTATAGGCGTGCGTTTTGCGCAGCGAAAAAAACAGCAGAACGTCATGGACTTCGACGATCTGCTGGTCAAGTTGGTGGAGTTGCTGCGGGACCACCTGGGTCCCCGCCAGAAGCTGGCCGACGGCATCCGATACCTGCTGGTCGACGAATACCAAGACACCAACCACCTCCAGGCGCAGATCGCTGGGCTGTTGTCCTATGTGCACGGCAACCTGATGGTCGTGGGCGACGAAGCCCAGTCCATCTATGGATTTCGCGGTGCAGATGTACGGAATATCCTGCACTTTCCCGAGGCGTTCCCGAGCGCCCAGGTGCTCCGCTTGGAGCAGAATTACCGCAGTACGCAGCCGATCTTGGACCTGGCCAATGGGGTGTTGGAGAGCGCCTCTGAGGGCTATGACAAGACCCTCTTCACCGAGCTAGAAGGGGGGAATACGCCGACGCTCGTCGAGGTGAGTGATGAGCACGAACAGGCGGACTACGTCACGCAGCGAATCTTAGATTTGCGTGAAGATGGAGTCGCACTCGGCAATATGGCGGTGTTGTTCCGATCTGGCTTTCACGCCAACCTGGTGGAGCTGGGACTCGCCCAAGCGAACATTCCGTTTCGCAAGTTTGGTGGCATTCAATTCGTCGAAGCGGCTCATGTGAAAGACGCGTTCGCCATCCTGCGCATGGTGGCCAATCCTCGGGATGGGCTGGCGTGGTACCGGGTGCTGCAGTGGTTCGAGGGCTTGGGCGCCAAGACCGCAGAATCCATTGTTGCGGCCATCGAAGCGGCCGGCGGGGTCTTTGACCCGACTCCCTTCCGCAAGCGCAAATACGGAGGGGCGCTCGCCTATTTGGCCGGCGTGCTCGAAGACGCTGCGGAGCTGGTGACGGACCTACCGGCGCTGATCGATCACCTCTTGGAGTTCTACACGCCCATCTTGGCCTCGCTC
This sequence comes from Myxococcota bacterium, assembly GCA_045106515.1. Lineage (GTDB taxonomy): Bacteria > Myxococcota_A > UBA796 > UBA796 > REDI01. The sequence continues at coordinate 2,034 of JBGCER010000130.1, forward strand.
TACGAGGACCATCGACGGCGCATCAAGGACTTGGACACGCTCAAGACCTTGGCGGCCCGGTACGGCGACTTGGAGACCTTCCTGGCCGAGGTCGCACTCGACCCGCCGGGTTCCACAGATGTGAGCGCCACCGACAATGAAGATGAGTGGGTGACCCTGTCCACGATTCACTCCGCGAAGGGCTTGGAGTGGCACACGGTCTTTGTGTTGCAGCTGGGAGATGGCAGCTTCCCCAGCGGCCACAGCCTCGATGATCAAGACGCCATGGAAGAGGAACGCCGCCTGTTCTACGTGGCGGTGACTCGTGCAAAACGAAGCCTTGAACTACTTCAACCCCGATATGTGCGCGTGAGTTGGGGACAAGGTGGTGGCCCGGGCTGTTCCTTGCTCGACGAGATCCCCCACGTGGATTCGCTGGTCGGTACGGACGTGCCGCGACCGGCCCCCAAGCCCATTCAAGACAAGCACCCGGACATCGCCGCGGCCGAGAAGCGGTTGGCGGACTTCTTGAACTTCTTCGACAAAAAGAAGAAGGGGTAAGTCGGAAGTACCGACTCACCCCTTCGTTGGCTCTTCGATAATTGGGATCTTGGTAATTAAGGTCCTGCCACCCGAATCGGCGGTTCCGCATCGGCCAAGGCGCGGCCTCGGCGGGGCAGGCCCGGTCCCAGCAAGATGGCGTCTTGGGCGGCGGTGGGTGCGGTCGGGTGGGGCGCGCAGACGAGCTCCACCAGGTCGGAGTGAACGGAGCGTCGCAGGGGGCGTCGCAAGGATCGGCGCATGGCGTGTCGCATCGTCATCTCTCAGTGAGTGGCATTGGGCAAGGCGCTGGGGGTCCACGCCTTGGGCAGCAGACAGCGACTGAAGAGCACGAGTCCGGGCTCCAGGTAGGGCTGCAAGCATCCGCCGCGCCATTGGTCCGGGGAGGTGTTCATGAGCTCGAACGAGCTGGGCTTTGTTTGCGCCCACATCCCTTGGGGATGGGCGAGCAAGACCACGTCGAGGAGTCCCCGACTCTGGGCCACGTGCACAGCGTAGTGGAGCAGATCAACCGCTCGCTCGGCGCCGTCATCCCGATCGCGTAGGCATCCCACGTACAAGGACGTGCCCATCACTTGCATCGATGCGCACG
>JBGCER010000131.1:0-4728 GCA_045106515.1 Myxococcota bacterium
AGGGGCCGACCCCATCGGCATTGGGAGATGCGGCCGAGCTTCTGATTCAGAGAATTCGCCAGGTACAACCAGACTTCGAAAGGAGCGACGAGAACGCGAGATCCATCGAGCGCATCGTGATGTTGACCGATGGTCTGCCTCTGGCGATCGAGCTTGCCGCCGCCCGGGTACGCCTGCTGGGGGTGGACGCTCTCGCGGACCGTCTCAGTGACCAGCTGCGGGTGCTGTCCAGTCGATCGGCGGAACGGCCAAGCCGACAACGGACCTTGAGGGCGACCCTGGACTGGTCTTGGGACTTGCTCGATGGGTATGAGCGCGCCTGCCTCGCCCAGCTCTCGGTGTTCGAAGGGGTGTTTACCGTCGAGGCCGCCGAGCAGGTCGTCCAGTTCGACGGGGATGAGGCACCCTGGGTCGATGATGTGCTGATGGGCCTCGTAGAGAAGAGCCTGGTGGTGTGTCGGGTGCCTGCTGGTGAGCGTGCACCGCGCCTGACCTTGCTTCGAACGGTCAAGCAGTATGGGGCTGAAAAGCTTGGACCGAACTCCGCAGCGACGCTGGGCCGCCACGGCTCCTTCTATTGTCGCCTCGGTCTGCATGAGCCATCGGACACGCTGGACGTGCACGGCGGCGAGGAGCAGCGCCAAGAGTGGACGCTGTGCCTGGCCGATGTCTTGGCCGCAACGCGTCGGGCTATCCAGGCCGGCGACGGCCTGCTCGCGGGGGCAGGTGCCAGGGCAAGCTGGGCTATACTCTGTATTAAAGGCCCATTCTCGTTGGGTGTGCAACTGCTCAAAGACGCGATTCAGGTCCCCTCATGTACGTCGCAGGGCGTGCGGCTCGATCTGGGTCGGGCCATGTGGCGAGACGGGAAGCTCGAGGAGGCGTCGCACGTGCTTCAGCAGGTCTTGGTGAGCGCCCGAGCGGAGCAGGATGCGGCCCTATCGGCCTCGGCTGGGGCCGTTCTCGGCGGCTTGCTTTGGGCCACTGGAAAGAATGCAGAATCGCGTATTGTGTTAGATGAAGCAGCTGAAATTGCGGAGGCGTCCGGGCTTCGTCGTCGCTTGGGCGTGATCGAAGGCAACCGCATGGTTCTGTGTGTGATGGAGGGCGATCCAGGGGCTGCTGTCGAGGTGGGTCAGCGCGCGATTCAGCTGCACGAAGCCGTCGGAGATACACGCGCTTTGGCGCGTGCCACCATGAATATGGGTGTGCTGGCCATTCGAATGGGCGAGCTAGCCTCAGCCGAGGCCTACCTGCGCCAAGCGGTCGAGGCGCAGAGCCAGATGGGGAACCAGCATGGCCTGATGTTCGCCACGGGCAATTTGGCGCGTCTGCTGCTGAACCGGGGGGAGCTGGACGACGCACGGGCACAGGCCCGCAAGGCGGCTCGGCTCGCGGTCGAGGTGGGGGATCGGGCCTACCTGTCCCGATTCCTGAACGTGCGCGCCGAGCTGGAGGCCAAAGCGGGCGATAGCAAGGCGGCCCGCAAGGCTCTCGGTCGGAGCCAGCGCTTGCTGCGCGATGATGACGGGCCCATCACGCGGGCCTTCGTCAGCCTGGCTGCGGCTTGGGTGGCCCTGGCCGATCGCGCCTGGCAACAGGCCGCGGATGCGCTCGACGAGGCGGACCGGCTGACCCAGGATCAGCCCCCAGACGGGGTTATTCGGTCGGATCTTGAGCAGACGCGGGAGGCAGTCGATCGAGCGCGGCTTGAGCCTGATTCCCCTGGCTCCACGACAGACTAGTGGTCACGTGGGTGTAGCAGGCGCGGGCGAGCTCGATGCGGGCCTCCTCGGAGCTGTCTTCATAGGCCTGTCCCAACAAGAGGTAGAGGCCGGCTTCTTGCGGAAAGTGGGCGATGGCGGCCTTGAGTCCCTCGATTCGAACTTCGGGTTTGGCCGACGCCTGTGAGGCCCACCATCCGACGACGTCCGGTGCCGCGGTGCCGCTGTCGCTCAGGTCTACGCGGTCTGCGGTGATCGTGGCCAAGGCATCCAGCCACCCGTTCGCGGCGATCATGGGAATGAGGCGCTGCCGCCCGTAGTGGTTCTTTTTGGGTGGTCCTGGATCCAGGACAGGGCTTGGGCGGGTGTTGCGGCTCGCATGGGCACGGGCGGGCCGTCGAGCTCTTGGACCCGCTGCTGAACCCGCCGCAGATCCGGCCCCAAGACGAGCGTGCGGCCGTTGGCACGATCCAACATGGAGGTGACGGGGCGGTACCACGACTCCGATTCTTGGAGTGACAACCGAAACTCGGTCCCGGGGGCGAACCCGATGGCGTGGTCATTGATGGGCGCGTCTCGGTCCATGGTGAGGATGGGCGCGGTGTCGCTCTCGATCCACTCTGCGCCGGTGTCGAGGAGGGCCCCGATCATCAGCAGCTCTGCGGCGATCCAGAGCTGCGGAGCGAGGATGGGGAAATCCGACAGGGTGTGGAGCAGGTCATCGGCTTGCTCTGGAGAGGCGGGCAGTGGGCCAAGGCGGTCTGTCCACCCGGCACGAGCGGCGGCGATGGCGGCGTCCAGGGCGTTCCGATCGCGCCACACGCTGTCGTCGAGGTGTTCAGCCGGGATGGCCTTCGCGTAGCTCTCCAGCTCGTCGAGGCGTGTTGTTGTCAGGGCTCGATCTAAATCAGGGAGGATCTTCGCCGGGACTCGATACACAGGCCACTCGTTCCACGGCGACCCCGTCGGGGTGGCTTCGCGGGTCAACAGGACCAATGTCCCATGGGCCATGAACCGCGCTGCCCGGTGGGATCCCGACAGGATGCGCTCGCGCGATCCGCTCTTGTCCAGGCGGTAGACGCCTATGCCTCCGGGCTCGGGTTCACCGATGACCAACCAGCCGGCGGGGTCCGGCGCGATGTACCGAACCGAGTGCCAAGGGGCCATCTTTGTGGACGTGCCGGTCTCTAGGTTGACCTGATGAAGTTGCGTCGGGCCAAAGAAGGCGTCGCCTACGGCCAGGAGCGCGAGGGGCGCGCTGGGGGTCATGCTCGCGGCTCGGGGGGCGGGTAGGTCCAGCCTGGGCAAGGGGGTTTGTGTGGCGCCGTTCCGACGAACCCAGCTCTGATTCAGCATGAAGGAGTCTGAGAACCCGACGGGGCGCACCGGTTCGTCGCCGCGCAGAACGAGCCAATCCGCACCCAGGTCCACCACCGCCTCGGCGCTCCACAGGGCCTCGTCTTTGCCTGGGGCGATGATGCTAACCTGACCCTCATTCCAGATATATAGCGCGTTTTCCCGCGCTCCCACGATTCTTGCGGGGTAGGCAATCTTCATGGCCCGAGTGCTGCGTTCTCCGGTTTCTAAGCTGATAAATGCCGTTCCTTTGCCGTTTAGTAGCCCATGGACACCGGTCTCGGTGATCAGCAGCTTGTCCGAGCTCGCCGCGATGCGGCCCACAAGCTCCGCCTTCTTCAAGGTGTCGGCGACAGCCTGTGAGCGGTCGGTGTGGGTCGCCGCGTCGCGGGGGGCGGGAAGGCGTTGAGGGGCTCCCGCGCCTCGACTTGAATGCTTCGAACCAGCTGTTGCCACACGTCCTCTCGGCCGTCCAGGCTGGACGCGGACGACATGCGCACATCGAGGTGCCGGCCGTCTGCCATGGGCACGAGTGCGGTCCAGGTCGACGCGGGGACGTTGGCTGTGATGCCCTGGCTTCGCTGGACTAAGCCCTTCTTACCGGCGATCCGGATGGGCTCTTGTTCGGTCTGCGTTCGCGTCTCGAACACGCTCTCTAGCTTTCCGGCCGACCCGTCGATGGCCAGTTCGACCGGGAGGGATGTTTCGTAGGTCAGTACGTAGACGTCGACGGCGCCATCGATGGACTGCAGGGCCAGGATCGCGTCTCCGGACTGGTCTTTGGGTAGGACGCGGAACAGGTCCTTGGGGTAGTCCAGGGAAATGTCGAAGCCGTCGATGGGTGTGCGTTGGGACGAGACGTTGGTCTGCGCAGGGGGCAGCGAGATGCGCTTGGGCAGCTCGTCGAGCAAGGACTGCAGGTCACCGTAGGTGTCTGTGCCGGACCAGCTGATGACGGTGTAGCCAAAGGCCCGGTCACCATAGGCCCCGACTTCGAAGCTCACATCTACGTTTGCATAGGTGCCGGAGTACGTCTTGCGGCCATAGCTACCGCGCTTGGTCTTCGATACCGTCGTGCCCTTGGCGGCGATCATCTTGGGGTTGGCTTTCAAGATGGAATCGGCGATGGCGACCCAGCCTTTGAAGTCATCTTCGTGAAGCCAGAGTCCTCGCTGTTCTCGGAGGGTGATGACCTTGACGCCGTCATCGGACTCGAACTGGTCGGGGCCTAGGTTGGCGTTGGCGATCTTGCGCGACCACCCGTCGGGGAGTTGCAGGGTGCCACCGGCGTCTCCGATGGAGAAAGTCTCATCTGCATTCGCTAGGAAGCTAGCGAGTAGTAACCAAACCACAGTCCCTCCTCCGCGGTCGGTCTACTCCCGCGGCCCACCGAAGTTATGCCGGCTCGAAACGAGACCGCTAGGGGTGAACGAGTCAGCCGCGCTCGGCTTTGGCGTCTGCGAAGAGGGCTTGCACATCATCATTGAGCAGGTACATGCCGCTCAAGATGGCAAGGACGAGTCCGAGTGGCTGGTTGAGCAGGTTCAAGGCTTGAACGACCAGCAAGAACACGTGGTTGCGCATCTTGATGAAGCTGAAGCCCGCGTAGATCAACAGCGCTGCAAAGACCTCGAAAGTAAAAAAAAAA
>JBGCER010000132.1:0-15912 GCA_045106515.1 Myxococcota bacterium
CGGGGTGCCTACGGGCAGCGCGAGTCGGTGGTCGGGTCGTAGGTGCGGTCGATCGTGACCCGCGCGTCGAGCGGTGCGGTCTTGCCCGTGAGCTCAACTTCGAGGCACTTCTCTACGCCGTCGGCGGGGCAGGCGATGCACTTGCTGCCGGCAAAGCTGGCGAGCGAGCACACATTTTGGCCGATAGCGATGTCCAGAGGGCGCGTGTCGATGAAGCCCTTGCCCACAACGTCGTTGATGGCGCTAGCGTCGCTCTTGAACCGACCCGAGAGGGTGAAGTCCGAGATGTCGACCCGCGCGCTCAACCCAGGTAGGTCGTACGGAATGGTGACGGCCGGGAGGGCGAAGTCGGGGTTGGTCGAGAAGTCGATGGGCTCGCCCGCGTCCAAGATGGGGTTGCACGGCGTCTCTTTCACGTCGGAGCCTTGCACGGACGCGACGGCGGCCACCACGTCGATGGTCGGAGCGGAGTCATCGGCGCCCTTCACTTCGAAGGCGAAGTATTCGATGTCGATGGCGCCGCCTTGGTTAGCGATGAGGTCGATGACGGTCTGTTGCGGCTTGACCCAGGTCATGTCCTCGTAGGCGACGGCGTAGCCCTTTCCGACCAGGCTGTTGATATCGTCTACGTCGGCGTCGGCGTCCGTATCGGTGTCCGTATCGGTGTCGGTGTCCGTATCGGTGTCGGTGTCGGTGTCGGTATCGGTGTCGGTGTCCGTATCGGTGTCCGTATCGGTGTCGGTGTCGGTGTCCGTATCGGTGTCAGCGACGTCCGTTTCATCGGTCGAATCACTGATTTCACTGTCGCAGCCGATCGCGAACAAGGAAAGAAAAACAACAAGGTGACGCATGGTTCCTCCGCGTAGACGCCCCCTTTACAACAGAAGGACCCTAGGGCGTCGTGGGTATCCGATGGCGGCGCTGGTGCCAAATGTCCCAAACGACAACGGCCGACCCCACTATGGGGGCCGGCCGTAGCGAATGACTACATTTAATGCCTACTTACAGGCGTCGTCATCCTTGCATTCGTCCAAGACGCAAGGGTCGGGGATCTCCACAAGGGCATCGATGCCGTCCGAAACGGCCGAGATGGAGTCTGCGACGAGCTCAAGGCAGAAGTCGCCGGAGCCGTCGGGGCAGGCCACGCAGTCGATCTCGACGCTCTCTGCGAGCTTGCAGACGGCGTCGTCGGGCGCGTCAGGGTCATCTTCCACGAGGGAGGCGAAGGGGCGCGTATCGATGATTCCCGAGAGGATGGCGCCGTCGATGTACGAGCCATCAGGGGCGAAGGAGCCGGACAGGTAGAGGTCTTCGATGGTGACCTCGGTGTCGGCGACGGTGACTTCGAAGAGTTGGGGACCGAGCTCGAAGTAGGGGTTGGCGCTCGCGTCGGCCGTGGGGAAGTCGATGGTCTCGGTGCAGGGAGCTTGCTTGCCCGGCTGACCGTCCACACCCAGCGCGCCGAACACGTCGAGGTCGCCGGCGGTGTGGTCCTTGACGGACAGGAGGATGTCGAACGTGAGGAACTGGCCGACCAAGTCGCCTAGGCCGTCAGGCTTGAGGTAGCGGGCGTTCTTGAGGTCGAGGGCGTAGGAGCTGCCGACCACGGCGTCCAAATCCGTGACGCCGCCGACTTCGCTGACGGTCCAAGTGACCGACTCATTCTGGGTTTCGCCGATGCACTCGAAGTTGATGGTGGCCGTGTAGCTGGCACCGGGGGCCAATGGGGCGGCGGGCGTGAAGACCAAGCGCTTGCTGTCCCAGGCGGTGGCACCGGCGACATCGGCGCCGCTGGAGTCCACGAGGGTGAGGGTTGCGCCGTCGACCACCTGGTTGAACGCGGCGTCGACCGAGGTGCGGTAGTACGCGCGGCTCGCTCCGTCCTCTGGGTACATCTTGTACGTGACGAGGCACTGCTCGGGAAGATCGGTCTCACCGTCCGGGCATGCGGACAGGAACAGGGCCGCGGTCAACACGGCAAAACCATACTGGTGCTTCATCACAAAAACCTCCATCTGTCGCGGGAAGGCCGCGAGCGCCGCGATAGGTAGCCCGATGGCGCTGGAGTTGTCAATGAATCGATTGGCCTGACCCCCCCTGGCACATGAGGGATTGGGGTCAGGGCCCTACATGCCCATGCCCGGCATGCCGCCGCCCGCGCCGCCACCCGCGGCCGCACCTCCGCCGCCGCCGCCGCCCGCCGATGGAATTCGGTATGGACGAAGGAAGACCTCGCTAATCGGTGGAGCACCCGGCTCTTTGGCGAGCGTGCGATCCGTCGCTGTGAGCCAGCGGGAGCTGGGGTAGGCCGTGGCGAGGGTGTCCCTCACCTGGTCTGCTTGGGCCGTCGCGCCCCACGCGTGCCATGACCGTGCCACGAGGTACATGGCCTGAGGCACGTGGGTGGTGTCTTCGTATCGGTCGATGACCCCCGCTGCGCGGCCTCGGACCGCGACCCAGGACCCTCGTCGGCGGTAGAATTTGGCGATGACCACTTCTTTTTGCGCCAGGCGGTCCCGCACCTTCTCCAACATCTTGGTCACCTCTTCTCGGTGCTCAGAGTCGGGGAAACGCGCGTCGAAACCGGTCCAAACGCTCATGGCTTGACGGGTGGGGGTCTGGTCCCTGCCGGCCCACTGGGGAGAGATCTTGAACCAGCACAGGCCGATGCGGTAGATGGCGTAGTCGACGGACTCGTGTCGAGGATGCAGGCGCACGAAGTCCTCATACGCCAAGCGGGCCTGTTCTCGGTCACCGCGCTGATAGTGGATATCAGCAATCGCAAGCTCGGCTTTGACAGAGACCGGGTCGTCGCGGTGGAAGTTCCGCACGCGGTTGCAGGTCTCAAGGGCCTTGGTGTAGTAGCCGCGCTTGAAGTAGCGCAGACAGAGGTCGTAGCGCTCGGCGGCGGTCACGCCCGCACGGGGAGCCGCAGTCGTTCCCGGCGTGCTGTCTTGGGCGTAGGCGGGGCTTGCGGCTGCGAAGAGCAGGGTCATGGCGATGGCGATGATGCGCGTCATGGGCTCGTGGGGCAGAGGTCGGGGGCGGCCGTAACGTCGAGGATGGGCCTTGCCGAGGCGGTCGCGGTCCTTACGATGGCGGAGTGCGACGCATTCGGGGGTCGCAAACCGTCACGCCCCGTCATCTGCAGCCCGTTCTGCTGGAGCCTACGTGTCTGAACAGCCTACAAACGACCTGCCCGTCAACTTTTCCAGCTTCGTGGTGTCGTTGGCCGGCTCGGCCATGATGCACCTGGGTCTCGCCCCAGACCCCACCGCAGGGGGAACAGCGAAGAACCTTCCGGTGGCGCGAAACACCATCGACCTGCTCAAGGTGCTGGACGTCAAGACCCAGGGCAACCTCGACGAAGAGGAAGCCCAACTCCTGAGCACGCTCATCGAAGAGCTGGATGGCCGCTACGCCGAGGCAGCCAGCTAGTCCGCGAGCGCGGCGGATCAGCCCGCCACTGCGGTTTCGCACATCATGGCGCAATTCCAGCGAGGCCCAGTGGCCCGCCGGGGCGGTCACGGTGGGTGTGTGGGCCTGAGCGGATGCCGCAGGGCTTCTAGATGGTCATGCCACCGTCGACGTCGATGCAGCGGCCGGTGAAGAAGTCGCATTCGACGACGAACTTGACCGCGGTGTAGATCTCTTCGGGCTCGGCGGCGCGACGCAGGGGCACGGCCTTCAGCATGCTCTGGAGCACCTCGGGCTTCATGCCTTCGAGGATCGGCGTCTTGACGAACCCAGGGGCGACCGCGCCGGTACGAATTCCGTAGCGGGCAAGCTCCAGGCTCCACAGCTTGGTGTCGGCTACAAGGCCGGCTTTGGCAGCAGAGTAGTTGGTTTGGCCCATGTTGCCGTGACGAGCGATGGAGCTGATGTTGACGACGACGGCGGGTCCTTCGTCATTCTCGATGACGCTGGCGGCGAACTCGCGGGTGCACAGGAAGGGCCCCGTTAGGTCTACCGCGATGACCTGGTCCCACTTCTTGAGGGACATCTTTCGGATTTCGCCGGTTTCACGGTCTTTTTTGACCAGAAGGCCGTCTCGGAAGATGCCGGCGTTGTTGACGAGGCCATTGAGGGAGCCCAGGGCAGCCCGGGCGTTCTTGACCAGATCAATGACTTGGTCTTCGTTTGATACATCGCAGACAAAGCCCTTAATGGTGCCGGGCAACTCGGCGCCTTCGGCTTCGACCGCGCGAATGCCGTCTTCGTTGACGTCGCAGAAGGCCACGTTGGCGCCGTCACGGGCAAAGGCCATCACGAAGGCTTTGCCCATTCCGGAGGCGCCGCCGGTGACGAGTACATTGAGATCGGTGAGCTTCATGATGTCTCCAGAGTGCGGAAAGGCCGTTCGCCTAACGCCTGGGGACCGCCTTGCAGGTGCTCAGACGAGGTTCTGTGCAGCCCACTCGTAGGCGGCGGCCAACGCCGCGTCGATGCCCTCTGGACGCGCCCCCCCAGCTTGTGCCAGGTCCGGTCGTCCGCCACCGCCGCCGCCCACATGCGCCGCAAGCTCTTTGACGAGCTTGCCCGCATGAACGCGCTTCCCAGCGAGGTCTGCCGTTGCGGCGACCAAGAGCACGGCCTTGGGGCCTTTCTGCTGGGCCAACACGATGAGCGCTGTGCCGAGCTGGTCCCGGAGCCGATCGGCTTGTTCTTTGAGGTCGCCGTCGTATCGAGCGGCTAGCACCTTCACGCCACCGTGGTCCTGGGCGCCGTCGATCAGCGCGCCAGCCGCCTCGCTCGCTAGCTTCGACTGGAGTGCAGCGAGCTCCTTTTCGACGCGTTTCCGGTCGTCCTGCAGCTTGCGGATGGCGTCGAGCAGCTGATCAGAGCCGGTTTTCAGGGCAGAAGCAGCGGCCTGAACCGTACCGGACCAGTCCCGTGCCACCTGGAGCGCGCCGGTGCCTGTCTGGGCTTCGATGCGGCGGACGCCTGCGGCGATTCCGGTTTCTCCGGTAATAATCAGCGAGCCAATGTCGCCCGTACGATGCACGTGGGTGCCTCCACACAGCTCGACGGAGAAGCCGGGCACGCTCACCACGCGAACGTCGTCGGCGTACTTCTCGCCAAAGAGCGCCATGGCGCCGGCGGCCTTGGCTTCATCGAGAGCCATAACGGTGGAGCTGAGCTCTGTGTTTTTCAACACCTCGTCGTTCACCAAGTCCTCGATCTGGCGCAGCTGTTCGGCGCTGACGGGCTTGTGATGACTAAAGTCGAACCGAAGGCGGTCTGGGCCCACCAGTGAGCCCTTCTGCGTCACATGGTCTCCCAGGACGGACCTGAGGGCTGCATGGAGCAGGTGAGTCGCAGTGTGGTTGCGTCGGGTCTGGTCGCGGACCGTAGGGTCGACCGTGGCTTGCACGCCCATATCGACGGTGAGAGCGCCCGATTCGACGACGCCATGGTGCAGGTGTAGTCCAGAGCCCTTCTGCGTATCATCCACTCGAAACGCCGTGTTTCCATCGGCGAGCCTGCCGGCATCTCCGACTTGGCCACCGGACTCCGCATAGAATGGCGTTTTGTCGAGCACAACGATGCCAGACTCGCCGGCTTCGAGTCGCTGGACGAGCTCTAGGTCTCCGTCCGCCTTTCGCGCGAGGGAGACGATCCGGCCCTGGCCTTGGGTTCCGTTGCTTTGCTGGCTTGGATAGCCATCAAACTCGGTCTGTCCGTGTTGGGTGCCCACGTCTCGCCACAGCTCACCGACGGCCTCCTCGCCGCTGCCTTTCCACGCCTTGCGGCCCCGAGCGCGCTGAGCTTCGAGCTCCGTCTTGTAGGCGACTTCATCGACGGCGACGCCTCGCTCTTCGGCGATGAGCTGCGTGAGGTCCAGCGGAAATCCGTAGGTATCGGAGAGGGTGAAGGCCACGTCTCCGGGCAGCGTGCCGCCCGCGCCGACGCGCGCCATCTCTCGGTCGAGCAGCTTGAGGCCGCGGTCGAGAGTGGAGCGGAAACGGTCTTCTTCGCTTCGCACGATCTCGTCGATGAAGTGGGTGCGCTCCTGCAGCTCTGGGTACGCCGCGCCAAAGTCCCGAATCACGCGCTGTACAACGTCGTGGAAGAAGTTCTTCTCGATGCCGAGCTTTACGCCGAATCGAATGGCGCGGCGCATGATGCGCCGGAGCACGTAGCCACGAGCTTCGTTGCTGGGCATGACGCCGTCGGACACCAGGAAGGCGGTGGCGCGGGCGTGGTCTGCGATGACTCGCATGGCCACGTCCTCTTCGCCGCCGGAGCCATAGGCCTTTCCTGCGGACAGGGCGGCTTGCTCAAGCAATCCGGCGAAGGCGTCGGTCTCGTAGTTGCTGTACTTGCCTTGCGCGACGGCTGCGATTCGCTCCAGGCCCATGCCTGTGTCGATTGAAGGCCGGGGCAATGCCAGTTTTTCGCCGTTGGCTCGCTGGTCGAACTGCATGAAGACCAGGTTCCAGATCTCTACGTAGCGCGGGTCTTCGGTGGCGGGTCCGCCGGTCTCGGACGAGATGGAGGGGCCGTGGTCGTAATGAATCTCGGAGCAGGGTCCGCATGGGCCTGTGTCGCCCATGGACCAGTAGTTGTCCTTGGCGCCCAGCCGCTGGAGCCGGCTGTCCGGAAAGCCCGCGGCGCGCCACAGGTCGTAGGCCTCGTCGTCGTCTTCGAAGATCGTGACCCAGAGGCGGTCCGCGTCGACGGAGAGCTCACGGGTGAGGAAGTCCCAGGCGAACCCGATGGCTTCTTCCTTGAAGTAGTCGCCGAAGCTGAAGTTCCCCAACATCTCGAAGAAGGTGTGATGTCGAGGGGTGCGACCCACATTCTCGAGGTCGTTGTGCTTCCCTGAGACCCGGACGCAGCGCTGCACACTGGTCGCTCGGTTGACCTCGCGGGTTTCGGCGCCCGTGAACACGTCCTTGAAGGGGACCATGCCCGCATTGACGAAGAACAATGTAGGATCGTCGTGGGGAACCAGCGACGCCGATGGGACGGTGTCGTGTCCTCGGTCGGCGAAGTAGCTCAAGAAGCGATGGCGAATGTCGTCGACCCTCATGGGAGCCTTCCTGGACGCGGTGAATCCCCGCTCTTACGCACCGCGGGATGACGGGCAACAACGGGTGCCCGGGCGAGGAGAAGCATGTCGCCAAAACCTCCACCACAGGCCGCTTGGGTACGGGTGTTCAAAGCCACCGGTCCGACCGATGCCTACCTGATCCGAGATTGGCTGCAGCGCAACCAGGTCCCGGTCCAGGTTCGCGGTGAAGGTCTGATGAGCCTGCGCGGGGACATCCCCATCGGTGAAGCGTGGCCGAGTGTGTGGGTGCCCGCCTCTGAACAGGAGCGAGCAGAAGAGCTGGTGTCCGCGCTGGAGGGACCGACGTTGGTCCATCCTGCGTGGAAGTGCCCTGGCTGCGCCGAACCCAATGAGGCGAACTTCGGCTCCTGTTGGTCTTGCGGCACCGACCGGCCTGGGCTGTCCGAGGCTTAGGCGAGTGGCTGCAAGCGTCGATGAGTCCGTGGAGATCTAGGTGGAGCCCCACGGCGTGCACTAGTTCGGAAGCGGCGGAGATGCATCGGCCTGGGGGGCGTCATCTTCGGGAATTAGGCCGTTCTTTTGCAGGATCATACGCTCGATGCGGGCCGCGATCTGCGGGTTTTCATCCAGGTAGTCCCGAGCGGTCTCACGACCTTGGCCAATGCGCTCGTCGAACACGCTGTACCAAGAGCCCGACTTGCGCACGGCTCCAATCTCGGCGCCGAGGTCGAGTAGCTCTGCGGACTTGGAGATGCCCTTGCCAAAGTAGATGTCGAACTCGACCTGTCGGAATGGAGGAGCGACCTTGTTCTTGACGATCTTGACGCGCGTGCGGTTGCCCATCACCTCTTCGGCCTTTTTGATCTGCCCGATATTGGTCACTTCCATGCGCACCGAAGAGTAGAACTTGAGCGCATTACCGCCGCTCGTGGTTTTGGGTGAGCCGAACATCACGCCGATCTTGTGACGGATCTGGTTGATGAAGATGACCACACACTCGGACTTATGAATGGCGCCTGTGAGCTTGCGCAGGGCTTGGCTCATGAGGCGAGCTTGAAGACCGGGAAGAGAGTCGCCCATTTCGCCTTCGAGTTCGGCCTTGGGAACGAGCGCGGCCACAGAGTCGATGACGACCACGGAGATGGCACCGGAGCGCACGAGAGTCTCGGCGATCTCTAGCGCTTGCTCGCCGAAGTCTGGTTGCGAGATGAGCAGCTCGTTGACGTCGACGCCGAGGACTCGGGCATAGTTCGGATCGAGCGCGTGCTCCGCGTCGATGAAGGCGGCGGCTCCGCCGAGCTTTTGGGCTTGGGCGATGATGTGCAGGGCCAGCGTCGTCTTACCGGATGATTCCTTGCCGAAGATTTCGATGACGCGGCCTCGCGGAATGCCGCCTACACCCAAGCCAAGGTCGAGGTTGATCGAGCCCGTCGGGATGATCTCCACGTCTGGGACCTCGGCATCGCCGAACTTCATGATCGAGCCCTTGCCGTACATGCGCTCGATGGATGTGACGGCTGCGTCGATCGCGCGTTCGCGCTCTTCGACTTGCACAGGTCCGTTGTTGGTGGGGTTCTTGGTGGAGCGAGCCATGGGGGCCTCCGGGTGTGGTTGCCGGCAATCGGCGATTCAAGATGGGAAAGGTTGCGAGTTTAGATCAAGAAGATTCGGGAAGGAGGCCTTGCAAGTGACGGCGCAGCAGGTCCAAACAAGCGGCCGTAGCTAGCGTCTGAATTCGGTCCCGTTTTCCGCTGAGGCGGAGGCGGCGCACGTGCACCGCTTCAGGGGTGGCGAGGGCGATGTAGACCAATCCCACGGGCTTGGACTCGGTGCCACCGCTGGGTCCAGCGATACCGGTGGTCGACACTCCATAGGTGCTGCCGCTGCGGGCGCGCACCCCGTGTGCCATGTGATGAGCGACGGCATCCGACACGGCGCCGTGCGCATCGATGGAGGCGGGATCTACACCAAGCAAGCGGATTTTTGCGTCATTGCTATAGGTGACCACGCCCTCGTTGAAGACCGCGGAGGCGCCGGCGACTTCGGTGAGGGCCGCTGCCACGCGTCCGCCGGTGCACGATTCGGCGGTGGCCACGGACTCGGACCGGTGAGCCAACCACCCGACAACGACCGCAGCGAGCGAGCCAGCGATGTCATCGACCCCTTCGGTGCAGAACCGGGGTGAGCCGATGAGATCGGCGATGCGTTGGGTGACCTGCGCGACGCGAGCGTCGGACGTGTCGGCCTTGAACCGGAGCTTGATGTGGTTTTCCGGAAGCTTGGTTCGGTACGAGAGCACCACGTCGACTTCGGAGAACGCGCCGATCCGCTCTTGAAGATTCGACTCGCCGATGCCTGTGGTCCGGAGGGTGACGAGGCGCCCAGGGCGCACAGTGAACCGGTCTTCGAGGGCCGGCTCTTGGAGGAGCGGCACGATCCGGGCGGCGAACAACGCCCGCATTTCGCGGGGCACACCCGGAAGGAAGGCGGTGACAGCGCGGTCATCTACCATGGCGAACGCGGGCGCGGTGCCCCAGTCATTGTCGAGGCGGACACAGCCCTTCGGCAGCCAGGCTTGCTTCTTGTTCACGTCGGGCATGACGCGATCGAATCGCCGATAATGTGCTTCGATCGTGGTCATGGCGACGGTGTCGAACGCGAGTTCCACGCCGTAAACGTCGGCTACGGCCTGGGTGGTGAGGTCATCTTCCGTGGGCCCCAAGCCGCCGGTCGACAGGACCAAGTCTGCGCGGTCGATGGCGGCGATGATGCTGGCCCGGATGTCTGCCGGGCGGTCGCCGACCGATGTGTGACGCACCACCGTGAATCCCAACGCAGTCAGCTGATCGGCGAGCCACGCAGCGTTGGTATCGACCGTTTGACCAGTCACAACCTCGTCGCCTTGGCTCAGGATCTCTGCGGTGGGCATGCGTTCTCCAGGGGGTGCGGACGGGTCTGCACCTGAACGGGTGTACAGGTAACCCAAGTACGCCGTTGCCGTCCAAGGGTGGCGGTCAGATTCTGGCCGTTTTAGTAGCCATCGAGATTATCGAGGAGGTCCTGTGGGTCGGGTGTTGGCGTTGGACGTGGGTACGAAGACCATCGGCATCGCTGTGACCGATCCGCTTCGCCTGTTTGCGCAACCCGTGTCCACGCTGTCGCGCAGGGGCGTGGACCGCGATGTGACCGCGCTGCTCGTGGTGCTGGATGAGTTTGAGCCCGATGTCGTGGTCGTGGGCATGCCGTATGAGCTGGACGGCTCCGAGACTCGGTCCGCTCGCCTGGCTCGGCAGATCGGGACTGCGGTGGAGGAGAGGTCCGGCCGGACGGTGGCCTATCAGGACGAGCGATTTTCCTCTGTTGAGGCGGAACGCATGTTGATCGCCCAGAACGTGAAGCGCCAGAGGCGCAAAGAGGTGATCGACCAAGCGGCGGCGGTCGTGATCCTGGAATCGTGGATGCGGCAAAATCCATAGGTACTTCTTCAGAAGTTGTTCGTTGTGGCGGCCGACGGGTCGGGCGCGAGCGCACTGCGGACGTCCCGTAAAGCTCAAGTTTGCGGAATAGTTCGTATGATATACCTTTGTATGGCCGGGCCTACAGTTCTGAACACCCGGGGTCGCTGGCCTTGTTCAAAATGTGTACATCTTTTGAACGCCCCGCAACTGGGGCGACAGGAGATGCAAATGAACACGGTCCGACTTCTTGTTCCGCTGATGGCTTTGTCCCTTGGAATGGTCGCTTGCAACGACGACACCTCTGATACATCGGACGCGACCGATGGCACCGACGACACCGATGTGGCGTCCGAGACGGCGAAGGTTCGCCTTGTGCACTTGGGCGTCTTCCCCGGCGACACCGGCACGGACGTCGATATTTTCGTCAATGGCGAAGCCTCGGGCGTGTCCCTCGCGTTCAAGGACACCACGGACTACGTCGAGCTCGACGTGGGCACCTACACCTTCGACATCGTGCCCAAGGGCGGCGCCATTGGAGACTCGGTCTTCACCGTCGCTGACTTCGATCTCGAAGCAGACACCACCTGGTCCTTCGTGGCCTCGGGCTACGCCGCCGGCGCTGGCGAAGGCGACGCCGCCTTCAACGTGACCGCATTCGAAGACAATGGCGGTGATGTGCCCGCTGGCAAGACCCGTCTCAACGTCTTCCACAAGGCGGGCGCTGCGGCGCTCAACCCCGTGGACGTCTGGGTTGTGGACGCGAGTTGCACGCCTGTTGGCGATGCTCCGCTCCTCGCGGGCTTTGCTTACAATGCCGAGGCGCCCGGTGTCGACCTTGACCCCGGCGCCCTCGGTGTCGGCTTCGATGTCGGCGCCAACGCCACCGTCGACGCGTGCTTCCAGGTCCCCGACTTGGGCGCGGATGTCTTCGTGAACGTGTACGCCGTCAACACCAGCGCGGGCGTGCCTTCCCTCGTCGCGCACCTGCCCGACGGCACCTCCGCCGAAGTGCAGGCTGTCGCAAACTAGGCATTCATCCTGCTATTGCTCTCCAAGCCCCTCGGCGCCACTCGGCGTTGTGGGGTTCTTGGTTTTAGGGCAAGCAGAGCGCGTACCAGTCCGTCCCGGCGACCTGCTGCATGGTGCAGGTCGTGCCCGAGTCGCAGGCGCTGGGGTCGCTGACATCGCACAGGCGGTAGCACAGGCCGTCGATCGGAGAGCAGGTGTGGCCATCCGCGCAGAACGTCTCGGGGTCGAGGCCCCCGCAGGTCTCCCACTGGTTTCGAGGGCCTGCGGGCCAGCACACATTGGTGTCGCGGTCGCTGGGAATGCAGTTCTCGGAGTACGACGAGGGTGCGCACCCTTCGGCCGTGATCCGATCACACGTGCGCACGGGTCGGCAGGCCGGGCCTTCGGCGGTGGGTGTGCATACCGCTCCGGCACCGCATCGATTGTCCACGGACCACGCCGTGACACACGAGGGCTGGCATGTTTTGGTCCAGCCATCGCAACGTCCGCTATTGCAGTCTGAACCTTGGATACAGAAGTCTCCATCCGAGCTCCCTGGCGATGTGCCGAGGGGCTGCCAACCCCTGAGCAGCTGGGCGCGGGTCCACGGGGTCCCGCCGACGATGGTCCAGTTGGGCTGGCTGAGCGTGGAGAGATCCAAGAGCGGGTCCGACGACACGACGATCAGGTCGGCGCGAAAGCCGACTTCGATACGGCCGCGGTCGGTCCAACCGAGCGCGGTAGCGGCGCCGTCGGTGGCGGCGGCGAGGCTCTCGGCGGCGGTCCGGCCTTGTGCGCGCAGCGCCTGCATCTCCCAGTGGAGGCCTAGACCGTGAGGCACGAACAAGTAGCCGGCGTCGGAGGCGGGCAAGACGGTCGCGCCTTCCGCGTGAAGTGCGCGGGTGGAGGCTTGGGCCTGGGTATGCCAAGCCGCGTTCTCTCGCAGCCAGCCATCGATGAGAACATTTGGGTTGTCCCGAACGAATTTCCAGTTGTCGAGGACGCGAGACGGGGTCGCGCCATCGAGTTCCGTCCATGGCACGCGGTCGTTGATGACGCGGTCCACACCATTGAACGCGCTGAACGTCGTGTGGATCGCAGTGGCTTCATCGCGCAGTCGTTTTCGGCCCTCTTCCGTCGTGGCTGAGCCAAAGACCGGGTGGCTCAGGTGCGTTGCGCCCGCATCGAGAGCGTCGACGGCGTCGGTCTCGGTGTTCACGTGGGCGTAGGCGAGTCCGCCGCGGGCTTTGGCTCGCTCCACGGCGCCCTTGAGTTCCTCGAGCTTGGGTCTTGGGGTGGGCCAAGGGGTGTGGGCTGCGTCGGAAACCGATATTTTGACCCCCGAAAACCCTAGGTCCATCGCCCGAGTTCCGAGGGGGGCCCCCGATCCAGCGTCGTCGGTGTACCAGCAGCGAGAGGGCTGATTCCAGACCTCACACGGATGGGCTCCCGCGGCGGTGATGAAGGGCGAAAGTACTTTTACAGACGGGCCCTGCCAGTCTGCGCGCTCGGCGAACCGCAACAGGCCCGCGCCGCTTTGCGGGCCCCCGGCGTCCACGACACTCGTGACACCAAAAAGTAGCTGCGCCCGAAGGTTATCCTTGAGCGTATCGCCGACATCGACGCTGGCCCCCGATAGAAAGAGGTGGGCGTGCGGCTCGATGAGCCCGGGGGTGATGAACTGCCCGGTGGTGTTCAAGACCTCAATGTTGTTGGGTATGGGGCCGGGGTCTTCGAGGTGCACCGCGTAGATGGTGTCGGCCTCGATCACCACCCAGGCGGGACCGCGTACGCCAGCGACGTCGACCACCGTGACGCCCGGCAACACGAGGCCAGACGGCGGCCAGGTCACAGGAGGGTCGGTGTCATCGGTATTGTCGGTGGAGTCTGTATTATCGGTCGAGTCCGTGCTGTCGGTCACGTCGGTGTTGTCGGTCGAGTCCGTGTTGTCGGTCGGGTCTGATGCGTCGGTGGTCGGGCTTGGACAACCGGCGAGAAACGCCAATAGTAGAGGAGCACGCACTAGACTTTTCGCAGCCATGAAGCGACGCGACCACGAAGGGTGAGAGGCACCAGTGGGTTGTCGGCGAGTGTGAGAACGACGCAGGGTTCTCCGGGGTCGATCCGCTGGCGATGAATGTGTTGGTCGTCGCGAAGACAGAGATCCCCCCTGCCATAGTGGCCGCCATCGTCGGTGAATCCGCCGGTGAGGACGAGCGTCGTTTCTAGGCCCTCATGCCGGTGATCGGGAACACGAGTGCCCGCAGCGAGCTTGAACAGGCGGACCGGCATGCCGTCGGTTTCCATCGGCACCACAGCCTGGCCCACGCCTGGGAAGATCGTCTGAAATGAGAGGTCGGCGAAGGGTCCGACGAGGTCGCATAAAGCGGCGGGCAAAATGCCAGAGGGATCGGTTCTGGGCGCAGGTGAAGGGTCTGGCTCGGGGTCGTCCAACCGCGCGAGAACGTCGCTGAGAAGTGCATCGGAAACTGTATCGGCGGGGGAGGATTCGAGAAATGCACCCCCTAATGCCTCTAATTCGATGATTCGCTCCCGGCATTCCCCACACAAGGTCAGGTGACAGGCGACGACCAGCGCTTCGGCGCTCGTGGCGGCCCCCGTGGCGTAGGCCAACAACAACTCGGTGCTGTGGTGTTCGATCGTCATGGCGCTCCCAAGGCCTTTCGCAGCGAGGTGATGGCCAGACGGACCCGACTCTTGATGGTGCCGAGGGGTACATCCAACTCGCCGGCGATGGCGCGCAGCGTCTTGTGCTCAAAATAGGCTGCCTGCAAGACGGCCGCTTGGGCGTCGGGCAGCTCGGACAGGGCGCACTGCAGGTTGTGGGCGCTCCGCTGGACATCGAGCGCGTGGTCCAAGTCAGCGGGTTCGGCCGGGATGAGCGCGGGGTCAGTGTCATGGACCGCGGGGCGCTTCTTGCGCAGGTGGTCCACCCTGGCGTTTCGAGCAATCGAGAATATCCAAGTCGATACCGACGCTTTCTGCGGGTCGAACAGGTGGGCCTTCCGCCATACGCGGAGCATGACCTCTTGGGTGAGCTCGTCGGCACGCCCGGCTGGCCCGCTTCGTACAAACCACGCCTTCAGGCGGGGTGCGTATCGGCCAAACAGCTCGGCAAACGCCTGCTTATCTCGGCCGACAGAGACGGCGTGAAGCAGCTCGACGGCAGTGATTTCAGGCGTTGAGCGCAGGTCGGGCATGCGGTGGCATAACAGGACCAAGGAGGCCTCCGCTGAGCCATACGCATGTGGCGCTCGTATGGATCACTCCACTGCGCGAACGCACACGCTCGCCTCGCCGTTGCGGCCCTGGAAATGGAAGGGCGGTGGACACGCGCCGGCGGCGGGCTCTTGATCGGTGGATTCATCGGGTTGATAGTCGATCTGAATGATCTCGTGCGCGGTCGTCGACCCACACGCCACCTGGGTAGAGGTACCGCCGACCAGGGCCCAGTCGGGCGGGCAGAGTGACGCTCGGTCCCATTCATACCAGGGTTGCTGGTCCTCGTTGGGAGTGAGCCACATCACCGCACCCGCTTCGTCTTGCAGGCAAACCGCCGAAAATTGCTGTCCGCCAGCGATGGACCATCCGGCGGGGCATGCGTCGCGCAGCCGGGGAAGCTCACGGACTAGGGTGCCATCGAGGCTCCGACTTAGCACCGCCACAGCACCGGGGCGCTCTGGCAGGCAGGCTTCGTTGAGGCCGAACCCGCCGACGTGACGGGAGTCCGGGGGGCACACCTTGTGCGGAGCGGGCAGCGCGGCGAGGGGGATGCGATCGCGATCTCGGTCAACGTAGATGGCAGATAGTGGAACTTCTATCTGGCAAACTGCGCCTCTGCCGATGCCGCCCAGATGAGGGCCGAGCGGCTCGCACCGGGCGCGCTCGTCGGACTCCTGCTGCAACTCTCCCCATTCGTCACGGTCCAGAACCACGACGCTGCCTGGCTCTTCGGCGATGCACACTTGGGTCCGGTCAAGCTCTCCCACAAGGTCAAAGTCGGTAGGACAGACCGTGCCCCCGTCGGATGCATCGGCCGTCTGTCCCGACGCATCGCGTTGCAGTGCGGCGATGGTTCGAATGAACGGCACATCGACCCAGACGGAGCCGGTGTCGTCGGTCGGGGCGGGCTCGTCGGTGTTGTGCCACGTGGGTGCCGGCGATCGGGGGCCGCAGGCCCCGACCACACACAGAAGTCCGACTAGTTTATGGACCATTTCTTCATCCGGTAGAGCAGGGAGCTCCGCGGGATACCAAGGATTCGAGCGGCTTGTGCCCGATTGCCTCGGGCTTGAGCGAGGGCATCTTGGATGGTCTTGCGCTCCGCGGAGCCGGAGTCGAACGTCACCATCGATGGATCGGCCGCGATGGTGGAGAACGTGAGGCTCGTGGCGTCGATTTGGGGCC
>JBGCER010000133.1:0-2627 GCA_045106515.1 Myxococcota bacterium
CCGTCATTTTTTGCGAATAGCATCAAAATTTGCCGGCCAGGAGGTCACCGTTGTTTCGGTGGTTTGTAATGTTGTAGGTGCCTAAACAAGTCGTGCTCGCCGAATCCGGCCCGCCGTCCCTACCGCCGCCGCTTCTGCGGCCTCGAGCCGCGATCCAGTCCATTGTCGAAGTTCCGCATCGTATCGCGCGGAATCCGCTTACCAATCGCCTTTTCGATGACCGCAAAGTCGCGCTCTTCGTCTGGCGCCACCAGGGTGATCACCTCGCCCGACTGCCCGGCGCGACCGGTGCGCCCGCTGCGGTGGATGTAGTCCTCGGGGGACCGGGGCACGTCAAAGTGCACCACGTGGGTGACCTTGTCGACGTCAATGCCTCGGGCCGCCACATCGGTGGCGATGAGGATGGGGCAGGTCCCTTTGCGGAAGTCTTCGAGGGCGGCGATGCGCTCCTTCTGGCTCCGCCCGGAGTGGATGCTAGCGGCCTCGCGCCGGGCCAAGCGTCGAACCTTGCGGGCCAGGCCGTCCGCTTCGCTCTTGCGCTTCACAAAGACGATGACCGAGTGCATCTCATCATCGTAGAGCAGCTCGGCGAGCATGGCGGCCTTGCGTCCATGAGACACGCTCAGGGCGCAGTGCTCCAAGCTCTCGGCGGGCTTGCTGGGGTCGACGGCCACCGTGGCCGGGTCCCGCAAGATCGAGTCGGCCAGCTTGCGCACCTTGGGCGGCATGGTGGCGGAGAAGAGCAGGGTCTGACGGTCTTTCTTGAGGCGTGACACGATGTGGTGCACATCGGGCAGAAAGCCCATGTCGAACATCCGGTCGGCCTCGTCGAGGATCAGGAACTCGACCGTGCCCATGTCAAGATACTTCTGCTTCATGTGGTCTTTTAGGCGACCGGGCGTGGCCACGATGATCTCGACCCCGGAGCGGATGGCGTCTTCTTGGGGGTTCATCTTGGTGCCACCGATGATGGCTACGCTAGAAAACCCAAGGTGGTAGCCCAATGCGAGCGCTTGCTCGTCGATTTGCAGAGCCAATTCGCGGGTGGGTGTGAGCACCAAGACCTTGAGGGTGCCAGGGGCGGTTCCCACGAGCTGGTTCAGCACGGGAAGCAGGAAGGCCGCGGTTTTTCCGGTGCCGGTGGACGCCGAGGCGATGAGATCCTTGCCCGTCATGGCGAGCGGGATCGCTTTGGCTTGGATGGGGGAGGGCTCTTTGAAGCCCATGTCGGAAATGCCGGTGAGGACCTCGGTCGCAAGGCCCATGGATTCGAAGGTGATGGGGACTCCAGTGTGTGGCCGGCAGGTAACCGGGGTTGGGGGTTCGTGTTTTTCGCAGGGTCGGCCAGTGGGGTCGTTTCGTCTTAGCTAGGCTCTTTATTCAGACAAAGCTATTGGGCTATGCCGTTCAAAACGGGATCGACTCCTAAAATGGCCACAACCGCCTCCTGAACCGTCTCTTGGGTGAGCGCCGCACAACTGGCGCCAAGGAGTGTCCATGAAACGCCTACTCATCGGAGTCGCCGCTGTCGCCGTCGCCGTTCCCGTCCTCGCCTTTGGCGCCCTCGCGCTGCTGCCCAGTCAGCTCGACGTTCGTCGGTCCGCGGTGATTTCCGCCAGCCCCGCGGATGTGCAGCACCAGATCGCCCACTTTCCCGATCGCCACGACTGGATCATCTGGACCGAGGTCGACCCAGCGGCGGTCTACACCTACTCCGGCGAGCCCGGCGCCTTGGGCGCGGCCATGCACTGGGAAGGCGAAGAGATCGGCACCGCCACCCTCACGCTCAAGCAGGTTGTGCCTGGCGAACGGGTGGTGTCGAGCTTGCAGTACACCGCCCCCTTCCAGATGGTCACCGAAGACGTGTTCGAGCTCGAAGACCTGGGCGACGGCACCACCCGCGTGACCTGGATGGCCAAGGCTGACCTGCCCTTCGGGCCAGACCGCATCTTTGGCGTGTTCGCCGATGGCATGCTGGGGCCTGAATACGAAGCCAGCCTGGATAGACTTGAGGCCCTCATGGCCTCGAAGCGCAGCTAAACCCCCACTTAAACTAGGAGAGAGACCATGACCTATATGATGTTGTTGCACGGAGATGAGTCAGCGTGGCAAGGCATGCCTGAAGAGGCCCAGAGCCAAGCTATCGCGGCGTTTATGGAGTATAATGGCGAGCTTGCCGCCGCTGGCGTGCTCGCAGGGGGAGGGGAGCTGCAGCCGAGCTACACCGCCACCACCCTGCGCGGCACCGATGGCGGCGTTCAGGTGATCGATGGGCCCTTCGCGGAGACCAAGGAGCAGATCGGTGGGTTCTACCTGCTGAACGTGCCCGACCTGGACACCGCTTTGGAGTGGGCAAAGCGCTGCCCGAGCCTGTTCGGTGGCGGCGCCATCGAGGTCCGCCCCCTGGGTACAGTCCCGTCGGAGCTGGACTCCGCTGGCGGCTGACGTACCCGCGGCCGTCAGGCGGTGTGCGGAGCGGGATGCACCCCGCGTCGTCGCCGTGTTGGCGCGCCAGTTTCGCGACATCGAGCGCGCCGAGGAAGCCGTCCAGGCGGCCCTCGTGCGCGCCCTTGAGGTGTGGCCAGATCGGGGGGTTCCCAAGGACACCGCGGCCTGGCTGTTCACCG
>JBGCER010000134.1:0-5407 GCA_045106515.1 Myxococcota bacterium
GGGACCTTGCTTCTGTCCCTCGATGACGCCGCACCCACCGAGACCCAGTTCCAGTTCGCCAAGACCTTCGACCTCGCTGAGCCCGACAACTTCGTCGACCTCACCTACGTCGTGAGCGTCGAAGCCATCGACGCCAGCGGCGATGTGCAGCTGGCCAACTTCGACGTCACCGTCGTCATCGGCGAGGGCCTCGAGGGCAACACCGTGTCGGGGACCTCAGGTGACTGGCAGTACGCCATCACCACCGGCTACCTGCAGAACTTCGAGGAACCCGGCTCCGATGACGGCGCCTCCGATGTGGGCTTTGTGCGCGCAGCTCTGTCGGGCGCAGACCTCGAGAACGTCGCGCAGGTCGTCCTCCGCCTCGTGCCTGACGACGGTGGCTCCGACCTCGACGAAGAAGGCGACGACGGCGATGCCGAGACGGTGGAGACACCCTTCATCGGCGCCTGGCACACCTGGTCCGCAACCGGGACCGCTGGGTCTGGCGACCTCGCAGATGGTGGCGAAGTGGCGTTTGATGCCGAAGTGGCGGCCGCTGGCGACTTTGAGGCCCCCTTCGGAGAGCGCGACCTCATCTCCGGCCTGGCGACAGACACCGGGAATCTTCTGAACGTCAGCACGGAGCTGTATGGCAAGATTCTCATCAGCGGTGACCCCATTGAGTACGACGACGAGGACTAGCCCTCGGCCCCTTGTCAATTAGTCTCGATTCGGATGTTTAGCAGGGGCCGGTGAGTCCCGCGGTGATCCGTCTAGCTCGCTAGCCGCAGACTCCTCACGTGGTGCCCGATGGCTGTGAGGAGGGTCCGTCGCCGGAAGGGCTTGCCGACGTATCCGTCCATTCCGGCCGCAAAACACGCGTCTCGGTCGCCTTCGATGGCATTGGCCGTCATGGCCACGATGGGTACCTGGCTGTGGGGCTCTGGGAGTCCCCGAATCTCCAGGGTGGCCGACAGCCCGTCTTGGATGGGCATGTTGATGTCCATGAAGATCAGGTCAAACAGGGTGTCTTGGGCCGCCTGAACGCCCTCCCTGCCGTTTGAGGCGACCACGACGGTGCACCCGGCCGACTCCAAGAAGCGCTTGGCGATCAACTGGTTGACCGGGTTGTCTTCGACGACCAAGATGTGAGGGGAAAGATGGGTGATCAGGGTGTGTAGGTCCTCTTCGTTTACGGGGGACTGGCCTTGGGCCGCGGTCTCGGCAACCTCGACGGCGGGGACCTTGAAGCGCACCGTGGCGCCTTCTCCCAGGGTGCCGTGCATCTCGATGGACCCGCCCATGGCTTGAACCAGCCGCCTGCAGATGCTTAGTCCGAGGCCAGTGCCCCCGAACTGGCGCGTGGTGGACTGCTCGGCCTGAGTGAACGGCTCGAACAATCGTTGAACCTGTTCGGCGCTAATTCCGACTCCCGTATCGACGGCCCGCACACACAAACAATCCTCTTCATAGCTGATGAATAGGTGGACACTCCCATCGTCTGTGAATTTGACAGCATTGCTGATGATGTTGGCGAGCACTTGGGTGATTCGCGTTGGATCTCCCACCACCCACGCGGGTACCCGAGCGTCGATGGTCTCGGCAAGGCGGATTCCCTTGTCGAACGCCTGCTGGCTGAACAGGCCAATGACGGAGCGGGTCACCTCCCGAGGGGAGTAGGGGATGGCCTCCAGAACGATCTTATTGGCTTCGATCTTGGTGAGATCGAGGATGTCGTTTACTATTCTGAGCAGGGCGCAACCCGAGCTGTCGATCTGCCGGGCGATCGCGCGGTCCTTGGGGGCCAGGTCTCCGTCCAGCAGGAGCTCCAGCATGCCCAACATGCCGTTGAGAGGGGTTCGGATCTCGTGGCTCATGACGGCGAGGAACTCAGTTTTGGCCCGGTTGGCGGCTTGAGCCGTGTTCGCGGATTCTTCGGCACGGGTGATCGCCTCCCGCAGATCGGTGTGGTCTATTCCGAGCAGGGCAATGTGGTCGTCGAACGCGCTCCGGGTCAGCACCACGGAGAAGTGTCGGGTCGAGTCAGAGGTCTTGATGTGAACCTCGACGTCCCACTTCGTGGCATTGGCGTCGGCACCGAAGGCTCGAATGGCCGCGGCGAGTTCCTCGCCCTCACCGCACGCCCCGACCGAGCGGTCGAGCAGGCTGTCTCCCCCTAAGAGGTTCCGAAGATACGGATTGGCGTCGATGTAGACCAGGCTTTTGTCGATGAGAGCCACGACCCACGGCACCCGCTCCACGAGCTCGACGTACCGCTGTCGTTCCAAGAGGAGCGTTCGCTCCATGGTCGCTTTGTCGGCCGCCAACTCCAAGAGCAGGTTGCGGAGGCTCTGGACTTTCGCCTCCAAGTGCTCGATCCGTTCCTTTTCAGGCGGCGACATGCAGGTGCCGAAGCAACGTGGAGCTCTTCTGGACCTGGGCGTACAGCGGGAAAATGTCCTCACAGTAGAAGGTGTGCTCCGCGGCGCTGCGCCCCGCTGTGCAGTCCGAGAGCACGGTGACGCCGTAGCCCAACTCGGCTGCGGCCCGACCGGTGGAGTCGATGCACACCGACGTCACCACCCCACAGAGCACGAGGTCCGTGATGCCCTGGGCCGTCAGTCGCTCGTGGAGGTTGGTACCAAAAAATGCGTTAAAGCTTGTCTTTCCGGTGATAGTCTCGATGCGGTCGCCGAAAGACGTGAAGTCGGGCACCGTCTGGCCACCAACGGTGTCCCGTCTGAACGCCCCGAGTTCCTTGATGGTCGCCAACAGCCCAGTGGGGCGTGGGAGTTCGGAGTAGTTGGGGGAGAACAAAATGGGCAGGGTGATGAACAGCGCGTCGCTGGATTGCAGCTCGTCGAGGAGCGCGAGGGTGTTCTTCAACACGCCGTTGGCAGTCGCGTTTTGTTGGACAACGGCGCGCAACACGCCATCGTCCGCGAAATAGTCGTTCTGAAAGCCGATTAAGAGAACCGCGGTCTTGGCATCGGGCATCGCATCATCCTGGTGGGCGTGGAATACGATGAGTCGGAGCAGCAGGCCTCAACTTGAGTCTTGGTTGGGGGCTATTGCTGGCGAGTGCGGGCGGTCTTTAGCGACTTTGATGTGCTACCTACCGTATCCAATACGCCCTCGACCGATCGCTTCCAACGCTACGGGAATTTCGGTGCACCCGAGCTACGAGCGTCAACTCACGCTGGACCCCATGGGCTGAGCTGCTGAGACGGGTATTCGACCTAGACGCCCTCGCCTCTCCCCACTGTGGCGAGGCGATGACCCTGCGCACGATGGTGGTGCGGCCCCCGGCGACGCTGAAGGTGCTGTCGGGGGGGCGGGCCTGGGCGCGCGGTCCGCCTTGATCGAGGAGCACGCTGCTGCGGTCGAGGCATGGCGTCGACCCCGGGACTGGCCCGGACACCACCCGTACCCGCGACCGCGAGGCTGTGCTCTCACATGGTTTCTTCTAGAGAAACATAGCATCTTATATCGAGTCATGGTTTCTCTTTGGTGTACAATTACAATAGGAGCGTCAGAAGGAGTTCACGGCCAACCTCGGTTGTGAACAGCAGCAACCACAAGCCCCCAATGGAGCCTCCAAATGAAAGCCCTGCCCTTTGCCGCCGTCCTTGCTATCGCCACAACCCTGACCGCATGCAGCGATGAGGGCGCTGATGGCCTGACCAATGTCGAGCGAGTTCAGTACTTCTACGATGCCTACACCGACAATGATGCCGAGCTGCTCGACCTGGTTCTCGCCTCCGACATTGTGAGCATCCCCTCGCCACCAGACCGCGACCCAGGCCTCGAAGCCTTCAAGGCGTCGATCGATCCCGTAAACCAGATCTTCGAGGACCTGACCATCACCCCCGACCAGATTCTGGAGGACGGCAACTTCGTCGTCGTTCGGTCGAGGGTCACTGGCGTGCAAGTCGGCAATTTCTCCGGGATTCCAGCCCAAGACCGCCCTATCGACATCATGGCCATCGACATTCATGAGTTCAATGACGATGGATTGGTCGTCGAGATCCACCATGTGGAAGACTGGCTCACCGGGATGTTCCAGATGGGCGCCTTCGACCAATAGGCCTATGTTTTGGGAGGACCGAAGGAGCTGACCCCTTTCGGTCCTGCCAGAAAGTCCAAGAAGGTCCTGACCTTTGCCGGCAGATACTTCCGGTCTGCATACACCGCGAACAGCGGTACGCGTGGCCAGGGGGTGTCCGGCAGGACGCGCTCCAACACCCCGTGTTCGAGGTCGTTTGCTGCCAGCCAATGGGGGACGAAGGCGAACCCCATGCCTTGTTGTGCGCCTAGGTGAATGAGGGTCTCGTTTCCCGAGCGCAGCGCCGGTGTGAAGCGGATGTCCAGAGCGTCCTCTCCGCTCCCGAACCGAATGCGTCCACTGGTTTCCATCTGGGTGTAGAGCATGAGTGGCGCGCCCGACAAGTCGTCTACGCGGGTTGGACGACCGAAGGCGTCCAGAAACGCTGGTGAAGCGACCAGTGGAAACTCCACCTCTCCTAGTCTGCGGGCAATGAGCCCGTCGTCCAAGCTTGCGGCCACCCGAATCGCAAGGTCTACCCCCTCTTCGACCAAGTTGATCTTTCGGCCGCTCAGGTCGAGATCGAGGATCACACCTGGGTTTTCGCGATGGTATTGC
The DNA here is from genome assembly GCA_045106515.1 of Myxococcota bacterium. Lineage (GTDB taxonomy): Bacteria > Myxococcota_A > UBA796 > UBA796 > REDI01. The sequence continues at coordinate 4,646 of JBGCER010000134.1, forward strand.
GCGAGGATTGCGGCGAAGGGTGGGTTGGCCATCCATACCGGCGTTGTCACTCTGAGCGTGCCTTGGGCCGTTTGCGCCGCTTCAGACAAGGCCGCCTCAGCATCATCGAGTCCCTCTAACAGGGGGCGCACAGTCGCGAGGTATCGTGCGCCAGCTTCCGTCAGGCTGACGTTTCGACTGTTCCGATACAGCAGTCTTGCGCCCACCCGGGCCTCTATGTGCTGCACATGCTTGCTGGTCATTGCCTTGGATATTCCAAGGGTTTTGGCCACGAACGCGAAACTCTTGTGTTCGGCAACCGCCGCGAGTACCCGCAAACTAAGAAGAGTGTCCATGACGGCTCATACCCCGCAGTCACCCCCTGTGTCAGGAGTTCACTGGCGTAGCGCCCGACGGCCCGGAGCCCTTGCCGGCGATGGCAAACACCAACTCGCTCTTGAACTCGGTAAAGGCACCGCTTTTTTGATGTAGAAACATCGGTTTCGGATAGTACTGGATGCCGAAGAACTCGTCGGACGCGGGAAGTTCCGTCAGCGGAAGCGGGTGCGAGGGTCCTGTTCGTGCGCAGGCCAAGACGAAGGCGAGGACAAGACTGATTGTGAGGGCTCTCATGCCCTACCCGACCGCACCCGCGCGAAGGGTTGTGTGGCGGTTGGCGACCGTGCGACCCCGGTTTCGGGGCACGCCGCACGGCACCCGACCACCCCTAGTAGTAGCGCGGACCGTTGTTCATGTCCGTCTTCATCGCGCGCCGCATGATGC
>JBGCER010000135.1:0-6461 GCA_045106515.1 Myxococcota bacterium
GACGCACTCCACTGCACCTTGGGATCTCGGGCTGCGCCGGTCCCTCTCCTTCGCTCGGGCCTTTGACGTGTCTCGACACGCCGGCAGGCCCTCGCTCGTCGAGAACCCGGCTCGCTCCGACCTCCCTGTGGTTCGTGCGGAACGGTCATGAGGGATGGCGGCTAGCCCACCAAAGGCTCGCGGCGGGCAGCTCGCCTCGTACGAAAACCCTAGTCGACGCCAAACATCTCGCTCTCTGATGGGCCTCTGGGCGCCGAGGATTTTCTGGGCGTTTGATCCGGATTTCTGGAGTCTGGTGCGGTCCCGTCATCGGCTCTGGGCGCGACTTCGGGGTCGTCGGGCTGAATGAGTCCGCGGCGTACCTTGAGCCGTGGCGGCAAACCCGGCACGATCTCATTGTTCGGATCCCTCACGATGCGGTCCGGTTCCCGACCAAATCGGTCGACCTGGCCAGAGGGGGCGTTGTTGCGCTCCATCTTCATCACGTCTTCGACCGTGCTGTGCAGGCAACCCGCCCACAAGCACGTGCAGCCGGCGAGCATGCCCGCGATCCCCACCCCCACCAACATCAGGTTGCGAACGAACGGATCGACAGTGCCCGACGCCTTCCAACGAGGCGGCGGCAGCTGTGGCGGGAGTTCAGAATCGGACATGGCGCGGAGACTAGCCGACGATGTGGTTGTTTGAAAGTGTCGGGGCACTGACAGAGTGAACGCGGCACGCCTCCGCTAGGGTCCAAGGACGCACCTCGCTCCTAGGATGCTCCATGCTGCTGCTGATTTGGCTAATATCTAGTTCGTTCGCCGCTTGTACCGAAGCGCCCGTCTTCGAGAGAGAGACCGGTGACGGGCTCGGGTACTCCGACCATCAGACCTTCTTCCGCCAGATGGAAAAGGCGTGCGACTCATCGGGCAAATACTCCGAGAACGTTCGGAGAAACGGCACCATTTATGCCGGCCGCGCTCTCAAGAGCATGCGAGAGGATCTAAAGACCGACCGCGACCTGGGTCCATTGCAGCAATACCTGGACTCCGCCCAAGCCGACGTCGATGGTCAATCCGAGTTCGTGTACGAAAGCCCCGAGGAGCTGGCTCGCCCTCGCGGAACTCCGACGACCCCCGCACCATCCCGGCCCGGCCTGACGCTGCCCGGCGCCAGCTACAATGAGCGCCCCAAACTGCGAGACTGGTACCAGCGAGCCAATCGAATGCTCGACCCCAGCCACTATCCGATGAACGACCTAGAGGCGGAGCTGGCGCAGCTGGATGTTCAGCTGGGCAGACTTACAGAAAAAGTAGGTTCCAACGCCGACCTCTCTCCCCTAGCCACATATCGAGACGCCGTGGTGCAAACCGCCCGGGCTCTGGAAGCCGAGGCTCGGGCGGCATCGGTCGTGGCCGATTCGTTTATGGAGAAGATCGGCGAAGCCAAGCGAGGCGTTCCCTATGACACCCGAGATCCAGAGTCATCTTTAGCGCAGACGGCGGCCTGGAAGGACAGCGCCATGCACATCAGCGCCGAGCGTTTTGCCCACCTGCGACAGTTCACCGGTGACGGGCTCCCAGAGCCCACATTTCGCGGCAGCGAAGGCAATGCGATGAACGCCTTCGCAAGCTATCACCGCGATATGATTGATGATGCGGAACAAGCGACCGAGAACGCCAAGAACCAGTGCGTGGGCTGGGGCGCCGTAAACCAGATGGTGTGCGTCGCGCCCATCCTCGCCAAGTGGGAAGTCGCGGCCTCGGTCGTCGATGAGGCGGCCGTTCGCTCGGTGCGAGATCAGCTCAAGACCCTCGCAACGGTCAAGCCCAGCCTTGCCGCTGCACGAGCCGCCGACAAAGCCGACGCCGCGCAGCGCCTGGCATCGGTGGTGATGCCGGGAGCTGTGTCCTCGGACCCAGTGGCCATCGCTGCTGGAAAACAAGCTTTTCAACGTACTGGATGGAATGAACGCCTGCTCGCTGTATCGGTGCAGAGCCCGGATTGGCAGATGATCCGGCACCCCATCACGGGTGCAGTCGTGGCCCGGCACCGCAGCGTCGTCATCGCTGCAAAACAGGCGTCGGGAGACTGCAACAAATACGACATGACCATCCGCCAAGACAAGAGCGGATCGGGCTGGAGCGCGGCGCGTCGCTACTCCCACAACACCGCCGGGATCCTTTGCAAGAAGGTCGGCGGTTAGGACGCGAAGCGGCAACCGGAAAATCGGTGATGTCATCCGCTGTGTGCGGCCGTCATCACCTGAAATCAACCGTTCTCAGCCAGCTATTTCGCCGCACACCGAATGCTTGCATGTGCCTGTCCTAGTCGGGCTCATCGACCGCTAGATCGGCGCGTCTTCACCCGAGGTTGAGGACTGTAAACAAGCGGATGGCGCCAGAGCCGCGGCCCAACCCGACGTTGTTCGGTTCCCTCATCGGGTACACCGACAGCGTTCCGAGTGCAGACCTGCGTTTGCACAGGGACCGGCCCCGAAGGCCACATTGAGCCGTGCAAGGCGAATTGCACCAGCTCGCCTAAAACCCACTAATTCGCTCCATTTTGGAGCGAACGGAGACCCACTATGCATCGTACTCTCTTCGTGCTCGCAAGTCTCGGCTTGAGCACCGTCGCGTCTGCCCACACCACCAGCATCTGCACGACAGACAATGGCGACGGCACGACGGACATCCACGTTGGAACGTACACCCCCGGTCACGACGGCCGCTTCAGCGCGTCCCTCGTGCTCGATGGCGTGACCTACGGCCCGTACACCTCTTGGCATTCAGCGGCCAAAACCTACCCGGGCTCGGACCAATGCCGGCACGCGACGACCAGCCTGACCACCGACAAGTGGTTCACCGTCACCGTGTCCGTGGGCGCCGGATCACACACCATAAGCACCACCGAGTCCTCCAATGAGTTCACCTGGTGGATGTTCGGCGGCACGGCCCCCATCACCATGAATTTCGGCCCCGAAGACACCGATGGCGATGGTGTGTACGACTTCGAAGATGACTGCCCCACCGAAGACCCAGCCACCTACTACGGCTACGACGTCGCCGCCGACGGCTGTATCTCCGACCTGGTCGGCTCGGCGTGCCCCCTTGCCAGCGCCATTCGGGACAACGACACCGACTTCAATAATATGGCCGACGAATGGGGAATTCTAGCCGGCAGCGACGCTACCCTGAGCGGCTCGTCACAGGGGGCCCTGCGCGTCTTCGGCGACGGTGACCTGTACAGCTTCAACGTCGGAAGCAGCTCCCTCAACCACTACAGCTACGCCGGCTATGGCGACCTCTACGCACGCAGCGGCACCTTTGCGGGCGACGTGAGAGCCGCGACGGTTGACGCCGACCAGACGGTATCGACGTCGGGCACCACCACCGAGACCGCGTTCAACGGACACATCGCTTCGTACATGCAGGCGTTGTCCACCGATATGAGCAACTTGAATATCAACGGCGACACGACGGTCCAGTCCTGGGGCACCGTGGACTTCAAGGGTACCCACCCGATGATGAACTCCTTCGAAGTCAGCGCTGCCGACTTCGCAGCCTCAACCTGGATGACCATCGACGTTCCGACGGGCTCCACCGCCGTCATCAACGTGCTCGGCACCACCGCCGAGTTCGGACCGACCGGCGTGGGCCTCACGGGCGTGACCGCGAGCAAGGTCGTCTACAACTTCCCAGATGCCACCACACTGGAGTTGGACGGCGTATCGGTCAAGGGCCAAATTGTGGCCCCCAACGCCGACATTGACCTGGTCAGCGGCGACGTGACGGGCAGCATCAGCGGCAATGTCTTGGATGGAACCATCACCCAGTACAACGCCGCCTTCGATGGCCGCTCCTGCGCTGTGGTGGCCGCCAAAGCCGCACCGAACTGCACGGTCACTCACACCGTCACCAACGCCTGGACCGGCGGCTACAACGCCACGGTCACCATCTCCAACAGCGGCTCCGCCGCGTCGAGCTGGAGCGCTGGATGGGAGTTCGCCAATGGCGAATCTGTCTCGAGTGGCTGGGGCGGCGTCTGGACCCAGACGTCGACGGTTGTCGATATCGAGAACGCCTCCTGGAACGGCGTTCTTGGCGCTGGGGGCTCCGTGAGCATCGGCTACACCGGCTCCGGCACGCCCGACGCCCTCGTCGGACTGTCCGCGACCTGCAACTAGGTCCTCACAACACCCATAGGCCTCGGTGTGCACACAGCACGCCGGGGCCTCTGTGCGTTGTGGGACTCAGGGCTCGGGGGGTCCCTCAACAAAGAGATGCTCAATCCCAATCCGGATCTGGCCGGCATCGTGCCTGCGCTCAACGACCTCTAAGTCGGAGCCGTCCAGCAACGGCGCAAGCTCCCTTCGCGCTCTGTACAGGTGCTGGTAGACCACGTTGCGGTCCAGCCGCAGCATGCGCTCCAGACCCGCCTGCGCCATCCACCCTTGCTCGGACACGTGAAGGCCGGCAGCGCAGTCCGCTAGCCGTTGCCGGGCGAGCAGGAGCAAGGTGTAGTGATGAACTCGGTTTCGCACTCGAGTGGTGAGCCTGGGGCTCTCGACCTCGATCTGCACGTGCTCTTCGTCCTGGCTCACAAAAAAGGTGAGCGAGACCGGCGAGGCCCACGGTCCACTCAGGGTCGGCTCACCCCAGCTGGGTAGGCTCAACCGCCACGACCGCCCATCGATGGTCACCCGTTCGCCATCCACAACCTTTTGCATACGCCCAGCCTGTTCGAGCACCCAACCATCTTTGCTATGCAACACCACCGCGAGAGGGTCTTCGGCGTCGGGGAACCCGAGCACATGATCCGAGCCGACACAGACGTCGCTCGACGACGCGTCCAAGGCCATAGGCTGTGGCGCAGCATCGTCCTCTAAAATCCAGAAATCCCCGGGCGAAAAGCTAATTTTGCCGCCTGCAAAGACCGGTTTCTGCCCGGCAGATGGGACTCTGACTCCATTCACCGAAGTCCCGTTGCGACTACCCAGATCGCGCAGCGACCACTGCGTACCGGTCCAGCTCAACACCGCTTGGTGCCGAGATACGTCGTCTTGGAAGACCACAAGATGGTTGTCGGGATGCCTGCCAATGGTGTGATGGGAACACACCCACAGCAACTCGCCAGTTGGAGTACGCAATCTTGCCATGCGCGAGGCTAACAGATCTTCGGGGCCGCGCTCCCATGGGGCACCGTCGATGGTCCCGTTCTCATCCGATCCGTAAGACGGTGTGAGATCTGAGCGAGGTCGGCCCGATAGGACAAGTACGCCATTCCTCGGCGAGGTCCACATGAAGTCCCGCGCGCAAACCCCGCAGCAGCAGACCAAGGCCCCAACGTCTTCGGGCCCAGCCCAAGCCGCCGCCGACATGGGTAATGCCGCGGCCGAAGAGGGTCTAGAGACCATGGGTGTCAGCGAGACTCCTACCCTCGATGCCCTGGGACTTCCCGACGTACCTGACAACCCCGCCAGCGCCGCCGCATCCGCGCTCGGCCTCGATGGCCTGCAAGTCGACGGAGACTCGCTTAGCTTCAAGGGCGCCGGCCTGTCGTTCGATGAACAGCTCGACGTCACCCTCGGCGCCATCGGCCCCCTCACCGTCGGCCTAAATGGCAAGTTGGCGGCTAACTTTGGGTACGGCTTCCAGGGCAAGATGGAAGATGGCTGGTTCGGTGCTCGCTACGCCACAGTGAGCGGCGACGCCAATATGGACCTCGACACCTCGATTCAGGCCAAGGTCGCGTTGGACCTGCTCGTGGCCGAGGGCGGCCTACGAGGCGGCCTCACGCTCAAGGGCGGCCTGCGGGGAACCACGACGGGCGTCCTCTCGTTCGGCGAGGACGGCGTCCACATCGACAGCCTGAGCCTGCACGTAGAAGGCGAAGCCGTCCTCGGCGCGGCGGCGGAGCTCTACCTCTCCAGCGTGCTCACCGAAGAAGAGACGTGGGAGCTCGGGGCCTTGCCCCTCGGTATCGCCAGCGGGCTCTCGCTAGACTTATCCTGGACAGATGCCGGCTTCTCGGGCATTGACGGCAGTATGGGCTCCGGCTTCACGATGAGCGCCGAGCTCGAGACGCTGATCGCCGACCTACGTGAGAAGGCCGGCGTCTAGCCCAGGTCGCCCCCCCCAAGAGTGCGCCCCGTGAGCGGCGCGTCGGATCGGCGTTGACGGTCTACGAACGACCGCGAACCGGGCTGACGCCGACCCTCACCTGTGCCGATACCGCCACGAGCCCCAATCTGGGTTCGCGCGTTCTACAAGCACACCTCAAATGGGGTCTACAGCCGGACGCAGACCCATGCGCGCCCTGGCAAGGCCGAAGAACAGGGAAGGAGCATAATATTCCGTATACGATGCATAGCGATGGTTTAAAGTAAGCTTTTGGTCGCGGCCTTTCGCAATGCCTACACCTCGGTTGACATATCGGCCCAGACTTTGCGAAATGAAATCGATTTCATCAGAGGCCTC
>JBGCER010000136.1:0-11437 GCA_045106515.1 Myxococcota bacterium
CCATGCGCCCGCCGCCGCCTTGGTGTAGTACCTGACGCTCACATTGTCGTGGTTTTCGTCTTTCCGATAGTACTTAATCCAGGCGTCAAAACTGGCATCTTCTAGGCTGCGCACCGCGCGTCCCGGGGGGGTGAGAGCCGCCTCCAGATTGTTCGACAGCTTGATCAGGTACTCCTCATCAGTCATGAGGTCGGCTCGCGCCACGAGCAGGTCGTCGTAGTAGGAGGTAATGCCCTCGGCGACCCACAAGCCCCGTGTGTGGACCTCGGTCTGGTAGTCGAACGGGCCGAGCTCGGCCGGGCGGAGCCGCTTGACGTTCCAGGTGTGGAAGAACTCATGGCTGACGAGGCCGAGCCACTTCACCCGGGCCTCGCGGCTGTCCGTCACCCAGGCTGAAGAGGTCATGAGTGTAGAGTTCCGGTGCTCAAGGCCCCCATATCCTCCGGTGACGATGTTCTGGAATACGTAGTCGCGGTACGGCACGCCTCGCCAAAATGCGACGACCTCTTGGGCGACGCGCTCCACGTCTTGGTTGGCGGAGTCCACATCCCAGGTGTCGGTGGCGCCTTGGTGCACGATCCGGTGCTGCACCGCTCGGCTCGAGTCGGCGGGATCGGCGATAATCCAGCTGTGTTCGGCGTGGTCACCGAGGACGATAGGACTGTCGACCAGCTGGTCATAGCTGGTGGCTCTGAACCGGTGGTCTTCGCCCGAGGGGTGGGCCGGCAGGCCGGTAGAGATTCGATTCCAGGCGTCGGGCAGCACGATGCGCACATCCCAGCTGCCTTCGTTTCGGCTCATGTCGGTGAGGTAGGTCGCTGCGCCGTTGAGTACAGCGAAGTCCGGCTCTACCCAGTTGCCGCGCACGCCATTGTCATGGGAGTAGACCCGGTACCGAACCACCCAGTCCGAGGCTGTGTCGGGTTTGGACGCCGGCACCCACGTGTTCTTCGCAGACTTCACCAGATCCACAGGAGCCCCGCCCACCGTGAGAGACACGTCTTGCAGGTGCCGGGCATAGTCGCGGATGAAGTAGGAGCCCGGCGTCCAATTGGCCATCGCCAACGCCGTATCTGGCGATGCGCTCGGAAGGACCAGCTCGACGTTCATCATCTGACTAGAGGCGTCAGGAAAGGTGAGGGTGTAGCTACCGATCACGCCTTCTGCGGCGGGTAGGGCATCCGGTACCGGCTCGGGCTGGGGTGGCTCGGCGGTGGGCGCACCGGTGCAGGCCAAGAGGCCAAGGGCGGGAAGCAGGCGGGTACAGGCGGGTCGGGTCAAGCGATCTCCGTGCGGACGCAGAGGCTACTCCAGGACGAACCGCAGCTCACCCGCCGCCATCAAATCGGCGTGTTCGATGACGCCTCCTTCGATGCGCTGATCTCCGAGCCAGACCTCGACGGGCACGGTGCCGCCGTCGTCCAAGCCCTCGGCGCGCACCACCAGGCCATCGCCGAGCTCGACGCGCTCGAAGAGCGGGCTGCCCAGGGCATATTGGGTGGTTCCTGCGATGGGGTAGATTCCCGCAGAGGCAAGGATGTACCAAGAGGAAAGCGTGCCGGCGTCATCGTTGCCGTCCAGGCCTGCTGGGCTGGTGTCGTATCGGGTCTGCAAGACCCATCGAACGGCGTCGGCAGTGCGTTCGCGGTCGCCAGCCAAGCTGCCTAGGAAGGCGTAGTGCAGATCGGGCTCGTTGCCGTGCCAGTAGTAGCTGTCGTAGATCAGGTCGTCTGGCTCGGCTTTGGCATCGTCCCAAAAGCTGTCGAGCCGGGTGAGCCACCGGTCACGGTCGCCGCCATCTTGCAGGTCGATCATGCCTTGTACATCGGTGGGCGCGCCGAAGAGGTACTGCCAGGCCGTGCCTTCTACATAGTCCGGGGTCCAGGCGTCGCGGGTGGACAGCTCATTGAAGCTGCCGTCGGAATTCCGACCCACGAAGGCCTCTTGTGCGGGGTCCCAGGTGTTGGCCCAGTGCGTGGACTGAGCCGCCAGCATCTCGCCTTGATTGCCCTTGCCAAGGTCGTTGGCCCACAGCGATAGCGAATGGTCTGCCCACGCGAATTCCAATGTGCGGGAGGCGCTGCCAGAGTGTTCGTCGAACGGCACATAGCCCACGTCTCGATAAGGCTCGATCCCGGCGCGCCCAGCGTTGGGCCGGGGTCCCTCGGCGCTCTGAACCGCCAGGTCGAAGGCTGCGGTGCTATCCCCGAAATCTAGGCCTTTGAGGTGCGCTTCAGCCAGAACGATGGCTCCGGGTGCCCCGATCATGCCGCCGGTGTATCCGTTTCCGATGGGCCACCGGGGTAGATCTCCGCCTTGTTCGCCCATCAACAGCAGGCTCTTGAGCATGGACTCGTGGCGGCGAGGCATGGTGAGCGTGAGCAGCGGGTGTACGGTGCGGAAGGTGTCCCACAGGCTAAACGCAGAATGATAATCATGTTCTGCGGTGTGTAATTCGTTGTCGAAGCCGCGGTAAGTGCCGTCCACATCTTGGTAGAGGTTGGGCCAGAGGTAGGCGTGGTACGCAGCCGTGTGGGCGATGACTTGCTGGTCTTGCGTTCCTCCACGGACCTTCACGGTACTCAGGGCCGTGCGCCAGGCTGCTTCAGTTTCGCCGCGCACTTCTTCGAGAGTGTGACCCGAAACTTCGCTGTCAAAGTTGATTTTAGCGCCCTCGGCCCCTGTGGTGGACAGGGCGATCCGCAGCGTCACTTCGGTGGTGCCCTCTGGGAAGGTCATCCAGGCGCCCACGCCGAGGCCGTCGATTTCGGTACCGGGTGCGGGTGGGCGATCCTCCCCCCAGACTCCGCTGGAGATCGGCGCTGGGTCGAGCTCGGCGTAGGCGTAGTGGGGCATGCCTCCGGTGCGCCGGGAGTAGCTGCCGTCGACGCGCTGAAAGGCGCGGACCGTAGCGCCGTCGATAGAGATGGACGCTTCCGGGATTTCGATATCGCCGATGGCGTAGGCCAGATCCAAGATGAGCACGGGATTGGCAGGGTCGCTGAACCGGTACCGATGCACGGCGCCGCGGGGGCTGGCGGCGATGTCGACCTGAGTGCCATCGTCGAGCAGCGTGACCGAGTACCAGCCGGGGCCGGCGCTCTCTTGATCGTGGTCGAAGGGGGCCGCGCGCTTCTTGCCACGCACATACTCATCATCCCACCCAGACCGGGGCATGAGGTGGATGCCGCCCAGGTCGTTGACCCCCATTCCATTGGCGTGCGTGTGGGAGAAGCCATCGATGCGGTCGTCTTCGTAGTGGTAGCCGCCAAAGTGGTAAAAGCCGGGCTGGCCTGTGGCGGTGCTCCGGGTATCAGGTCCAGCTTGTACGAAGCCGAACGGAGCGGAGGCTCCAGGATTAAGGCCCACAACTTCTGCGCCGAGTCCGCCTGTGCCGATAAATGGGTCCACGAGGGGTAGGGGGTCGTAGTCCGCGATGGGTTCGGCGCTGGAATGGGGTCCACAGGCCGTGGTCATTACGGTCGCGATGGCGAGCAGCGCAGGCAGCGTTCGGTTCACCTGGACCTCCGAAGCCTGGCATTTAGCGTCTCTGGGGGTGCGGGGCATGACAAACCCAGGCTGGCGGTCCTGGAGTCGTCCAGGCTACGATCGGTTCAGAGTCGGAGGTTGTGTGCGCATATCGGTCTTACCCTTGTTGCTGCTGGCGGGTTGTCCCGAGCCAGAAGACCCGGACACCGGCGCGCCGGAGTTGGTGCCGCTACAAGAAGTAACACCGTTGCAAGTGGACTTTGGCGAGGTTGAGATCGGGCGAAGCGCGCCACCTCGCCAGGTGACCATCAACAACCCTGGCACCGCGGCTTTGGACGTTTACGAGATCCGCATCCCGCCCGACGATGAGAGCGAGGGCTTTCGCATTGGGTCCATCGGGCAGTCGCAGCGGATCCGACCGGGAAACTCCGGCACGTTCGTCGTTGAGCTTACGCCCAATGGGCCTGGCTTGGCCTCGTCGGTGGTGGTGATCGAGAGCAATGTGACGCCGGCGGGCGAGGCGTTGCTGATCCCCGTACGCGCTGAAGTCGTGCAGTCGATGCCCGAGTTCACCCCCGCAGAGATCCGAGTGGCCGATGCCAGCCAGAGCGCACGCGTGGCCATCGAGATCCGCAATGTTGGGCGGGCACTCCTCGAGGTACGAAAGTTCGATATCGAGGGAAGCCCCGCGTTTACCTTCGACCTGGACCCCGATCGGAACGGCACACTCCCGCTGGAGATCGACACGGTCGTCGATGGCACTGGCCGACCGGTTCGCACGGTGTTTGTGGAGTTTGACCCTGCTCTTGCCGAGGGCGGCGATACCGGCGAACTGGTGATTTCGACCAATGAGTACGGCATGCCCAAGCGGCGGATTCCGCTGTCCGTTCAGTAGACTGCACGGAATGGGCGGTCGAGAGTGCAGTGGCGCCGTCGAGACTCGATGCCTCCCTCACCGAACCCAGCTCACCTCGACCCGATCGCGGCGACAATCCCATCGATTGGGAACGTCGAACCCAGGTGGGCAGAACCAGGCTTGATAGCGCACATCTAGGGGCGAATGTGCTGGTGATAGGCCGCGTTCCACATGATGGGTGCCGGCTTTGACCTCCCACCGGCCCGAGGTGGGGGCGATGCGCTCGACGGTGCCATAGCCCCAGCGCTCTTCGACAAAGAGCGTGCCGGGCCCGGTGGTGGTCATGGTCAGGTGCACGGTGGAGGAGTCCGGAACCTCGGCCGCACCCCAGATCTGCTTGGTGTCGGAGCCGTAGATGGCCTGGGCTTCTAGGGTGACGTGCTGCCCGGTCCAGGGAGCGGGCTGTGCGGCGATGGCCACCGCCGCCCCAAGTCCCGCGATGAGGCCTAGACCGAGGGTGGCCAGCCCCAGTCGGTTCCAGCGCCCCCGGCGTCGTTTGCGAGCATCGAGAGCGTGCAGCACATGGGCCGCGTGAAGGCCGGATTGGGGCGCGGGCAGGGAGCCGATCTCGCGGGCCAACGTCATGGCGCCGGCGCGCTCAACCGAGCCCTTGGTCGTGGATAGGGTTGTGCCTAGGCGTTTGCGTTCCGAAGGTTGCAGGTCCTCTTCTCGCAGGCCGAGCAGTTCGTCATCGGCTTGGGTGTCCGAACGAACCAAGGATAGGCGGTGTGGGCTGGGGCTCTCCTCGCGACTCATGAAGTGAGCCCTTCGAGGTGGGCGAGTTCGGACCGAAGCTTTCGCCTGGCATAGGAGAGTCGAGAGCGCACTTGCTGGTCCGAGCACCGCATGATGTTCGCCACATCTTGGGAGCGCAGCTCTTGGCCATAGTAGAGCAGCACCGTGGCTCGGTGGGCGTCGGGGAGCTGGGCGAGGGCGGATTCCAGCGCCGCCCGCCGCTCGTCGGAGGCCACGCTCTGCTCGGGGGTGAGTCGTTCAGTGCCCGCGGCCCGCCACAAGCGTGCGAACCTCAACGTGCGGTGGCGCTTGCGCAGCCGGTCCAGACATAGACGGTGGGCGACCGTAAACAAGAAGGCTCGGAAGGAGCCTTTGGGCGCCCAGGCTCCTTCCACCACGCGGCAGAAGGTCTCTAGGGCAACCTCTTCGGCTTCCTCCCGGTTGCGCAGCATGCGCCAGCAGTAGCTGGTGACGCGGTCCCGATAGCGGTCAAAAAGTAGGTTGAATGCCGGGTGTTCGCCATTTTTGAACGCCGCCATCAGATCCGCATCCGACGCGCCGGCGGATGCCAGCGCAGCCTGGGAGGGATCTTCGATGGGGTAGCTGAACGACATGCATCCTCAACGTACGAGGACATCATATGTGGACCGGAGGGCTCACTGCACGGTGGCGTTGAAGCTCACCTGTACGTCGTTGTCGCCGGGCAGCGTTCCAAAGCCGGAGCTGGCGACCTCGCTCGCAAGGTCTGCGGTCTTGATCGGCGTGCCGTCTTGCTCGGGCAAATGGCGCAGGGTGATGGTGACGACTCCAGAGCCGGCTTCGGTGGCCTCGATGGAGTTCTCCAGGCCGATGGGGTTGCCGTTCCCGTCGGTGTCATCGTAGGCGTGGGTCAGCGGTACGTCGGCGGTGGCCAGCGTTGCGGGGCCGGCAATGGCATTGCCCGTGATGAAGACCTGATGCTCATCGCCTTCTTCTTTGACCTCTTCGGTGATGTCTTCGGCCGGCGTGCTGGCCTCGTCGAGGAACTCGACGTCTAGGGAATAGTCGGTGCCGAGGACGAGCTCGATATCATCGATGGCGGGGTCGCCGTCTTGCTCGGGGTCTGCCCATCGAGCCACGACTGGATCGCCACCTTCGCTGGGGGTGAAGGTGAGCACGACGGTGGTGATGACCTCTTGCTCATCGTCCGGGTCGGGTGTGTTGGTGTCGTTGCATCCCAGCAGCGCCAGGCAAAGAATGAGCGTTCTCATAGGGACTCCGAGGGTCGTTAGAACTGGAGCTGCACGTCAGCTCGCACGTCTCGGCCGAGCTCGTCGGCGAAGTAGCGGAGCTGGTTGGTGTAGCTGCGGTATTGTTGGTTGAGTAGGTTGTGAGCACGTATTCCGACACGCACCGACGTCGGGCCGGCGGCGATCGTGGTGTGAGCGGCTAGGTCGAGACGGACAAAACCAGGCGGAGGCGCGACGAACTCGGCTTGGGGCAGCGTGCGGCGCTGGCGATCGACCGCGCGCACGGTGGCGACGAGCTCGGGCTTTGTGAGTCCTCCGACTTCGGGCGGGCGCACAAAGACGCGGGCCTGGATGCGGTCCGCGGGTGTGCCCACCAAGAAGCTCTTCCGGTCCAAGTCGTGGGCCCGGACCAAGGTGCCTTGGAGGCCGAGGCCGACTGGGGCGTTGGGGGCGAGCTGGACGTGGGCTTCGGTACCGTAAAACAGGGCCTGCACGGCCTGGGTGGTGAACAGGGGCAGCGCGCCGCGAATGGTCTGGACGATCGCGGGGCCATCGCCTGCCGAGAACTTGGGGATCCGCTGAACATAGGCCGGGCTGTAGCTAATGTGTGGCGTGACAGAAGCCCGAAGCCACGCTCTGTCTACGATGATCTCTGGGGACATCGACCACGTGGTCTCGACACCGAGGCCGGGGTCGCCGACGACATAGGTGGGGGAAGACGGCGCCGCCCCGTTGAGGTAGAGCTCGTCCAGCGTTGGCACCCGGCTCGCTCGACCCAGGCTCAGCCCCAATTCCAGCGCGTCGCCAGCGGGTTGCCAGCGCGCGCCCAGACTGGCGGTCGAGGTCAGGCGGCTATCGGAACACTGGGCGGCGACATCGGTCTCGGAGCACTGCTGGGCATCGAGGGCGCCCCGCCGAATATGTGCTTCAAACGCCCGAGGTGCGAGGAAAGCGGTGCGCGAGGTCGCGTCGAACCTGACGCCGGCATCGACGATGGTGTGAGGCCAACTCCACGACTGAGCGCCGAAGAAGCCGGCCCTCCACGTGCGGGCGTTCGGGATGAGCGGAACACCCGAGTACACGTTCTCTTGGAGCGCGAGCTGGATGCCGACCTGACCCTCTGTTTCGGCGCCTCCAGCTCCGGTCCGGTGGTCTTGGACGCGCGCCTCTACGTTGTGGGTGCGCAGCAGCAGGTCCACCTGAGGACCGACGACGGACTCGCGAGCCGTGTCGTATTCCCGGCGATGGTTTCGCTGGAAGCTGTAGCTGGAGTGAAACTCGGTGTGCTCGCGCATGGGCAGGGTGAGGCGGACGGCGCCTTGGTCGTGGCTCACTCGTTGGTAGGGCCGCTCGATCGTCCGGTTGACGGTCCACTCGTCGGCGCCGGGCGGTTGGAGCGCCGTTGAGGCCTGGACCAGATCTGCCGGCGTGGCCGCTCGCATGCCAGCGAAGATCCCGCCCTCGAAGCCGTGGTGGCTGGCCGACAGCTGCACGCGCCTGCCCGCCTTTGACCATTCGGCGGATGCGCCCAGGTTCGCGCGTCGTTGGGCCGTATTGCCCAGGGTGTACGTTGGCGTTTGGAAGTCGGCCGCGGATGTGGCGTTTCCATTGATGCGAAGCGCGACGTTGGGCACGGACGCTGGCGCCCAGTCCAGTCGCCCCCCGCCGCCGACAACCCGTCCATTACTGGCCGCGGAGGAATGCAGCGAGCCGGTGGCGCCGGGCTCTTGTAGGAGCGGCTCGGGCTCGACCACAATGGCCCCGCCGACGGCTTGGGGCCCGTACCGTACCGCGCCTGCCCCCTGAATAATGGTGATTCGCGACGCGGATCGGCTGTCGACCTCTGGGGCGTGGTCGGCCCCCCAGCTCTGGCCCGCGTGCACCAGGTCGTCGTTGATGAGAAGCAACCGGCGTTCCGTCTGGCCTCGAATGATGGGCTTGAACACGCGGGCTCCGCCTCCGGCGGCGGTGACTCCCACCATGTCTCCGATGGTCTCGCCCAGGTCGAGTCCTTGCTGGTCAGCGAGGGCGTCGCCTTCCAAGATCGAGGTGGGGGCTGTGGGCCGCGGTTCACTCTCGCCGTGGACGACCACAAAGTCGTCTGCTCCGTCATCCATCGGCCCTGGAGGCTCATAGTGAAAGGTGACTTGCACCGTGGAGGGGCACGGCGCCCCGTCCCGGACGGCGGGGGTAAAGATGAGGGTATATGCGGACTCTATCGCCGTTTGTCGGAAGACCGTGGGCCCGGAGAGCACAGCGGCCTCGGACACCCTGCCCTCGTCGTCGACTTCAACTGTGAGCACGATCGTGCCGTGGGAGCGATCCTGGAGTGCTGCGGCAGGGTAGTCGAGGTTTGCCCTTTGCATAAGCCGAGCAGGCTGGTCCGCGCGACCGTCCGCACCCCGAGCGGGTGCGGTGCCGAGAAGGGCCGCCAAGGCGATGAGCAGGGGTCCGGGTGCGCGCATGTGTTTTGATTACGCGCCGGGGCTCGTTATTGCAACACAGTTGCAGGTGCGGAATTTGAGTCTCGACCCTAGGCGCCGAAAAGCCAACGATTTCGAAGCGATATCGCCGCCTCGCTGGCGGTGTCATCGAGCTCCAAGACGACGGTGTCGCACGGAGCCTGGCCCACCGTGGCCGCCAACTCCAGCAGCTCGTCCCGACGGAACACATGCAGGGTCACCATGGTTCCAGGCGCCTTTTTGGCGATGCGTTCCACGATATCCGATCCCACCTTGATGCCGTCGAGGGCGACGAGTTGGTCCCCGGCGGAGAGTCCGGCGCGCATGGCGGCTGAGTCCGCTCGCACGGTGCGAACCTTGCCCTTGAGCGTCACGATCCCCAGGTCTCCTGCGGTTTCCCAGCGATCCTTCTTGAGCTTTCCGGGCTTGCCACCTCGATCTTTGTCTCCCTCACGGGGACGAAGCGCGGCGGTGACGCCCACGCGGCCCAACAGGGCGACCAGCCGGTCCCACAAAGCATCGCCCGTCGAGTGCAGGGCCTCCGCAAAGAAGTCGGACAGATCAAGCCCGCTGAGTTCGGTCGCGACGGCCTGCACCCCGTCTTCGGGCACGCCCACGCCGGTCATGCCGTGACGCTCGAACAACGTGCGCATCACATCGTCCATGGTGACTTTGCCATGGGTCTGTGTGCGCAGGGTCAGGTCCAGGGCCAGCGCGACCATATGGCCCTTGCTGTAGTAGCTGACGATGGCGTTGGCGTTGTTCTCATCTTGTTTGTAGAACTTGGTCCACGCGTCGAAGCTGCTCTGGGCCACGGTCTGTAGGTGGCGGCCGGGACGGCGCATGACATCGGTGAGCTTGCGTCCCACAAGCTCTAGATAGCTGTCAGTCTTGATGACCTTGGTGCGGATGAGGCCCAGGGGTTCATAGTAGCTAGTAATCCCTTCAAAGGCCCACAATAGTGTGGTGTGGGTTTCTTTGGACAGGTCGAAGGGGGTGAAGACGGCAGGCTTGATCCGCTTGACGTTCCAGGTGTGGAAGTACTCGTGCGAGGACAAGGCCAGCAGCGTTCGGTAGCCGTCCGTGAGCTCCTCTTCGCCCACTTGCGGAAGGTCGTTTCGAGAGCAGATCAGGCTGGTGGAGCTTCGATGTTCGAGTCCGCCATACCCACCGCCGACGACCATGATCTGAAACAGGTATCGGTCGAGGTCGGAGGGGATGCCCATCAGGTCGAGGTGGCCTTCACAGATGACCTTGAGGTCCCGGATGAGTCGGTCGATGTCGACGTCGAAGCGTCCGGTGAGGGCGATCTCGTGGGGAATACCGCGGGCCTCGAACGAGGCGTGTTCGAAGGTGCCCATTTCCACGGGGTGATCGATGAGGGCGTCATAGTCGGGGGCTTCGAACTGGCCGAACCCGAGGTGTGAACCCGAGGTTCGGGGCAGGGTGGTTGCGACGCGCCAGTCCGCGCATGCCGGATCGGTGGGAGGCTGCAAGGTGACCCGCTGGGGCCCCGCCGACTGTCCGACCACTTCCAAGAACAGGCTCGTGCCGTTGAAGTAGCCGTGGGTCTGGTCGAGGTGGGCTTTTCGAACGGAGAGATCCCAGGCGTAGACCTGGTAGACCACGGTCAGCGGGCCCGCGCACGGAGCGACCTTCCACGTCTGCTTGTCGGTCTTGTGGGACTCGACGGGCCCGTTGGCGTCATGAGCGGCCAGGTGCACGATGTGCATCGCGAAGTCACGCACCAGGTAGGATCCGGGAATCCAGGCGGGTAACGTCAAGATTTGGCCGTCGGGATCTGGAGCATCGACCGTCAGGGTCACGGTGAAGAGGTGACCAGAAGGGTTGCTCGGAACGACGGCATAGTGCACGGACATGGGGCCTCACGGGAGTGGCCCCTGGCCTAACCCCTCGGAGGCGAACCTCCGAAAGGAAGACCGGCGCGCGAGACCCGAGGGCCTCGCGCGGAGGCGAACTACTCGGCTTGCCACGCGGTGAACGCGGCGAGGCCTTCGATGGAGCCGAAGAGGCTCTTCGAGAAGGTCTTGCCCGCAGCCTCGGCGCCGTAGTTGGCGACGGGGCCGCCGGGGATGGCGACCAGGCCGGTGGGGCCGGTGGCCGTGTTCGGGGCGCCAGCGGTGCTGAACACGCCGTCTGCGGGGTCGGTGTCGGCGTAGAAGACTTCGAGAGCGTCGCAGCCGTCGCCTTCGCAGGAGACCGTGGCGCCGGACACGGGGGTCGAGCCATCGGTGTCGTAGACGAGGCCCATCACGACGCCGTCTGCCATCTTGGCGGCGGAGCCGGCGGCGGCGAAGGAGCCTTCGATGCCGGTCGCGGTCGCGCTGCTGATCCACACGGCGCTGCGGGTGAAAGAGTCACCCGGAGAGGCGTCGGCGTAGGTCTCGAGAGCGATGCCGGTGCCCGTGGGGAAGGCCGTGCCTTCGTTGTTGCAGTCTTGGATGATGATGAAGATGGCGAGGTCCGCCTTGTCCACATCGACATCGGTGACGGTGTAGGTGCCGTCGGCTTCGACGGTGGTCTGACCGAGCACGGCGACCTGTCCGCCGGCGAGGGCCGGAGCGGGGTCGACGGCCAATGCGCAG
>JBGCER010000137.1:0-15779 GCA_045106515.1 Myxococcota bacterium
CCAGGGGACCGGGTTTGGCCTCGGTCCACAGCGCCTTTTCGATGCGCCCGCTGTTCTTGGCCACCACGGCGTTCGCCACCGCGAGGATATTTTTGGAGCATCGATAGTTCTGCTCCATCCGGATGACCGCGGCTTCGGGGTAGTCGTTCTGGAAGTCGAGAATGTTGCGGATATCGGCGCCTCGAAAGCCATAAATGGACTGGTCGTCATCGCCCACACAGCAGATGTTGTGGTGATGTCTGACCAGGAGGCTGAGGACTTTGTACTGGGCGTGATTGGTGTCTTGGTACTCATCGACCAGGGCGTAGCGGAACTTCTCTTGCCACTTCGCAAGCACGTCGGGGTGCTCGGTGAACAGCAGCACCACCTTGCCGATCAGGTCGTTGAAGTCGATGGCGTCGGCGGCTCGAAGGTTGTCTTCGTATTCGCGCCAGATCTGCAGCGTAGGGTCGGATCCGTGGCTACGACGCTGGTTGAGCACGTCGTCCGGGGTGAGCAGCTGGTTCTTGTAGCCATCGATGCGCGACAAGAATTGTGAGGGCGGAAACTGCTTTGGATCCCAGCCACGGTCCGCGATGAGCTGGCGGATGATGCGCAGCTGATCATCGTCATCGTAGATCGAGAACCGCTTGGTAAAGCCCAGGGCCTCGATGTCTTGACGCAAGATGCGTCCGCAGGTGCTGTGGAAGGTGCTGACCCAGACTTTCGAGCCCGCTTCGCCGGCGAGCTCGGCCACGCGTGCCCGCATCTCCAGGGCGGCCTTATTGGTGAACGTCACCGCGAGCACGGCCTCCGGGTCCACCCCGGTGTGGAGGAGGTGGGCCACCCGACGGGTCAGTACCCGGGTCTTTCCACTGCCGGCCCCCGCCAAGATCAATAGCGGGCCGTCGAGGCTGGTGACGGCCGAGTATTGCTCGGGGTTGAGCATCTGGAGATGGGAGAGCGGTTCGGTCATTCGCTGCGGTCAGCCCGCTCTTTGGCCTTTAGGCGGGCGTTCCGGTCATTGAGCACTTTGCCCTTGCCTTCCAACACTCGGGTCGGCCCGCGCACCACGGCCAGGGCGTCGGCGGGCACGTCTCGGGTGAGGGTGCTGCCGGCACCGACGATGGCGCCGTCACCCACTTGTACAGGGGCGACTAAGGCTGTGTTGGAGCCGATAAATGCCCCGGCGCCGATGACCGTGCGATGCTTTCGGTGTCCGTCGTAGTTGCAGGTGATCGTGCCCGCGCCGATGTTGGCCCCCGACCCGATCTCCGAGTCGCCCAGGTAGGTCAGGTGGCTGGCCTTGGCGCCGTCATGCAGCGTGCTCTTCTTGATCTCGACGAAGTTCCCCACCTTATTGTCACCCCGCAACACGGCGCCGGGCCGCAGGTGGGCCATGGGTCCCACTTGGGAGTTGGGCCCGATGTGGGCGCCGGTGCACACGCTGTGGGGCTTGATCAGCGCGCGGGAGCCGATGGTGCTGTCTTCGATCCAACAGCCGATGCGAACCTCGGCCCCAGCGTCGATCCGCGTCGAGCCGAGCAAGACACAGTCCGGCCAAATCTTGACGCCCGCGCCAATCTCGACGGTGGGGTCGATGGTGACCCGGTCTGGATCGACCACCTGGACGCCTCGATCGACCAAGCCCATCGCGAATCGGCGTCGAACCTCGCGTTCCGCGAGGACCAACCCTCCTCGCGTCTCCAAGTTGTGGCTCTCGGCCGTGGAACACAAGGTGGCGTCCTGCCGGTCGACGCCGGCCGCGGAGACCCCGACGAAGGCGACGATGACCCCGTGTCGAGTGAGCAGCACATCGCCCGGCTGGGTGAGGGCCGCCAACGTTTCCGGGTTCACCGATGGGAACTGTCCGGAGATGTGCAGGGCGGGTTCGTCGGTGGCTTCGGCCATTTCGAGACCGACCGCCGACACGATCTGCAACCAGTGCGAGCTCACCGTGCCCCCAGCGAATGGGAGCAAGGCGAGCTCGGTGTCGAGATGCAAGACGACGCGCATGGGGACTCCGGGCGATGGCGGTACGGCCGTCAGCCCTAACCCACTGCGCAGGGTCTAGCGGTTGCTGCTACCGCTGCCGCTGGTGCTGCCGCTGGTGCTGCCGCCGCGGTTGCTGCTGCCTCGATTGCTGCCGCCGCTCGACTTGGTGCCGCTGCCGGTGCGGTTGCCGCCGGTGCTCTTGATGGTGGTGCCGCCGCGGTTGCCCGAGGTGGTGACGGGTGCGGCTTCCTTGACCTTGTCAACCACGGTCTTCTTGACGTCCGTCGTGCCTGCAGCGGTGCCCGTGGGGGCGTCCGCCGGGGCCGGGGCGTCGGTGTGGTCGGTGCCGTCAGTGCTGTCGGTGCTGTCGGTCTTGTCGGTGCTGTCGGTCTTGTCGGTGGTGACCGGCGTGGGCTCGACGTTGACGGTGGGACCCGTGGGGGCCGTGCCGGTGCAGCCGACGAGAAGGAAGAGGCTGATTGCGAGAGAGCGCATTGGGAACTCCTGTTGGGCGGCCCGTGACGTTTCAGTGGCACCGCTTCGGCGGCGATGTACCACGACAGCCGGATCCACGGAAGGTTTCGGCAGAGTTTCTCGTCAACGATCGACACTCGGAACCGGTCGACCCTTGCCCCATGCCCGCCGGGAGACTACCAGCGCGCCTCTACCATCTTAGGCCCGAGAGAGGTCCCATGGCTGACGTCCACAAGTTGCGCAATATCGGCATTAGTGCCCACATCGACTCTGGCAAGACCACGCTCACCGAGCGGATCTTGTTCTACACGGCTCGGATCCACGCGATCCACGACGTCCGTGGCAAGGATGGCGTCGGTGCAAAAATGGACTCCATGGAGCTGGAGAAGGAGCGGGGCATCACGATTCAGTCCGCCGCCACCTTCTGCGACTGGAATGTGAAGAGCGAAAGCTCCGAGCTGTACGGTCAGAAGCACAACATCAACATCATCGACACCCCCGGACACGTCGACTTCACCATCGAGGTGGAGCGCGCGCTCCGCGTCCTCGACGGTGCGGTGCTCGTTCTGTGTGGCGTGGCCGGCGTGCAGTCCCAGTCGCTGACTGTCGATCGCCAGATGCGTCGTTACAACGTCCCTCGCGTGGCGTTCATCAATAAGCTGGACCGCCAGGGCGCCAACCCCTTCCGCGTCTGCACGCAGCTCCGAGAGAAGCTCGCTCACAACTCCGTGATGATGCAGATTCCCATCGGCGTCGAAGGCGATCACGTCGGCGTGGTCGACTTGGTCGAGATGCGCGCCGCCTACTTCGAAGGCGAAAACGGCGAGGTCATCCGCTACACGGAGATTCCCGCGGAACTGCAGGAGCAAGCCGACGAGTACCGCGAGATCCTTCTCGACGCCGCGTCCATGTTCAGCGATGACCTCATGGAAGCCATGCTCGAAGAGAACGTCACGCCGGCCGTCATCCGCGCCGCTGTGCGCAAGGCCTGCATCGATCGTCAGATGACGCCTGTCTTCATGGGCTCCGCCTACAAGAACCGCGGCGTGCAAGAGCTGCTCGACGGCGTGCTCTACTACCTGCCCAACCCGACCGAGGTCGAGAACAAGGGTCTGGATCTGGAGCAGGGTGAGACCGAGGTCCTGCTCAAGCCCGACCCCGACCTTCCCTTCGTGGCGTTGGCGTTCAAGCTTGAAGACGGGCAGTACGGACAGCTCACCTACCTGCGCGTCTACCAAGGCACGCTCAACAAGGGCGAGTTCATCCACAACCAGTTCGACCGCAAGAAGGTCAAGGCGGGCCGGCTGGTTCGCATGCACTCCAATGACATGGAAGACATCGACAAGTCCGAGCCTGGCGACATTATCGCCCTGTTCGGTGTGGATTGCCGCTCCGGTGACACCTTCACCGACGGCACCAAGCGCATCTCCATGACGTCCATGTTCGTGCCCGAGCCGGTCATCCACCTGACCATCTCGACCAAGGACGCCAAGGGAACCCAGAACCTGTCCACGGCTCTGCAACGGTTCACCAAGGAAGACCCGACCTTCCGCGTCCGTACCGACCCCGAGACCAACGAGACCATCATCTCCGGCATGGGCGAGCTGCACCTTGAGGTGTACGTCGAGCGCATGAAGCGTGAGTACAAGGTCGAGGTCGAGACCTCTCCGCCTCGCGTGGCCTACCGCGAGACCATCACCCAGCGGGCCGAGTTCAACTACACGCACCGTAAGCAGACGGGTGGTTCGGGTCAGTTCGGCAAGATTGCTGGTTACATCGAGCCTTTGGATGATGATGAGAACGAGGAGGGCTACGAGTTCTCCGACAGCATCAAGGGCGGCGTGATTCCCAAGGAATTCATTCCCAGCGTCGACAAGGGCTTCCGCTCTCAGCTCGCGAAGGGTCGCCTCATCGAGCAGCCGGTGGTCGGCATCAAGGTCGCCATCAACGATGGCTCCTACCACGCCGTCGACTCCAGCGACATTGCCTTCCAAGAGGCCGCTCGCGGCGCATGGCGTGAGACCTACTCCAAGGCTAAGCCCGCGATCCTTGAGCCGCTGATGAAGGTGGAGATCGAAGGTCCCGTCGAGTTCCAGGGCTCCATCATCGGCACGCTCAACCAGCGTCGCGGCATGATCCTCGGTTCCACCGAAGAAGACGCCTTCTGCAAGATCGAGGCGGAGGTTCCGCTCTCCGAGATGTTCGGCTACTCCACGGTTCTTCGCTCCAATACCCAGGGCAAGGCCGAGTTCACCATGGAGTTCGCTCGTTATGAGCAGGTGCCGCGCAACGTCTCCGAGGAGCTGATCAAGCGCCACGAAGAAGAGAAGGCTGCGGCCCGCAAGTAAGGGCAGCGCTCGCCGGGCCCTGCTAGGGTCCGGTCTCGGAGGCTCGCACGATGCTCGACGTCGACGAACGAAGCCCCGTCTGGGCGCTCAACCAGCACCTAGGCGGACGTCTGCAGCGGGGAGAGGTGGCGTTTATCGCTGCCCGCGCCGGCGTCGGCAAGTCCGTGCTGCTGGTGCATATGGCCCTCGACCGGCTGCTTCACGGGCGCAACGTCTTGCACGTGGCCCTCGAAGACACGGTCGACAATGTGCGCGCTCACTACGACCAAGTCTTCCGAGCCGCCAGTGATCGGGCGCGCGCGGCCGACCGGGCTTCGGCCATGGTGGCGGCGGAACGCCACCGCATGATCCACACCTGGCAGGGCCGGGGCTTCACCGTCGAGGCGTTGGAGCGGAGTCTGGATCTGTTGGCCGAAATGGCCAGCTTTGAGCCCGAACTGGTGGTTGTGGACGGCGTGCCCCCCCACCAGCTCGAGGCGCTGTCGTCAGGGTTGGCGCAGATCGCCAAGACCCGCGAGGTCGCCCTTTGGTTCACCGTCCGCGAGACCGACACGCCGGCTGCGAGCCCCGTGTGGGACCACGTACGGCTTGGGCTGCGTCTGGCGCCCGAGTCGCGCAGCGTTCGCATCGCTCGGCTGGACAGCAGTGGCAATGCCGAAGATTTGCCGCTCTCCCTCGACCCCGCCACCATGGTGGTGTTGAAAGATGACGATGATGTGGAAGTTCAGCGGGCCTTGGTGCCTCGGTCGGCCGACTGCACTTTGTATTCGGGTGGGGCCAATGGGTCCGAGGCTGCGTTCGGGGAGATCGCCGAACAGTGGGGCTTACAAGAGGTGAATTTCACCTTTGATGGTCATAAGCAGGTCCGGGATCGGGGGCAGTATCTGCTCTCGCCTCGGGAGCTCGCTGCCGGCGATGTGAGCCTGGTCTATGTGTCGCGCCGCTTGTCCCGCACCTACTCCGAGGGCACGCTGATTCGCCGGGTGCTCCAGACCTTGTGGCACATGGTGAGTCGCAGCCAGCAGATCTTCGTGGTGGGCCAAATCCAAGAAGACGGCACGGTCGTCGGCGGCACCGGCTGGTCGGTCGAGCTCGCCCGCATGTGGAACAAGGCCCTGTGGGTCTTCGATCAGGACCAAGATCGCTGGTTCCGGTGGGAGAACGATGAGTGGGTCGCTGGAACGCCCGTCATCGAGAGCCTTCACCTGACAGGCACCGGCACGCGCTACATCAAGCCGAACGGTCGGGCGGCGATTGAAGAGCTGTTTAAGCGGTCGTTTTCGACGACTGGGGCTTAGCGGGTGTAGAAGGGGCGGGAAGCCTATTCACCACAGAGTCGCGGAGGCACGGAGGTCGCACGGAGAGTGTGGCTTTTGGGCGTGCTTTGGGGTGCTGGCGGGTTGATTTGAGGGTTCGGTTCGGTAGGTGGAATTGGAGACGACGGCGGCGGGATGGGCCCTCTGTGGGCGGCTTCGCCCCTTTGTGTCGGCGTGATTAACCAGGCTTAACGGGCCGAATGGCCGACCATGCCCGCGTGTGATCACCGTGGGGGGGCCGGCCTTGCGGCGGCGTCTAGTAGACCCCGTACGTCGCCCGGTTTCGCTCGTGTTCGGCGCCGTTGCGGCCGCCGTGAAAGACGCCGTTGCGGTCGTGTAGGTAGTACCAGAACTCGGTCTCAGCCGGGTTGATGGCGGCCTCAAGGGCGGACTGGGTGGGGTTGCCGATGGCGGTGGGGGGCAGGCCCGCCCGGACCCGGGTTCCATAGGCGTCGTTGGGGTCCTTGAGCACCTTGCGGAAGGCCTTCTCGTCGGTCCAGTCGTCGAGCTGGTAGCGGCTGGTGGCGTCGATGCCCAAGGCGGTGTTGGAGTCCAGGCGCTTGTAGATGATGCCCGCGACGACCGGTCGGTGCTTGTCGGTGGGCTCTTCACGCTCGATCATCGAGGCCACAACCACGATATCGTGGAGGGTGCGCTCGCCGAGCTTGTCTTGGTTCGGCACCAAGAAGCGGGTCTGGAAGGTACCGAGCTGGCGCTCGATGAGCCGCTTGGCCGAGAACCGGTCCTTGCTCGGCGGGACCCGGTAGGTCTCGGGGTAGAGGTAGCCTTCGAGGGTGGGCGAGCTGATCTCGAACGGCAAATTCACGGCCTTGTCGGTGGCGATCTTGGTGTATTCGCCGGGGTCGATCCACCCTTTGGCCGCGAGGGCCTTGTCGATGTCTTTGATGCGCCAGCCTTCGAGGACGGCGAAGGCGACGTCGTCGGGCACGGGGGCGCCGCACAGTTCTTTGATGATCTCTTCGACGGTCATGCTCTTGCGCACGTTGTGCTTGCCGGCCTTGATGCAGGAGCCATCGACTTCGCGCAGCACCATCTTCCAGTTCGAGGCGCTGGCGATCAGACCTTCGTCTTGGAGCAGTGTGCCGACGCGCTGACCGCTGGCGCCGGACGGGACTTCGAACAGCACATCGGCGGTGTCGGAAGGATCGACCACAGCGGTCTTGTCGGCGCAGGCCACGATGAGGGGCAGAGCAAGGATGAGCAGTGAGCGCACAAGACCTCCGAGCGAGTCGATTAGCCGTGCGATAGCGGACGAGCCAACCGAAGGAGGGTGGATGGACGCGCTGCGCACACGCATCGAGCAAGCTTGGGCTGCTGGTGGCGGAGATGACCAAGCGGTCGACGAGGTGCTCGCTCACTTGGACCGCGGCACCCTGCGCGTCGCCGAGCCCAGCGGAGATGACTGGATCGTGCACGCTTGGGTAAAGCACGCAATCTTGCTCTACTTTCGTAAGGCGGAAATGCGCGTGGGTCACTACGGGGACTACGAGTACCACGACAAGATCCCCCTCAAGACCAACCTGGCTGAGCAAGGCGTGCGCGTCGTGCCGCCGGGCACGGTCCGGTATGGCTCGCACTTGGAGCGCGGCTGCATCGTGATGCCTGGCTACGTCAATATCGGCGCCTACGTCGGTGCTGGCTCGATGGTCGATACCTGGGCCACCGTGGGCTCCTGCGCGCAGATCGGCACAGGCGTGCACCTCTCGGGCGGTGTGGGCATCGGCGGCGTGCTGGAGCCCGCCAGCGCCCAGCCGGTCATCATCGAAGACGGCGCCTTCATCGGTAGCCGGAGCATCGTCGTTGAAGGCGTTCGCATTGGCGCAGGCGCGGTCATCGGCGCTGGAACCACGCTTACCGCATCGACTCCCATCATCGATGTTCGCGGGTCATCCGAGGTGATCGTCAAGGGACGGGTGCCCCCACGCGCTGTTGTGGTGCCGGGCGTGCGGTCCAAGACCTTCCCTGCCGGGGAATACCACCTTCCGTGCGCCTTAATCATTGGCGAGCGCAAGGAGAGCACAGACAAAAAGACCAGCTTGAATGATGTGCTTCGCGAGTTTGCCCTGGCGGTCTGAGCCGGGCTTCGCGGGGCTACTCTAGGTAGAGCTCTAGGTCGAACTCGCCATCGACGGTGCCATTGGCGCCGGCGATGCCGATGAGCACGTTGACGTCATCGCCATAGCCGAGCGTGGTGATGTACTCGACCTCGCCGGGATTGCTGTCGTACTGGTAGTCGGCAGAGATGTCGCAGGAGCGCGCGCTGGTCACGTTGGGCGGTACGGGGGCTTCGTCCAGCGGCAGTTGCATGAGGTACAGGCTGATGTCGGTGTTCGCGCCCGGTGTGGCGGCCACGGTGAGCACCGAGTCCGCGGGCTGCACGGTGGCGAAGAATAGGTGAGCGCCGTCGAAGTTGGAGTTCTCATTGGAGGTCCAACAGGCGACGGTGCTGCTGTCGGCCCAGTCCAGGTCGATGGACGCCCCTTCGGACAGGTCGTGCCGGTAGACGCCGCCAGGTTCGACGGTGAGGACGTCGCTTGGCCAGCGGGCGTTGCCGCCGGTGGCTTCGGCGATGAAGCCGCAGCCGGTGAGCCACAAGGCGGCGATGCACACGAGTGGAGTTTTCATCCGTCCCCCCTATAGGGCTGTGGCGTCGAGAACGCCGATAAAGCCATTTGCACCTGTTACATAGATGCTGTCGTCGAGAATCTGGCACCGGGTGAGCGGACCGACCGCGTCGGCGCCGGTTCCAGGAGGCGCGGCCATGCCCCAGGAGGCGCCGCCGTCGGTGGACACCACCACGAGCGCTTCGCTGCGCTGGCTATAGTCCCCGACGCCCACGATGAGGTCTCCGGCGCGGCAGGAGCCATAGAGTCGAGTGGCGGTGCTGGTCGTGCTGGAGATGAGGAAGCCCAGGTCTAGAATAGACCAGGTGGAAGGGTCACTTAAAGGCCCATCGCTGAACCAAATGGTGGCCACATTCGTGTCTTGGTTCACCCCCGCCACAACCGCTTTTCCGTCGTCATCGATGTCCAGGTCCCACGCTTCGCCGGTGAAGTCGTTCAGGCCGTCCGGCGATAGCTTGATGGCGTTGAGGGCGAACCGGTCGCCCATGCCTTGGTCAGACTCGAAATAAAAGTATGGAGGCTGATTAATGGTGGAGCCCGATCCGTAGAAGCGGTCGTCGTACACCTCGAGGTCGAGGATCTGGGCGCCGCCGTCGATGGCGCCTTCCCACCAGCCGTATCCATTGGTCTTTTCGGCGGTGCCGGAGGGCCAGTAGATCACATCGGAACCGGTCAATGACTCGGCCACCGCCCGACCCGTGCTGTCCATGCGGAAGGTACCGACCTGGAAGGTCTCCCACGCTTGTGGGCGGTCATCCGGGCGGATGTAGAAGGCTTCGACGGCGTCGCCTTCGATCTCTACGATGCGAACGCCGTTGTCTGCGGTGCCGGCGGCATAGAGGATGTCGGTGTCATCGCGCCAGACGTTGGTGACCCGCATATTGGACAAGGCGGCGCTGTTTCCTGGGATTTCCCAGCTCGCTCCCGCATCGGTCGTTCGGTAGAGGCCGGTGCCTTGGGTGCCCGTTCCGCAGCCCACCCACCATGTGCTGGCGTCGTCGACCCACAGGGCGTCGGTTCGGTTGGCGACGCAGGGGTGTTCCGCGAGGAGCCAAGGACCGAGCTGGCCATCGGCGTCCCCCACTCGGTTGGCAGGTGTACCTCCAAGGGCACCATCGCCTCCGCAGGCGCCTGCGAAGAGTGCGAGGGCGCACACGATCCATCTCAACATGAGGTTCTCCCAGTACCGTTTTGGGTACTGACGGTATAACACTCACCGAATTCGGTCGAACCACAGGCGCCTTAAATTTCCCTTTCACGGCGTGAGATGCACGCCCCACGGCCGAGCCCAAACGGCGTTCTCACTGGGCTTTGGGTGCGTCCACTCCGTGGGGCGGGTGGTGTGACCCGCCGTCACGAGGGAGCCGACCCAGTCTCCTTGGTCGTACACCCGGTCGATCTGTTTACGCACCTGACGGACGTCGGCATCGGTGATGTTGCCGCTGGAGGTGGCTTTGTAGAACTGCACGGTCACGCGCACGGGAAACCTCGGGTCGCGCTCGATTTCTAGGTTGTGAAGCTCCGTGAAGGGTCCCTCGACGGCTCCGTGACCGATGACGGCCTGCTCGACCGAGCTCTCCTGGTCGAAGTCATCCATCGCAGACTTGGACATGGGCGCCATGCTGTATTCCTGCATCTGCATCCGCTTTGGCGCCGCGTGCTTCAGCGGGACCTGGATGACCAGCACCGTGTCTAGGCCAGCATCTGCGGTCGCCCCGGACGCGGACGTGGTGGCGTCCCCTCCCTGGCGCTGGAAGTCGGTCAAGCGCATGGCGGTGAACGGTGCGCGCTCGCCGTTGGCGTTGAAGAAGAGAGCCTCGCTCATGTAGCCGCTGTCGTTCTCCACCACCTGGACGCTGGTGCCCTCCCGAGTGGCCACGATGGTGAGGACCGCCGGGTTGCCGGGGCTGCTTTGGTAGTTGTAGATCACCGGCGTGAACGTCGCCGCTCCGCTCTTGGGGATGGGCAGGAAGGCTGCCTGGGCGCTTACCAGGACGTGAGAGTCTCGGTCGCTAGCGAGCAAGCTCCCTTTTCGGCCCTTCCAGGACCTGGGGTTGTGCAGGTACTCGCGGGTGTCGGACAGCAGGCTGTGCAGGGACGTGGCGCGCAGCTCTTTGTCCCTCTCGTTGCCCGTGAGCACGAAGAAGTCTTGGGTTTTTAGATCTGCGGTTTTGTCGCTGAAGTTGTCGAACCGAAGGACCGGCATGGGGTGCAGCAGGCCTTGGGCGTCTCGCACGCCGATGGTCATGTCGCTGATGTTGGGCCCGACCGACGATCCCTTGTACCGGCCGGTGTCCTCCCACGACACATTGACCAGCGATAGGCCGTGGCGGCGGGCGAGCTGTTGCGCATGAGCATTGTGGACCATGCTCTCGACGCTGTGAATGGTCTGGTCGAAGGCGCGGTCCACCACGTCTGGCGTGGGGATGGCCACGTCGACGACGGGATTGAGGGGGACCGCGGTGGGGGTCCACATGGACAGCCCGGCGAAGGCGATCACGGATAGGGTCGGCAGGTGCATTGGGGCTCCAGGCTAGGTGCCTGGCCAACGCTCGGTGCACAGCGACGCTTACAGTGCGTCAGACGCAGCCGTCGCAGACGCCCCTAATTTGCAGCTCGTGATGGCGCTGTAGAACCGGAATCGATTCGGTAGAACCACGGATATCCAGGGTTGGTAAGCACTGCACATCACCGCAGTCGGTGCACACGAAGTGGCCGTGGGAGTGGCCGGACGCGTCTGCGCGCGAGCTCAGCTCGAACCGCCACACGTGGTCGACATCCATTCGGCGAACCAACCCCGCAGCCGCCAGATCGTTGAGGTTGCGGTAGAGCGTGGCGCGGTCCCAGCCGTCGCTGGCGAGGGCCGTGACCACTTCTGCGTGGGATCGAGGTCCGTCTTGGCCCTGTAGGTGCCCGAGCACCGCGAGCCGCGCACGCGTGGCGCGCAGCCCAACGTCACGAAGTCGAGTTTTGAGGGAGTCGTCAGGGGCCATGGACAAGCCTTAGCCCACTGTGGCGGTTCACGCCTCGGCTTGCTGTTCGGCGATCTGGGCCTTGATTTCATCCATGTCCAGCTCCTTGATCTTGCCGAGCAGCTCTTCGAGAGCGGGCGGCGGCAAGGCGCCGGCTTGGTTGAACAGCATCACGCGGTCCCGAAACACCATGATGGTGGGGATGGAGCGGATCTGGAGTTCGCTGGCGAGGGCCTGCTCGGCTTCGGTGTTCACCTTGCCGTGCACGACGTCCGGGTGCTTCTCAGACGAGGCTTCGAAGGTTGGACCGAAGGCCTTGCAGGGTCCACACCAGGAGGCCCAGAAGTCCAGCACGACGATGCCATCGGTGTCGACAAGAGTTTCGATGTTGTCTTTGGTGACCTCGACGGTGGCCATGTGTACCTCACTGGGCGGGGTTACCCGCCATGGGATGTTGAGACGGTGCGAACGTCGCACTCGCGCAGGACGGCGCGCGTCTTCTGTACGAGAGCATCGTAGACACAGGGTCGGCCGCAGCAAGGGTGGCGGCGTGTTGCGGGCGCCATGGATGGGCCGAACCCGGCTCAGCCGTCGCGTTCGGGACTGGGGAAATCAGTGAATGGAAGACGTAATTGCGCCGATGGGCCGTCGTCGCCCAACCCCGCGAGACCCACCCCGACCAACCGGACGGGCCGCTGTCCCGCCTCTGTCTTGCGCAGGAGACTGCGCGCTTCGGTCGCGATGATCTGTGCATCATCGGTGGGCTCTGCCAGGGTCGCGGTGCGGCTGATGGTTGTGAAGTCGTCATATCGTACTTTAATGGTGACGGTTCGGCCTTTGAGGTCCGCTTGGATCAGGCCGTTTGCCACCCGCTCCGCCTGTGAGGCGATCACCTCATCCAAGGCTGCTAGGTCTAGAATATCTTCGGAGAACGTGCGTTCTGCGCTTCTCGACTTGCGCCGTCCGCGCGGTTTCACTCTGCGGGGATCTTGTCCCTGCGCCATGCGCCAGAGGTAGGTGCCATGACTGCCCATGCGGGCGCGCAGGCTGCCTTCGTCGAGCTCGGCTAGGTCGGCGACAGTGCGCAAGCCCAAGGCGTGCAGCCGACGCTCGGTGGCCGGGCCGACCCCCCAGAGCTTTTTGACGGGGAGTGGGTGGATGAACTCCAGCACCCGATCGGGCGGGACGACGGTGAGGCCGTCTGGCTTGCGATAGTCGGAGGCGATCTTGGCCACAAACTTGAGGGGGGCGACGCCCACGCTGCAGGTGAGCTTCAGCTCGTCTCGAACGCGCGCCCTTAGGTGCCGGGCCACCTCGGTTCCGGTCTCTAGGCCCAGGTGGTTTTCGGTAACGTCGAGGTAGGCCTCGTCCAGGGAGAGGGGCTCGACCAGATCGGTCGTGTCATGGAAGATGGCCCGAAGCTGGTCAGAAACAGCTTTATATCTGGCGAAGTCCGGAGGCACGAACACCAGATCGGGACAGAGTCTGGCGGCCCGTGACGAGGGCATGGCGGAGTGAATGCCGAAGGTTCGAGCTTCGTAAGACGCGGCGGCGATGACCCCTCGCCCCCCAGGGCGTCCGCCGACCACCACCGGTCGTCCCCGAAGCGCGGGATCGTCTCGCTGCTCCACCGAGGCGTAGAAGGCGTCCATATCCAAGTGCAGAATGCGACGAATGGGCATCTGAGCTTCGTAGCGCGGCGACGGGCGGGAGGTCACTGTCAGGCCTCGGTCCTTGCCGAACTCATGAGACGGGGTAATCAGCCGACCCTGTTGGGGCGCGCCCGCGTGGCCGTCCCTTCCCGATCCGGTCGACGTGGTGGGCTGTTCTTATCTCCACCCTCGGCCGCCGGTCTGTCCAAATGAGGTTCTGTGCTCACTCGTATCCGAGAGCAATGGCTCTCCAATCCCGTCGGCGACCTGCTCGCCGGCACGGTCGTCGCCCTCGCGCTCATTCCCGAAGCCATCGCATTCTCGATCATCGCGGGCGTTGATCCGGCCGTCGGTCTGTACGCCTCGTTCTGCATTGCGGTGATCACCTCATTCACAGGCGGACGCCCTGCGATGATCTCCGCTGCGACTGGCGCCATGGCCCTCGTTGTGGTGCCGTTGGTTGCAGAGCATGGCCTGCCCTACCTGCTGGCCGCGACAGTGCTCACCGGCGTGATTCAGCTCGGGTTTTCGGCGCTCAGGCTCGCTCGGTACATCAAATTCGTTCCCTCCGCGGTCATGACCGGCTTCGTCAATGCATTGGCCATCCTGATCTTCATGGCTCAATTGCCTCAGCTCATCGACGTGACCTGGATCACCTACGCCATGGTCGCTGCGGGACTCGGGATCATCTACTTGCTGCCTTTGGTTACCAAGCGGATCCCCGCACCCCTCGTCGCCATCGTGCTTCTGACCATCGTCAGCTACTTCAGCGGGTTCAACGTCAACACCGTGGGCGACATGGGACAGCTCCCCAGCGGGCTGCCCTTCTTGGCGCTTCCCGGCATTCCCTGGACGCTGGAGACGCTGCAGATCATCCTGCCGTACTCCTTCGCCTTGGCCATTGTGGGGCTCATCGAGAGTCTACTTACCGCCAGGATTGTTGACGATCAGACCGATACGGGCAGCAATAAGCACCATGTGGCACGCGGCCAAGGAATTGCGAACATTGTAACTGGGTTCTTTGGCGGAATGGCCGGTTGCGCCATGATCGGTCAGTCCATGATCAACGTCGCTTCGGGAGGCCGCACGCGCCTGTCGACGCTGTGGGCCGGTGTGCTCTTGCTGGGCCTCATCGTCGGCCTTGGCGACGTGGTGGGCGTCATCCCCATGCCCGCCCTGGTGGCGGTCATGATCATGGTGTCCATCAGCACGTTCGACTGGAGCTCCATCAAACGCATCTTCGTGATGCCGCGGAGCGAAGCGATCGTGCTGCTCGCCACGGTTGGGGTGGTGGTCTACACCCACGACTTGAGCCAGGGCGTCATCGCCGGCGTCTTGCTGTCCGCGGTGTTCTTCGCCCGCGTGGTGGGCAAGCTGGTCGATGTAGAGTCGACGATCGAAGGCGATACCCGGACCTTCGCGGTCACCGGCCAGCTCTTCTTCGTGTCGGTCGAAGCCTTCTTGGACGCCATTGACTACGACACGGTCGAGACCAACGTGGTGATCGACCTCTCGGCCTCCCACATCTGGGACGGCACGGCGGTGGAGGCGGTCGACAAAGCGGTGCTCAAGCTCCGCGAGCGCGGGCGCACGGTCACTCTGCACGGCCTCAATGAAGCGAGCCACGTCTTGGTGGAGCGCCTCGGCAACCATCAGAAGCCTGGCGCGGTCCGCACCGTGGGTCACTAGTCGGGCTGTGTCGAGTCTAAGCACGAAGGGCCCCCCCGGTGACGGGGGGGCCCTTTTGCTGTTTTGGCGGTGAGCGACCGGACTATGCGTCGCGACGGCGGCGCATGCCAGCGGCCAGCAGCACCAGGCCAAAGAGGCCGAACCCTGCGGTGCCGCCGACGCTGCTGCAGTTGGCGGACACGCCACGCTTGGCTTCGATGGTGAGCTCTTCGGCCACGACGCCGGCGTAGCCGCCGACGTTGAGCACGACGCGGTAGGTCCCGACGGCGGGGAAGTCGACTTCAGGCTCCCACGTCTTGAGCGTCTCGACGAGGGCGCCGCTCTCATCGTAGATTTCCCACGACAGATTGGTGAGGCAGCCGTAGGTGGACACGTCTGTACGGTTCTTGAGCTGCCAGGTCAGGCCGTCGACTTGTTCGGCGGCGAAGCTGACTTCGGGCACGTCGCAGGCCGTCATGTAGCCGGTCTTGGTCACACATTCGGTGCGGACTTCTTCGCCCTCTTCACTGATGAGCACGTCGGCACACATGGTGACCGAGTAGTTGCCCGCGTCCTCGACGGTGTGCTCAACGGCGAAGCCTTCGGAGGTCTGTCCGTCGCCCCACTGCCAGCGAGCGGCCTTGAGCAGCTCCGGAGCGTGGTAGCTGACCTGGCACTTGGGCGTGTAGGGAACGACGCCGAGCACGGTGGTTGCGTCGTCCTCGGGGTC
>JBGCER010000138.1:0-3573 GCA_045106515.1 Myxococcota bacterium
GCGCGCAACCGGGCAGACGCTGGGACCCAAGACTGAAGAAACCTTTGATTCAACCAGCGATTCTTCAGAATCGCTTACCCATAGCACACTACCTACAAACAACAGGGAGGGCACGTGAACATCGGCGTCTGCGTGAAGGTCGTTCCCGATACCGACACCCGCATCAAGATCGCAGGTGACGGCTCGGGCATCGACGAGAGCGGCATCAAATGGATCGTTAGCCCCTACGACGCGTTTGCCGTCGAAGAGGGCGTTAAAACCAAGGAAGCCGGGAGCGGCGAAGTCGTGCTGTTCAGCGCGGGACCCAAGGAATGGCAAACCCAGCTCCGCGCCGGCGGTCTGGCTGTCGGCGGAGACCGAGCGGTCATCGTCGATGATGCTGCATTGGCCAACGCCGATGGCTTGGGCATCGCCAAGGTCCTCGCCAAGGCCGTCGAAGCCGAAGGCATCGAGGTCCTCTTCACCGGCAAGCAAGCCATCGATGGCGACAGCGTTCAGGTTCCCGCCATGGTGGCTGAGCTCCTCGGATGGCCGCATGTGTCGTTCATCAGCGAGCTCACCCTCGACGGCAACAGCTTCACCGCGACCCGCAACGTGGGTAGCGGCGTGCAAGAGGTCGTCTCCGGCACTCTGCCTGCCGTCTTCACCACCGAGCGCGGCCTCAACAGCCCCCGCTACGCCAAGTTGCCCGCGATCATGAAGGCCAAGCGCAAGCCCGTGGCCGTCAAGGCCCTCGCCGACGTTGGCCTCTCCGCCGACGACATCGCGCCAGCCGTGATCAGCACCAACTTTGGCCTTCCCCCAGAGCGTTCATCGGGCCGCAAGCTCGACGGCGACGTCGACGCCATGGTGTCGCAGCTCGTAGACCTGCTTCGTAACGAAGCCAAGGTCCTCTAAACCCCCCTGACGCATTTGGAGAGAACGATGAGTACAATTCTCGTGATCGCTGAGCATGACGGCGGGGCTTTCAAGAAGACCGCCGCAGAGCTGCTCGGCAAAGCAACGGAGCTGGCCGGCGCCACCGGAGGCACCGTCTGTGCCTTGGTGCTGGGAGACGCCCCCGCCGCTGACCTCGGTCAGTTTGGCGCTGCCAAGGCCTACCAGGTGTCCGGAGACTTCTCCGACTACGACACCGCCAAGGTTGTGGCAGGCATCTGCGGCGGCATCGAAGCGAGCGGCGCCACCACCGTGCTGGCCGCTGCTGGTTTCCTGGGCAAAGACGCCATCCCTCGTGTAGTTGCCCGCATGAATGGCGGACAATCCAGCGAGTGCACCGAGCTGCGCGTCGACGGAGGCCAGATCGTCGGTCGTCGTCCCATGTACGCCGGCAAGGCGTTCGTGGACACCACCATCACCCGCGCGCCCGCCGTGTTCACGGTGCGCCCGAACAGCTTTGGTCAGCCCGCCGGTGGCGGTGGCGCAGCCGAGGTCGTGGCAGTGAACGTCGACCTTCCAGCCGCACAGCTCACTCTGGTCGAGCGCAAGGCTCCCCAGACCGCAGCCGTGGACCTGACCGAGGCCGAGCGCATCGTATCGGGCGGTCGCTCTCTGAAGTCCGAAGAGAACTTCGACAGCGTTGTCCGACCGCTGGCCGCAGCGCTCAACGCCACAGCTGGTGCGTCCCGCGCCGCGGTGGATGCCGGCTTTGCACCACACGGCGATCAAGTGGGCCAGACCGGAAAGACGGTCAACCCACAGCTCTACGTTGCCTTGGGCATCAGCGGCGCCATCCAGCACCTCGCTGGTATGCGTACTTCAAAGGTCATTGTCGCCATCAACACCGATGCAGACGCGCCTATCTTCGAGCACGCCACCTATGGCTTGGTCGCAGATCTCTTCGATGTGGCCCCCAAGCTCCAAGCGGCCGTCGAAGCGCTGGACTAGCGCGGACGCCCCTCTAAAAGACACGGATGCACGAGCCTGCTCAACCGTCCCCACGACGCCCGACGAAACCCATCGTCGGGCGTTCGTTGTCGCAGGGGGCTGTGGTATCTTGGACCTATTCCACGGCGGTGACGTGACCCGGACAGCCCGAACCGATGATGTGCTCCCGCCACCGTCTCGATTGGACGCGGCGGTGCGGACCTTGGCGGCCGAAGGTCGTCACCGCGAGCTCATCGGGTATATCGAGCGATGGGCTTCGTACGCAGAACCTCCGGCGTCCGCCCGACTCGCCCAAGCACAGGCCTTCGTAGGTCTCTGCCAACCGGACCGCGCGTGGATCCGATTGCGAAGCCTCGCGGAAGCGCCCGAAGCCTCCACCGACGTGCTCAGGACCGCCGCAGATCTCTTCCTCCTCCGAGGCTGGCCCGACCGCGCCCGCGAGGTGCTCACCCGCGCCCTCTCAGACGCACCGGATGATGCAGCGCTTCAACGATTGTGGGATCTGGCGAGCCAACCCGCCGTGGAGCCACCCGATCCGGCTTCCGTTCAAGGTGCCAGCCCAGACACTGCATTAAAAGTGGCAGAACAGCACTTGTCGCGCGGCAACACCACCATCGCCAAGCGCCTATTGAACCAGGTGTCGGCCCAGCCCAATCCCCCACACCGGGTGCGCGACCTTTTATGGACGCTCGATGGGATGCAAGACCCAGAGCCGGCCACCCTCAAAGACCTCACAGAGAGGTATGCTCCGTCCAATCTGAATCTTGGTGGATGGACCGAAGAGCATACCGACTCGATCACCCAGGAGGGCGCCCGCCCGCTGCTGGACACCGACGAGGCCAGCGCGAGTGACTCTTTTCCGGCGTTGTTCCGCGGACTTGACGACTCGCTGGAGCCCCAGGATGAGGTGACCGAGGAGGTCACACACACCCAGAACCTGATGGCCATGGCCGCACTCGCGACCGCCCGCGCCGCCGAGGCACCCGATCCGGCAGGGTTCGAACCCGACAGCGGCGACACCAAAGTCATTCGAGTCCGGGACCGTGATGGGGTGCCGGAGTTCGACGTCGAGACCGAGCCCTCCGCGCACAAAGCCATGGATCAGAGCGTCCATTCCCCAAGCCTGGCCCTCGAAGATGAGGACGATGACCTCGTCGTCTTCACGTCGCGGGGAGCAGGAAGCTCCGACCCGTCCACGCTGGCTGAAGCCGACCCTACGATGACCCAGATCGGCCGCGAGGTTGCACACCTGCTCGGCGGCAAGCCACCCAAGAAGCCAACCCCGCCTACGACGGAGCCCGATCCATCGGTGCTGACCGCGCTCCCCGACGATGCTCCACTCAGCGAAGCCGAACCTGACGTTCCGCAGGATCCAGAGCCCCCTTCGAGCCACTCTGCAGTCCCCTTCATCACAGTAACGGCCATCCTGGTGATCGGAGCTGGTATCCTGATTCTCGGCGGACTCAGCCTAGTGATGATGCTGCTCTGGTAGACGGCACTCCACATGCCATGGTTGCGGCCCAGCCGACACTTCTTCGACACATCGAGCCTTCGTTTCTGTTGACCCCCGTTTGAGGGCCGGCTACCCTGCGGTGCCATCACACAAGGGCCCGTTGTGGGTCGATGGAAACGCATTGGAGGCGACAAAATGGCTCACACAACGATGATGAAGCTGCTGCTCGGCGGCGC
>JBGCER010000139.1:0-15070 GCA_045106515.1 Myxococcota bacterium
GGGGCGTCACCCGGCTTCGCAGGATCCGCGGTCTTTGGGTTGCCAACCGGATCCCCAGGCACGTCGGTCCCGACTTGCTCCACCGACGGCCGCTCCCCCACTTTGTTGGCCAGCTCTTCAAGCTCCGCAGCAATGTCGCGCAGCCGGGCGATCTCTTCCGCAGCGAGGCCTCCCGAGCCATGCGTTTCTGGGCCGGGCACGATTACAACCCGCCGGGCTTGCAGCTCCGTTTCGAGCTCAGCGATGACCGCATCGACCTGGGCCGCCCGATCTGGCGCCTGCTCCCGGAGTAATCGATACCACGTCAGCGACTCTTCGGTCTGGCCCAGCTTCTGATAGGCGAACGCAATATTGTAGGTTGTAGCCGGATGTTGGTAGATTTGGTTCGCTTCTTTGAACAGCTCTACCGCCTCGGCGAGCGCCCCCGAGCGAGCGAGCTCCACCCCCTGTTGAAAGCGCCGTCGCGCGTCATCTTTGGGGTCGGCCAAGGCAGCGGTCGGCAGCATCAGCGCCAGCGCCAGCAATACCCATCGCGTCACGCGGCCTCCCGGGAGTTGAGCGGACAGGCCGTACCTTACCAGTTGTCCATATCGGTCACGATATCCTCGCCTAACCTCACATCAGTCCCGGTCTCTTTGGGACCCTCACCGGCGGGCGGGCCCTCCGTCGCCGGGTCAGTACCGGCAGATGGAGCATCGGTGCCCGCAACGGGCGTTCCCGCGACAGCCGTGCCGCCAACCTTCTTGCCTGGCGCGGCAGATGCGCCCGCGCTGGGGGTGTTGGACGCAGGCGACTTGACCGCAGTGGGCCGCTTCGTGGGCGCCGTAATGGGAGGCGCGTCTTCGCCAGCCACCCCAAGATCCGCCTCTGCATTGACGTCCGGATCCACCGGTTCGCTGCCCATGCCATTCCCATCGCGGTCGATGGTGACCGGCACAGGCGGTGGAGGCACCGCCGTCAGCGGGGCGGCCACTGGGGCGGGTCTCTCGGGCGCCAGGAAGCTTCCGGCGACCACGCCCGCGCACAGAATACCGAGCAATGACATGACCCCAACGCCACCGGCGATCGCCCAAGCCCAAGGTTTGCGGCCGCGCACCTCGGTGAGCCGGCGGTCCAACGTGGCGTGGCTCCGGGTCACCGTTCGGTAGTGCTCGGGCGTGACGTTCATGAAGTAGGAGAGCGCGTCCTGAAGATCCTCCATGGACTCGAAGCGCTCTCTGGGATTCTTGGCCAAGCACCGCCGCGCGACATTCTCGAGGCCTTCGGGCGCCTCAAAGTCGGGCGCCACCGAGAAAAAGGTAGGCGTTGGTTGGTTCAGGTGCGCGATCATGGTGGCGGTGCTGTTCGGGCCGTGGAACGGATAGCTACCGGTCAAACACCGGAACAGAAGCACACCCATCGCGTAGATGTCGGTGCGCCCGTCCACATCCTGGCCGCGCACTTGCTCGGGCGCCATGCAGTGGGGCGAGCCCAGAATGAGGCCATTGCTGGTGATGGTGGTGTCGACCTCAGTGAGCTTCACCAGGCCAAAGTCCACCACCTTCACGCGCTCGTCATTGCGGTCCGTTCGCGTGATAAGCAAGTTACTCGGCTTCAAATCACGATGCACGACGCCCCGGCGGTGCGCGTAGCGCAAGGCCTCGCATACCTGCATGAGCAAGTACAACGTGCGATCCACCGGAAGCGGGCCTTCCCGAAGGAGATCGGTGAGCCG
Source organism: Myxococcota bacterium (assembly GCA_045106515.1). Lineage (GTDB taxonomy): Bacteria > Myxococcota_A > UBA796 > UBA796 > REDI01. The sequence goes on from JBGCER010000139.1 coordinate 1,715, forward strand.
ATCCCCATCGACGAACTCCATGGCCAAGAAGACCTGATCATCGTCAAAGTCTCCGTGGTCGTAGACCGTGACGATGTTCGAGTGGTTGAGCTGCGCCAAGGTTTCCGCTTCGAGGCGGAAGCGCTCGTGGAACGAGGCGCCGGCATCCGAGTCCGGCGGTGGGCGCAAGATCTTGATGGCGACACGGCGGTTGAGCTTGACCTGATGCGCCTTGTACACCGCTGCCATGCCGCCGCGGGCGATGAGGCCCTCGATCACATAGCGCTCAGCGATGGTCTTGCCGGCAAGCCGATCCTTGCGGACCACGGCTTGAACCGGCGCGCGCTTCGAGGTCACAAAACTCTCCGATTACCGACAATGCTAGCACATAGAGGGTTCAGCTCGCCGAGAAGTTCCCTCAGATCCGATCCATCGGGGTAGACAGGCCCGTGAGGTCCCCTTGCCGCCACGCGACAGCCAACTGATGACCGTCCGAGTTGAGATCCCCCCAGGTCTGGAGTCGTTGCTCGTCGCTGAGCTCGACCAGCTCGGCATTAAGACCACCGCAGACAAGGGCGGCGTCGAAGGACGTCTGACCGCGGCCCAGCTCCTTCACCTGCAGCGTTGGTCCCGCCTCAGCAGCCGCGCCACCGTACGCCTCGCCACCGTCGCGGCCCCCGACCTCGCGGGTCTCGCGAGCCGGGTGCGCAAGCTGCCATGGCGGAAGTACACCCAGCCACGCCAGCCTCTCGACATCGTGGTGACCAGCCAAGATAGCCGTCTAAAGTACAAAGACCGAGTGGCCTCCAAGGTGGAGCTGGCGATCGGCGACGCATTGAAAGGGCCTCGCAAGCCTGGTGGGAAGCCCCCGCGAGAGCCGCTTCGCGTCGGTGTTCGTGTCATCAGGGATAAAGCCACGATTCGAGTAGATGCCAGCGGAGAGTTGCTGCACAAGCGGGGCTGGAGACTCGATCCCGGCCGGGCGCCGCTGCGCGAAAATTTGGCCGTGGCGGTGCTACACGCCGCCGGCTGGGCCCCCGGTGAGCCGCTGATTGACCCCATGACGGGATCGGGTACTTTCGCTATCGAAGCTGCACTCTGGACCCTCAACAAGGCCCCGGCACACCATCGGTCCTTCGCCTGTGAGCGCTGGCCATCGTGGCCAAAGCCCAAAGAGAAGGGGCCTGCCCAGGCGCGCGATGCCGGCAGCTTGATCCTCGCTGCAGATCGGGATGAGCGCTCGGTCCAGCGAGCACGGAAGAATGCACGTCGCGCGTCGGTTGACCGGCGGATCCAGGTGCGCCACAGAGCCTTGACGGACCTGGAGTGCGACGCCACCCATGGCCTGGTGGTCATGAACCCGCCCTGGGGGGAGCGCTTGGGCGATACGGCAGGCACAGCACAGCTTCACCATCGGTGGAGTGCATACTTGCGCGCTCACTGGGCGGGCTTTCGAGTCGCCGTCGTCGTTCCGGACGCCGGCTGGGCCCGAGCGGCATGGGGCTCGAACTACCGCGTCGTGGCGGAGTTCCGGAGCGGAGGCACTCCGGTGTGTGTGATGTGCAGAGACCCGGAGCCAACGACGGCGCCCTGACGTGGCAAGATGCGCCCATGGAACAAGGCACCTCTACCGCATGGCACTCCTTCCGCTTGGTGAAGGCCGGACGTGGCGACCCACGGGTCGGCGCATTCGGCGGACACCCTCGTGGGATCCGGGCCCAAGACTGGCCTCGCTGCAAGGTCTGCAACAACCCCATGTGCCACATGGCACAGATCGACGCGGGCCCGTGGCTCGACCTCGGCCCATTCCAGCGGCTGACCCTGTTTATCTGCCACGCCACCGGTGGGCGCTGCGAGGACTGGGACCCACGAAAAGGTGCAAACTTCGCCATGCTTCATCGGGTGAAGGACGACAACCTCTACGATGGTCCCCCCACCGTGCGCGTGTACCGTCGACTGTCCCTGACCGTGTCTCGACCCAAAGATGAGCACGCACTAATGCGCCAAGTCAAAGAGCAGGGCCTGCCCCTGGAGCAAGCGCTGCACGCCTTGCGTCACGACAAGCTCGGCGGTGGCGCCGTCTGGCTGCACGGAGACGCAACGCCCCCAGGCGCCCGGAGTCGTCCCATGCGCCTAGTGGCCCAACTGACGACCGACCTGGTGAAGTTCGACATCACGCCCGAAGGCATGGCCTACGTGTTCGTCGACGACGACTCTCCCACCGGCGACGCGTGCTTATTGTGGCAAGGCCAGTGACCCGCCAGGTAGGGTGAGCAGCACGGGCAGGGGCGGCCGTTTGTCGACGCCAACCCCCGCCGCGGCTATTCGGGCCTCCGGAGCTTCTGCTCCGCGTTTTGGAGCGCTGATGTCTACGTTGTTTCGCATCTGTTCGGCCGTGCCTGCGCGCAGCCTCGTCCACACCTCTTTGGTGGCGGCCGCGTGTCTGGCGATCCCCATGTCCGCCACGGCCCAGGACTACGAGAGCGAACCCCGCGAGCTGCTCTTCGAAGAGCGTTTCGATGCGTTCGACGCCATCGAGTTCGACACCGGCGATCTGCCATCGGGCTCCCCGGTGGCCGTCCGCTTCTACCTGTGGAGCAAGGGCGGCTCTAGCGCCGAAATGGAAGCCATCTCCCACATTACGTGGCCCGATTCGCTGACCCAACACATCGAAGGCGTGCCGGGCACCGGGTTACTAGAGGTGGTGTGCGACCTGGAGCTAGCCGCACAAGTCACCTTCGATATCTGGGGTTACAAAGGCGCCTATGACGTATGGCGTCAAGAGCTCGAACTCGAAGCTGAGACCACCTTCGACCCGCTGCTACTCGACGGCGACGAGCCTCGCTCGGTGAGCGCCAAGGCCACGGGCACCGGCACCGAAGCCTACTCCACAGACATTCCGCTCTTCGCCGGCTTAGAGCTACGCTTTAACGTACAAGTGTATCCCCAGGCCTCCGCGGAACTCTCCGGCAGCCGAATCGAAACCGGCGACACCATCATCACCAACTCCGAGGTGGGCGCCCAACACGACCTGCCGGAGTGGGACCCCGGGGTGCTGGAGCTCTCGTCGGTCTACGTCGCCGACGTCACGGCCTCGCTCGAAGCGGTTCTACAACCGCAGCTTGAGCTGTGCGCGCCGATCTTCGGATGCTTCCGGGTGGCGCGGTTCGACATCCCCATCCCGCTCGTCGACGAGACGGCAGAACAACGCTTCTCCACCGTGCGCTATTCGCACCCTCTTCCATCAATGGAAGCCACGGTATCGAGCCACGACTTCGGAGAGGTTGAGGTGGGCACCTTGGCCAACCTTCAGCTGCCGCTCACCAATGTGGGCCAGCTCGACCTCGAAGGCTGGCTCCGCATCGAGGGAGACGGCGCGTTCACCGTGTTTCCCGAGTATATTCAGGCGAGCCAAGACAATACGGACGGCGCGGTCATCACCTTCGCACCGACCACCGACGGGCCCATCGCCGCGACCTTGGTCATCGAGTCCAATGACCCCGCAAGACCCGAACTGCGCATTCCCATGGGCGGAAACGGCTGGGTAGAGCCCGAGCTTGACCCCGATGACCCCGACAATCCTCGCTTGTCGGGTGAAGTGCGCGGCTGCGGCTGCGACAGCGCCAGCAGCCCTACCGGCGGTCTCGCAATCTTCGGCTTGGCAGGCTTGCTTCTAGGCCTTCGCCGCCGCCGGCGCTAGAGCCCCGCTACCGTCCCCAGGTCCACCGTCGAAGAGTCGACCATGACCACAAAGGGGCGGCTATCCACCACAATGCCCCCGGCCCCATCGTGGCGCACGACCTGTAGCGTGCCCATGCCATACCCCATGGGGCCGCGACTGTAATAGTGGGCGGACAGCGCGTAGGGACCTGCGTTGAGGTCCCCCTGGATGACGAAGGCCTCGGGGCCGTAGCCATTGGTCACGTCGGCGATCAATGCGCCCCCGCTCGGCAGTGCCTTGGACGAGTAGAACGCGTGTCCGCCACGGCTATCGCGGATGTGCAGGTCGACGTCATTGGCATCGGTCTCCCAACTCAACACGAAGCGCGTCGACGGCCCAGTGGGCGGCACCGCTTGCAGCCGTTGGGCTCGCGCCACGATCGCCGCTCGCTGCGCGGGCTCTTTTGCGATCCAGGCGGCTCCAATGAGCCCCAGGTCTTCGCGGAGCAGCTGCTCCACCCCCGAGCGCCGGCGGGTCTCGGTCGTCAGCGCCAGTTCCATGGCGTCGAACGCATCCGCAGGTCGCCCGGCTTGAACCAGGGCAAAAGCATAGAGGCGACTGCCTGTGACCTGGTCCGGACGTTGTTCCACCGCCACCTGAAAGGTGTCCAAGGCCAGCGGCATGCCGGGGTCACCGAGGGACTCCAGTCGCTCTCCGGCCATTCGACGGAGATCGGCTCGTGAAGGGAACAAGTCGATGATCGAGCCATAGGCACGCGCTGCGCCCACCGGGTCACCGGTAGCGGCGAGCGCCTCACCCAAGGCGATGAGCGCCATCACGTCCGCTGGGTCTTCCGTCCGCCACGCCCAGGCTTCTTTGAGGGCACCGGCGGCGTCTCCTCGGTCCAGCAAGGCCCGGAACGATAGATAACGCCCATCCCAAGGGCCGATCTGCGTGGCCTTTTCGTCTTCGACCACCGCGTCTTGTTCTTCGGGTTCGGCGTTCGCCTCAGATGCGCCGGTCGCCACCGTCTCTTCGAGTACGAGCCCCACGAGGCGGTCCGAGATCTCCGCACTCTCCGCTGAGCTGTCGGGTCGCGCCATCGCAGGGGCGTCCGCCATTCCGCGGCCAGCCACGCCACCGCCACCGCCACCGCCACCCACGGCGCCGAGACCCTGGTCCGCTGTGCCGCTGGACTCAAAGGCACCCGAATCGATGGGCACGTGCCCCTCGGCAGCAGCTTCCTTCTTCTTCTCATCGACGCCCTTCGCAACAGGGCGGCCTCCGACGACGAAATCGTTCCGGTCTCGCAGTACGACGCCGGTGGGCCCGACCTCCATGATGTCCGCCAGGCCACTCCGAGTGAGCTCGTACTGAGCGTAGTCGGCCTCGGTCTCCAGCACCAATAGCGCAGTATCTTCCGTCAAAACCCGATACTGCGTAGATAGAGCGACGATCTCTTGGGTGATCGTCGCCCGCTCCGCTTCGTCTCGGAGCCGAGACCGTTTGGCTTGTAGACGGGCCAGGTTCGCGCCGACAGCCGCTCGTTCCAGCAGCGGCCTCTGAGCAGGGCGGAAGCCCGCAGGCTGCGTCGCCACCTTCCCATTGAGGTGTAGGACCGGCGACTCTCCACCCGGGAGCACCGCGTAGACCAACGTCTCATCGCCGGGCTGAACCCCATTCAACACGTTCGGCCACACCCACGCGGCACCGGGCACACTGACCTCGATGCCCGACTCGGTGGTTCGAAGCAGCCGAGACCCCGCATCGGCAGATGCGATGTCCGCAACCACGCCATCATGAGGCAGATCGCCGCGAACCAGCGACGTCAGAAGATCCATGTCGCGCGCCCCGCTTGGAGCCAGCACATCGGCGCGCCGATACGGGGACGCAGCCAAGATCCGCTCCAAATCCCCGGCCTCCCGCGCACCCGCAGTCGGCAGACCGTCCGACACCAGGAGCAAACGCTCCGCATGACCGCGCGCGGAGGCCCAGCGCAGGGCCGCTTCCAGATCTGAGGCCCCAAGCGCGGTTCGGCGGGCGAGCACCAGCGCCCCCTCATCCATGAAGTCCCGGGCCGCACCCGACCAACACAGCTCCACGGTCTGATCGAAGCAGCCGATGGTCACCTGGGTGCCGCCGTTCAAGCCACGGATGACGTCACCGAGACGATGCACATCCCTATCCAAAGAAAGAGCACGAGATGCACTGGTATCGAGCAGCACGGTCAGGTCTCGGATCTTGGCTTGTTCAGTCGATACCTCTGGTTGTACGCGGATCACATGGTATTCGCCCGCAGACAGGCCCATCGCTCCAGGCGCGCCCACATCGACCTGCAGATCGGCGTCGGGAGTCCAGTCTTCTCGGGTCTCAGACAGGGTTCGGGCCCCGCCCTGCCCATCGACGACCGTGACGTCGACGCCCAGATCGAGCGTGTCCAGTCCGGCAAGGGGCATGGACCAGCGGCCGTCCACCACCTCTTGGGAGAAGCTCAAGATCAGCTCCTTTTCCCCGCTCGCTGGAATGGGAAAGACCCGAGCGCGAAAGGTGTTCCCGGCGTCCTGCTCCAACAGGGCAGGGTCTTGCTTGCGATGAAGGAAGTCTTCGTAGATCCGCCGGGCGCGCTGCTTCTCCACCACCTCGCCTTCTTGCCAACGACCGTCGATCTTCATGGCAAAACGGCTGATGGCCGCGCCGTCAGGAAGCGTGATCTCGAAGCGCCCTTCGCGGGTCCGAGCTTCGGTGTTCTTGAACGTAAGGTGAAGCTCTGTGAACGCGAGTGGCTCCTGAATAACGGCTTTCACCTTGGCATCTACGAGCTGTGGCCCCGTGCCATCCGACGCGGTCAGCTTAGCGAGGGGCTCCGTGCGCTCGGTGGGGGCCCACGTGATCATGGCCGGCTCGACCCGCATCATCGGCGCAACCGCCGCGTGACTCGACGACGCGAGCTCCGGCAACGGAGACGCCTCATCCTCGAAATGTTCCCCCGCACAGCCAATTATTGCCGCAACCACCACAACTGAGCGCAACCGCATTGAAGACCTCCGGTCCATGCCGAGACAACGGGTCGCACGCTAGGGTTCTTACAGTTCGTCGATCCCAAGCAACATTCGGTGATCGATGATGCTGAAGCCTCCGCCGACGTAAGCGCGGACGGCGGCTTCATTCGCCGCTGTCACAAACACTTCGGCCGTTTTCACACCGCGCTCTGCAAACCAATCCACGGCCGCTCGAACCAGGGGGGCGCTATGGCCCTGGCCGCGCGCGGACTCGGCCACGTGAAGATAGGAGAGGACCCCCACATTCAGGCCCAGGTATCGATCGGGTCGCTCTTCGGCGTGGACGATGCCCAGTGGCGCCTCGCCTCGTCGCAAGACCCGAACCAGCGCGTCTGGGGCCGCCGAAGCTCCGAGGAGCGCGGACCACTCTCGCTGAACGAGTCGACCCTCGGAAATGCGGCGCTCGATCTGCTCCGCATCCCAGTTCAACCCCGTGCGGCTCGACCAATGTTCCAGGTGCCAGCGAAGGTGCTCTTGTAGCCACGGCCAAACGTGGGCCACGTCATCGCTGCGCAGGTGATCGAGGGGAACCGCCATCTATCTGCGCCTGCGAATCATGAGCATCCCAAGAAGTACGGCCCAAATCGGTCCGGGGAGCGACGGTGAAGCACACCCACAGCCCCGTTCCACTGGCGCCCAAGTGACCCGGCAAAATGCGTCTGCGGGCTCGTCCCCCGTGGACGCCACCACCACCACGGCGGATCCTGACGGGAGGTCGACAGGAATCCACGCGGGCTCTTCGGCGCGCACCGACCAGGGTTCCATGCGCACGGTTGGCGTCCGATCGGTCACCACCACCGAGACGCGTCCCCGAGAGACGGAGCACTCCACCAGCGCCTCTCCTACACCGCCCTCTGGGGCATCCGCGGAGTCCAACGCGACCGGCTGCACCACGGACGACACGGACGTCCAGGGCACGAGCGCCTCGACCTCAACGAAGGGGTCGTCCAGCTCGCGCAGGGGGGCGGAGGCGCCTGTGGCTGTGCAGTGGGCATTGTCATCCATTCGGTAGCCAAGCTCGGACGCCCGCTCGCAACTATGCACATTATACGCCGAATGAAGCGCAAAAGCATCGCCGATGGACACCTCTCCAAGGGCCGCTTGGACCCCGGTCTGCCACCGAGGGTCCGCCTCTAGAGCCTGCCAGACCTGGGCGGGTTTCACGCCATAGGCCTCTTCCACAAATTTGAACCAGACAAAGCCCGCATACTCGAATCGATCCCCGGTCTCGAACAGTGGCAGATCTGGGCTACCCAGGCGTTGCGTCCACAGAAAGGCCAATGGAAAGCGCAACCCAGAGACGGTTCCACTGGGCCGAAACTGCTCGAAGGTCGCGCTCGCCTCGTAGAGCCACGAGTCGGCCTCGGTGGCGTACCGAAACTGCAGACAGTGCACGAGCTCATGGCGAACAACGGACTCTGCGATGTCTGCCCCGAGAGCCGAAATATTTGGATCGAGGCGTACAAAGCACGAAGCGCCAGTTTCCCCGTCCGGCGGCGATAAGGCGTTGGCGTAGCCATTGGCGTCGATGTCCACCACGTACAGATCGAGGGCGTCAGAGCCCCCGGTGCCATCGTCTCCGATCAGCGGTCGCCAGCCATCGGCCCCCACCAGAGCCAACGTATCCGCCCATGCGCGCTCGATCATGGGTCTCAAGATGGGAACCCCCTGGGCGTCCAGCGGCGCGGCGTCCGCACCCGAGTCGGTCCAGTGCACCCGATACGCCCCATCGCGCGAATCCCACGTTCGAACATCCCCAGAAAGCTGTGGCCGGGGAGCGTCCAAGGCCAGGTCGAGCGGCCCCTCGCAGACCGCGCCGGTCTGGGGAACGCCGTATGCCAACACCGTAAGCAGCCACATCATGCCCATAGGCTAGCCCAGTCCGTCGACGACCGCGCGCCAACCCAGTACCCTCTTTGAACGCCACCACGGAGCACCCATGAGCCCCACCCGTCGGGCCCGACGACCCGAGCAGAAAGAAGCGCGCCGCAAGTCCATTCTGCGGGCCGCCGCCAAGCTGTTCGACAAGACCGACGTCGTCGATCTTCCGATGTCCCGCGTCGCCAAGACCGCACGGCTCGCCAAAGGCACGCTCTACATCTACTTCCCTACCAAGGAAGCGCTCTTTTTGGCACTGCTCTCCGATGAGCTCGACGCGTGGTTCGCCTCGCTGGACGAAGCCCTCCCCCAAGGCGGAACCCCCGAGACCGTGGCCGCCGCGCTGGTCAGCTCCATCTCGGGTCGGCAACGCCTCCTGCGGCTCCTCACCCTGATGAACGGCGTCCTTGAGCACAACATCGACGAAGACACAGCGGCCGCCTTCAAGATCGAGGTGGCCACTCACCTGATCTCCACAGGACCCCGAATGGAGCAGGCACTCACAGGGCTCAAACCTGGCCAGGGCGCCCGCCTGTTGCTCTGGCTCAACGCCATCGTCGTCGGGCTCTACCCCCTGGCCAATCCAGCCCCCGCCGTACAAGCCGCCCTCAACCGACCCGATCTCGCACCGCTGCGGCTGGACTTCATCGAAGAAGGCACGGCGCTGATTATCCCGCTATTGCGCGGTTTGACTCTGGACTCTTAAGGAGACCCGTCACTCTGCCCATCCAGCGCCCCAGAGCACGCCATTCAGCATCCGTCCAAAAGGCAGGATAGAAGGCGAAGCTGATGAGCGGGAACGGACCCACGTTCATGGTCGCGATGAGCGCACAGTGGAAGAAGATGCCGATGCCGGCGTAGATGGTACGTACGTCCCAGCCATTGAACGTGGCCCGCACCCGCCCGGGGCGCTCGCGGGTGACCCGGTAGTGCAAGGCCAGCAACCACAGCGGACACGTGACCTCCCAAACCCAGGTCACGGCGGTGGCGATCTGCGTGCTCGGGTAGACCCACGCAAGCCAACTCATGTCGTAGAGCTGCCACGACGGCTGCTGCAAAATGTAGTACAACGCCGAAAATTCGCCGCCCGGAACCCAGTGGGCCGACACCTTCTGTAGGCCGGTAGTCCAGTAGATCAGCACCAGCTGAAACACGATCAAGAAGCGACACCACGCCGGGACGGATCGTCCACGCCAGGGCCGGCCTCGCGCGATCCACGCATCGATAGACCCGGTAGCGGTGGTGGGTGCCAAGACGCACAGCCACAGCGCATTGCGGATCATGAGGTCGTACGAGCCCCCCGCGTGCCCATTAATGTCGATGGCAAAATAGAGCTGAAGGGCGACGAAGGCGGTGATCCGACCGCCCACCCCGAGCAAGAGAAGGAGGCTGGCGACCATGCAGCCGATCGCCAAGCCCCACATGACCTCGGGAGTGGCTCCACCCAGCCATTCGGTCAGCCAAGGCAGCTTTCGAAAGGCCCGGTATCCCCCGAATTCCGCATCGACCCAAATCACCGGCAGCAAGCCCTGAGCCACGACACTCCCCACCGAAACCATCAGAGCGATGGCCACGCCGACACGAAAGAGGGCCAATGGAATCGGACCTTCGGCACGATGCACAGCGGCGATGAAGCCTTGAAGTCGGGCGATCATCGAAGCGCTCTCAAATCGTAGACCCGGCGCTTGATCCACTTGACCTTGGGTGTGTCACCGGACCGGGCCTGGATGGGCGTGGGTGTCTTGAAGCTCGCGAACCGCAGTTCGACTCGGTCTGCCTCTGGAAAATCGACGGCGGCCCGACCGGCGACCCACTTAGAAAAGGCGGCCCAATCTCGCTTATACTTGCCCGGCCAGCCATAGCGGAAGATCGCAGAGCGCATCCGATCGTGGTCGAACACATAGCCGAGCCACGTATATTCGGGGTGGCGCCCCTCGTAGACCACCTGCCACTTCCGGTCTTGTCGCACTCGCACCTGGAGCCGCGAGGGGTTGCGCAGCGGGGCCACGAACATGCGCCAAGACTGACTGGTTCCCGCATAGGAATAATAGGGCTTAAATGGCTTCTTTAGCGTAGCATGACCGTTCGAATAGCCCTTCGCAAACACGTAGACCTGGTCCTGCAGCTCATCGACCGAACCCGTCCATCCCAACGGCGCGATCCGACCATTCCAGGCCTCAAATTCAGCCTTGACGGTCGGGTGTTCCCAGTCCGGTCGGTGAAGCCCTCCGCCAGGGGAAGGAAAGGCCATCAAAGTGATAGCGACCAGATGAAAACCAACGGCTATCGCCACGATCCACCGCCACGACGTCAGAATCCACGACGGCAACGGCGGCACAAAGGCTCCAGGATGGACCGAAGCGGTCCGTTGAGGGTTAGGGAGGCACAGCCTACTGGAGGAACGATGCGCGCTCTACCTTTGCTTGCCCTGTCGGTGCTCATGGCACCACTGGCCTCGTGTGACGAGGAGCCGAACCTCTTCACGATCGACGATGATATCGAGCTCGGTCAGCAGCTCCGGGATGAGATCGCGACATCGCCCGACGAGTATCCGGTTCTCTCGCGCGAGAAGTACCCCGAAGCCTACGGGCACCTCGAACGGATCCGCGACCTGATCCTTCAGTCCGATGATGTGGTCTACCGCGACCAGTTCGACTGGGAAATCCGCATTATCGACGACGACGAGACGCTAAACGCCTTTGCGGCACCAGGCGGATATATGTACGTCTATACCGGGCTAATTCGGTTCCTGGACCGCGAGGATGACCTGGCCGGAGTCATCGGCCATGAGATCGCCCACGCCGACCGCCGGCACAGCACCCAACAGCTGACCAAGCAGTATGGCCTGTCCACACTTATCTCTTTGATTCTCGGTGAAGACCCTGGGCTTATCGCTGAAATTGCCTCTGGGTTGGTCGGGCTGTCCTTTAGCCGGTCCGACGAGAGCGAGTCCGACACGCTGTCGGTTCGCTACCTCTGCGATGGCCCCTACGCGGCAAACGGCGCCGCAGAGTTCTTCCGGAAACTCGAGGGCGGCGGGGTGCCAGAGTTCTTGTCGACGCACCCCAACCCCGACAACCGGGTGGAAGAGATCGACGCGCTCGCCGTGGAGCTCGGTTGCAGCACCGAGCCTTATGCCGACGCCAAATATGCGGAGTTTATCGCCAGCCTTCCGGCATCTTCGGGACAGTGAACGACGAGCGCCCTAGGTCTGCGGGCACGCTCAAGCCGCCCAGCCCCACCAAGCACTCCTGAACCAACCGGGCGGTCATGGCGGGCCATCGGTCGATGCTTTGCAACCACGCGTTCGCGCATCGAGGATCTGGCCGTCCGCGCGCGTGACGCAGCGCCTCGTTCACGCCCACACCCAGCCGCCCCACCACGTGTTCCAAGGGCTGCAATTCATCGCCCAACGCCTGTAGCAAAAGGCCTTCTAGGTCGCTCTCACGCGAACTCTGCTGCGTCCGCGCAACCTGGATGCCCCCCGCCGCCGGTTGCATCTCTTGGCTACGACCGCTGTCGTCAACGGACCAATGCCGTTGATCGTGCACGACTGCCCAGACGTGCCCCGACGCGACGAGCGAGCAGACCGCTGTGCCCAGCGCGAATCCCGCCCGGGCCGCAGATGGGCTAGGCACCCCCAAAACCGCCTGCGAACGTATATGAACCGTCGTCCACCAGTCGTACGGGACCTCTTCGCCACTCAGGTGCTCCGAGCCGGCCCGCATCTGTACAATCGGCGTAGACGGCCATATCCGGCGCAGTGTGCCGCATCCCTGAGCGGAGCGGAGCCGACCGCCCATCGAGAGCTGGGCCTGGGCGGCACCGTCGTCAGATGTGAGCACCAACCGATGCCCCCCCAACCGCTTGATGACCCGTACATCGACGGGACCAGCGTCTGCACACACACAGGGGTCGTCTCGTCGAGGCCGACCGCAGCACGGACACGGCCACCCCAATTCTGGAGCCCCAACCGGCATTATTGACCGCGCAAGCTATCCAGAGCCCTGCTAATGAGCTCGCCGCTGGCCTGTCGACGACGAGACGCAAAGGACCGTCCAGTCTTGGGCTGCGCCAAGAACACAAAGAACAACATGGTCAAGCCAGCGAGAGACCCCAGCACCACAATCGCGGTCGCGAAGTTGGCGTCGATGAGATCTGGAGGCCGAACGCCATTGGTTACGCTGATGGCGACGGCGCGCCCCGATTCGAGGACGGGAGGCATCTGGTCCACCATGGCAAAGCCACAGATGAGCAGAACGGCCAAGCCCGCGAGTATCGCTCCAAACAGAGGAAGTTTGCCGATCATCGGGTGGCTCCTTCAACCCATCTTGCGCTGGCATCCGAACGGCGTTGGGTGTGCCGCTGGCGCAGATCCAGCGCGAGTTGCGCCCGTGCCTCTTCAAAGCGCGCTTCGAGTCGCGCCACGCCCATATTTCGAGTCACCGAGTAGCAAATTAGGGATAGGGCCCCCAATGCGAGCAGGATGGCCACCCCGCCCAGAGGCCACCACACCGACCCCAAACCCCAGGAGATCTGCCAATTGACCGAAGAGTGACCCGCACCCGATTCCCGCGGCTCGTGAACCGCGCGGAACGTCCATTCGCCGGGCGTTTGGACCCGGAACGTCAGGGAGTCCGACGCCTGTGCGTACGGGGTACCTTTGTGTCGGGCCGTCGCGGCCGAATGCCGACCTTCAAGCGTGTATCTGGCTGCACGCTCAACCCGCGCCGGCCGGGCTGGCAGACGCCACTCCACATCGACGGTGTAGAAGCCCCA
>JBGCER010000140.1:0-2567 GCA_045106515.1 Myxococcota bacterium
AGCGGGCGGCGAAGATGTCCGACCGCGAAAAAGGCGGCTCGATGACGGCGCTGCCGATCATCGAGACCCAGGCGGGCGATGTGTCGGCGTACATCCCGACCAACGTCATCTCCATCACCGACGGTCAGATCTTCCTTGAGACCGATTTGTTCAACTCCGGCGTGCGTCCGGCCATCAACGCGGGCCTCTCGGTGTCTCGCGTCGGCGGCTCGGCGCAAATCCGGGCGATGCGTAACGTGGCGGGCACCATGCGGCTCGACCTCGCGCAGTTCCGGGAGTTGGCGGCGTTCTCGCAGTTCGCCTCCGACCTCGACGCCTCCACCCAGGCGCAGCTGCGCAAGGGTGAGCGGCTCGTTGAGATCCTCAAGCAGCCCCAATACCAGCCCATGGTGGTGGAGGAGCAGGTCGCGATCATCTACGCCGGAACCTCCGGCGGGCTCGATGACGTGCCCGTGGATCAAGTCGGCGCGTTTGAGAAAGCCTACGTGGAGCACCTGCGTGCCAACCACAGCGACCTGCTCAAGACGGTGCGTGAAGACAAGAAGTGGAACGACGACCTGGCCAAGCGCTTCGGTGAAGTGTGCGCCAACTTCGTGAAGGAGTTCGTGGCTTAGGCCCCGACGACTTCTGCTACCTGACGCCCTTATCCGTCCAGAACCCACCTAGCACCAGACCACAAGCTCGATGGCGAACCTCAAGGAACTCCGCGGCCGTATCAAGTCGGTCTCCAACATCGCCCAGATCACCAAGGCGATGGAGATGGTGGCGTCGATGAAGTTGCGCAAGGTGCAGGGCAAGGCCCAAGCCAACCGCCCCTACACCGAGGAAATCCGCGCCATGGTGGAGCACCTGGCGTCGGGCATGGGCAATGAGATCGATGAGCCCCTGTTCCAGGTGCGGGACGTCAAGAACACCGCGGTGTTCTTGATCACGTCCGACCGGGGGCTGTGCGGCTCCTACAACGCCAACATGCTCAGCGCGTTCCAGCGGTGGGACAACGAGCGCAAGGCCGCCCACCCCGACCGCAAGGTGACCCTCTACTGCTACGGCAAGAAGGGCTACAGCTTCCTGTCCCGCCGGGACTACGAGGTGGCGCGCTTCTTCGCGGAGCCGCCCTTGGATAAGGCTGACTTCTCCGCCGCCAAGATGGTGAGCAAGGCCCTGGTCGATGGCTTCCTGGACGGCAGCCACGACGAAGTGGTGATGGGCTACACGGAGTTTACTTCGACGGCTCGCTTCACCCCCAAGATAGAGAGCTTCTTGCCGGTCCAGAGCATCGAGGGCGGCCAGGAGTCGGAGACCCGCTTCCGCCAGGACTACATCCTGGAGCCTGACGCGGACGTGATCTTTGGCCGCTTGATCCCTCGCTATCTCGAGACGGTGATCTACGACGCCATGATTCAGTCGATGGCGTCCGAGCACGCCTCCCGACGGATGGCCATGAAGGGTGCGACGGACTCCGCGACGGACATGAGTAAGGGCCTCAAGAAGGTCTACAACCGTGCCCGTCAGGAGACCATCACCAAGGAACTGCTCGACATTATCGGTGGTGCGAACGCGGTGTCCTAAGGACGCCCGCACCCATCAAACGTGCCCTCGGACGCCCATGCGCCGATGGCCCCAACGAACAATCAATCGAACCCCTAACAAGGATGCCAGACGTGACGGCGACCCAAGTCGATGGAAAGGTGCTGCAGGTCTTTGGCCCCGTGGTGGACGTAGAGTTCCCCGAGGGCCACATGCCCACGATCTACAACGCCATCGCGGTGACGGACAAGGCCCGCGACGTGAACGTGACCCTCGAGGTTGCGCAGCAGCTGGGCAACTCTGTGGCCCGATGCGTCGCAATGTCCAGCACGGACGGCATGGTGCGTGGGATGAACGCCGCGGACTCCGGCAAGCCCATCAGCGTGCCCGTGGGCCCGCAGGTGACCGGCCGACTGTTTGACGTGCTGGGGCAGCCCCTCGAGGAGGGCGTGGCCCACCCTCGGACGGGCGACACCCTCCCGGCCGTCAAGCCCGAGGCCTACCACCCCATCCACCGGGGTGCCCCGACGTTTGAAGAGCAGGAGGCGATCTCCGAGGTCTTCGAGACGGGCATCAAGGTCGTCGACCTTCTCTGCCCGTTCGCGAAGGGCGGCAAGATCGGCCTCTTCGGGGGCGCGGGTGTGGGCAAGACCGTCCTCATCCAAGAGCTGATCCGCATTACGGCCGTGGAGAAGGGCGGTTTCTCCGTCTTCTGCGGTGTTGGTGAACGGACTCGTGAGGGCAACGACCTCTGGCTCGAGATGGCGGAGGCGGAGTACACCGCCGCTGACGGCAGCCAGGCCTCGGTGCTCGACAACGCGGTCCTCGTGTTCGGCCAGATGAACGAGCCGCCCGGTGCTCGTCTTCGGGTGGCCTTGAGTGGCCTGACGATGGCGGAGTACTTCCGCGACGTGGAAGGCAAGGACGTGCTGCTGTTTGTGGACAACGTGTTCCGCTTCGTGCAGGCCGGCTCTGAGGTGTCCGCACTTCTCGGTCGTCTGCCGTCCGCAGTGGGTTACCAGCCGACGATGGCGTCCGAG
>JBGCER010000141.1:0-6611 GCA_045106515.1 Myxococcota bacterium
GCTCGTCACCGATGCCCGCGAAGACACCCTCGGGCCGTCGAGCCGGTCGGGCACCGACCTCGTGCCGCCCGAGAGCCTGCAAGCGGTGCCTGGCACCCGCATGGCCAACCGGAAGAGCAATCGGTCCTCGCAGCCCCCCGAAGTCGACGTGGCCGAGGTCCGCAGGTTGGTCGAGAAGGCGCTGGTCGAGAAGAGCGACCTGACCATGGTCTACAAGACTCGCACGGGCCAGTCCTTGCCGTGTACCGTTCAGCCGCAGCGCCTGGCGTTCAAGGCCGACGCCCCCGTATTGGTGGGGCTCGACCGCGAAGAGAAGGCACGCCGCACCTTCATGCTCGATCGCATCGAGCGCCTCGAACTCTGCGAGCCCAGCGAATGAGCGCATCCGACCCACAAGTCCCCGACACCGAAGGCTTCGAAGGCGCACTCGCTGCCCTCGAAGATCGGGTTCGAAAGCTAGAAGATGGCGAAGTCTCCCTCGACGAAGGCCTGGCTCTCTACGAGCAGGGCGTAGAGCTCGCCCGTCGCTGTCACGGTCTGCTGGACCGGGCTGAAGAGCGCGTCGCCGAAGTCGTACGCGGTGGCAGCGGCCCCGAACTGCGCCCCATGGACGACCCGTCCCTCGATTGATCGACGCCGGATCCGAACGGCGGCAAAACGTCAACGATGGTCACAGAACAGGGCGCACCTTGAACAGCGGGGGCCGCTATCGCACTCTGCTGGTCTGGAGAATGCGCTCTGTTTGCACCCACCTGTAAGCCAACCCGCGACGGTGCGTTGTACACAGCAGCACGCACTCGATCCCTTTCTTGTCGTCGGTCAGGTCGACACCAACGGATCCATGGGTGTCCTTCCCAAGCTTTTCACATCGGCCACGCCACACCCCGACTACCCTCCGCGAACACTTCGCCGAGCCTCGGAATACCTGACCCGGCCAGAGTGAGGACCCATTGTTCGACAACGTAGGGCGCACAAACGACGACGAAGCCATCTTCCGAAGCCTCATCGCTTTCGGATTGATGGCCTTCATGTTCGGATCGGTCTGGTGTGTGCTGGTCTTGGTCGGCCTCGTGCTCGCCGTCGAAGAGGTCACGGGCGTCGACTTGGGCACCGATGACATGGTCGAAATCATCATGGAGGACGAGCCCGAGCTCGAAGCCCCTCCACCGCCGCCTCCGCCGCCCCCGCCCCCCCCCGCGGCGGCCGACGCAGTCGAGGAAGAGGATGAAGTCGACGAGACGCCGGATCCCGACGAAATGATCGAAGAAGTGACCGAGCTCAAAGAAGAGATCAAGGTCGAGCAAGTGACGGCCAAGCGCCCCGCCGGTGTGCAGGGCGGTGTTGAAGGCGGTGTCGAAGGCGGCGTCGTCGGTGGCGTGCTCGGCGGCGTTGTCGGCGGAGAGCTCGGCGGCCAACTGGGCGGCGCCCGCGCCTTCCACCACTCCGAAGTCAAGGTCAAACGCCGTGTTCAGCCGCAGTACCCCGATGCTGCCCGCACCATGAACTTGGGCGATGTGAGCTGCAAGGTCCGAGTCTTCATCGACGAGTCCGGCAAACCTTTCGACGTCAAGTTCAATAGCTGCCCCAAGATTTTCCACTCGTCCGCGCGCCAAGCCATCTTCGGCTGGCGCTGGTACCCAGCCAAAGACGAAGGCGGAAACAAGGTCAAGGCCACCTTCAATTTGAACATCAAGTACAAGCTGCGCGGTTAAGGCCGCTAGCTATCCGCGGTGCTCGTTGAAGCACCGGTGAGTGGAGAGACTGACAATGCTGCTGTGGACGCTGTTGATTCGATTTGCGCACGCCAACGAAGAGGGCGAAGCGATCTCCTTCGACCCGGTGACCTTCTTCTTCTCAGCGTCATGGGAGGTCAAGCTCGTCATGCTTGTCCTCGTGGCCATGACCTTGGGAACCATCGTTGTGTTCATCGAACGATTAATCATGTTCCTCCGGAGCCGTTCACACTCGGTGGCCATCGCCATGAGCGTGGTCAAGCCTCTCCAGGCAAACGACCCCGTGACGGCATTGCAGCTAACCAGTAAGCCCCAATACAAGGCAGGCCACCTGACGGCGCTGCTTCGTGCCGGTCTTACCGAGATTATCGACCGACCGACTTCCATGGGTCTGGCCAATGCCGACCGCGCCATTGAGAAGGCCGAGTCCGAGCAGAACGCCAAGCTCAAGCGCTGGTTCGCCATCCTGGCCACCACCGGCTCCACCGCACCCTTCGTCGGTCTGGCTGGAACCACTCGCGGCGTCATCTCCGCCTTCACCGCCATGGGCACCGAAGGCGCAGGTCTTTCCTCGATCTCCATCGGCATCTCCGAGGCCCTGTGGACGACCTTCTTCGGAATCGTCGTGGCCATCTTGGGCGTTTGGGCCTTCAACTTCTTCAATGGCCGCCTCGAAAAGGTCAATGAAGAGATGGATACGGCTCGCAAAGACTTCCTGAATTGGGCCAGCAAGTACGTGGCAGACGGCGGCATCCCCGGCCAGCCCGGCGCCGACTCCGAACCGACCACGGACGAAGTCCCCGCAGACGCTGCCCCCGCAGCCGGCAAGTAGGGGGCACCGATGGGCGGCAAAGTTGGTAGTGGCGGCGGCCCTATGGCCGAGATCAACGTCACCCCACTCATCGACGTCGTGCTCGTCCTACTGGTCGTGTTCATGGTCATCACGCCCATGCTCAAGTCCGGTAAGGAAGTCGATCTCCCGTTGGCCACCCAGGCCGAGGGCGTCAAAGACACCAGCGTGTTCATCATCGTGGCCATCACCGCCGATGGGCAGTGGTGGGTCGAACAGACCGCCGTGTCCGAAGACGACTTGATCGCCACCATCAACGACGAGTTCAACAAGCGGCCCAAGTCCACCCTATTGGTCAAGGCCGACCGAAGCCTGCAGTACCAAGACGTGCGCGAAGTGTTGGACGAGCTCGCGAAGAACCGCTGGACTGCCGTTCAGATCGCCACCGCCAAGGAGGGCTAGCGTGGGCGCCAAGTTAGGAGGCGGGTCCTTCGACGACATCAATATGACGCCGCTCATCGACATCGTTCTGGTCGTGCTGATCATCATGATGGTCAACGTTCCGGTGACGGCGAACAAGCTGGGTATCAAGGTCCCCGACCCCAACCCCACCGAAAAGCCGCCGCCCCCCGACCCCAACGTCGAGCAGCTGTCTGTGGCCGTCTACCAAGACGGACGGATCGCGCTCAACCGCAAGGTCTTGGTGCCAGACTTCAAGCCGCTGCTCGACGACACAACACCGCAAAACACCAAGGACAACCTGGTGTTCCCGCTGATGCAAGAGGTGTCGCGCCGGCTGCGATCCGCCAAGAAGAAGAACGTCTTCATCGATGCGCACCCCGAGGTCAACTACGGGGTCATTGTCGATATGATGGATATGGCCAAGGAGGCTGGAGCCCTAAATGTGGGCTTGGCCCGCATGAAAGAAGACGGCCCCTTGGCGCCAACCTCCATCGGCGACGGAGTCATGCCGCGCGGCGTCGCCTTGGGCTCGCCGTCTGTGGTTGGCTACATCAACGAGAAGAAGGCCGACGACGCGATCAAACCCATCAAGGGGCGGATCCGAGCGTGCTATGAGCAAGCGCTCACGGAAGACCCCACCCTGACCGGTCGGATCTTGGCCCGCGTCGATCTGCAGTACGAAGGCAAGATCATGGAGGCGGTCATCGACCAGAACTCCATGGAGAGCGAGCTCCTAGAGACGTGCATCAATGAGACCCTCAACGGCCTCACATTCCCCGCCCTCGACGCCAACGACGACGATACCACGCCCGACTATGAACGGACGGCGCGAATCGTCTATCCGCTCCTGTTCAGCCCGGGCTGATCATCCATGTCTGACCTGCACACATGGATGGCAGACCGACGCGCTGCGCTCGACCATTTCTTGCAGACCCTATTCGATGACGCGTGGCCTGGCCCTTTCCGGGAACCGCTTCGCTACCCTGTCTTCGGCGGGGGAAAACGCGTTCGGCCCATCTTGTGCTTAGCCGCCTTCGAAGCGGTGACCGAGCCCGGCACCGCCTTCGACGCGGCCCTGCCAGCCGCCGCAGCGCTGGAGCTGGTCCACACCTACAGCCTGGTCCACGACGACCTGCCAGCCATGGACGACGACGATGAACGTCGCGGTCGCCCCACGGTGCACATCGCCTTCGACCAGCCCACCGCCATTCTGGTGGGAGACGCCCTGCTGACCGAGGCCTTCGGCATCTTGGCGCGGGCCCCACTCACCGCTGAGGTGCGGATTGGCCTGGTGTCGCGGCTCTCTGCGGCCTCGGGCTATTTGGGAATGATCGGCGGCCAAGCTGCTGATGTTGGAATCGGAGGACCCGTCACAGACCTGGAGCGGCTCACCGAGCTACACGCCGGCAAGACAGGCGCCTTGCTGCAAGCGAGCGCCGCCATGGGCGGAATGGTCGCCGAGGCGCGGCCCGCGGACCAAGCGAACCTCGAGACCTACGGGCGCGCTGTGGGCCTGGCCTTCCAGCTCGCCGACGACGTGCTGGACGCCGAAGAAGACGCCGGCGAAGAGGGTCCGCCGTCCTTCGTGAAGCTGCTCGGCGTCGAAGAGACCGAACGGCGAGCCCGCGCGCTGGCCGCCGAGGCCATCGAAGCCGCCGAGCAGCTGCCTCGCGGCGCCGAGCTCGTGCGACTGGCCCGGTACATCGTCGAGCGCGACGTCTAGGGTGTCCCGTCCCTCGCCGGTCCGCCTCGACTTACTCCTGGTCAAGCGAGGCCTGGCCGCCTCTCGCAAGCGCGCCCAAGAGATGATCAAAGAAGGCGCGGTCATGGTGGACGGCATCCCGGCCAGCAAGCCGTCTATGCAGGTGCGACCCGACCGCCCCATCGAGCTCACAAGGCAGGACTTTCCTTGGGTTGGACGCGGTGCCCTCAAGCTCCTGGGCGCTCTCGAACCGCTCGGCGTCGATCCCGCGGGATTCATCTGCGCAGATCTCGGCTCCTCCACCGGCGGGTTCACCCAGGTCCTGCTGGAGCAAGGCGCCAGGACCGTCTACGCCGTCGACGTAGGCAAGGGACAGCTCGCGTGGAGCCTGCGGGAGCACGAACGCGTGGTGATGATGGAGGGCGTCAATGCGCGACACCTAGAAGCGCTGCCAGAACCGATCGACCTGATCGTCGGAGACCTCTCGTTCATCTCCCTCACACTGATCCTGCCCACGGTCATGCGGTTACTCCGCCCCGGTGGCCAGGCCGTTGTGCTGGTGAAACCGCAGTTTGAGGCGGGCCGAGACCAGATCGGATCCGGCGGGCTTGTGAAGGACCCCGAGGTGCGGACCCGCGCCATCGAAAAAGTAAGGGAAAACGCCCAAGACTTGGGCTTTCAGGTGCTTGGTGGCCAAGACTGCACGGTGCCCGGCGCCAAGGCGGGGAACGTAGAGTACTTCCTGCACCTCGCGCGCCCGGACAATGAGCCCGCCAGCACCGAGCCCCGGTGATACACTGCGCGTTCTGGAGGAGACGCCCTATGCGCCTACCCACCTTGTGCTTGGTCAGCGTGGTGGCCCTTGCTGGCTGCTACCCGTACATCGGAAAGTCCCTCGAAGAAGAGCGGGCCGCGTCACTCGACGAGGACGGCGACTCATTCCCCGCCAGCGAAGACTGCAATGACAACGATGCCACCATCAATCCAGAGGCGACCGAGGTCGCCTACGACGGCATCGACCAGAACTGCGACAACCCGGCTCAAGACCTGGTTGACGTAGACGGCGACGGCTTCCCTGGGATCCTCCAAGCCGACTATGAGCGGCTCGGCGACGTGCCTCCGTGGCCCAATGACGTGGCCCCCGGACCCCTGGACTGCGACGACAACGACAACACCATCTTCCCGGGCGCACCCGATGTTCCATACAATGGCATCGACGAGGACTGCGCCGCAGACTGCGACTTCAACACCGATGGGGACCGGTTCGCGGACAAGAGCACCGCTGCCGAAAGCGCGAACGATCCCGCCTGTTCTGAGTTCCCGGCCACAGACTGCCTCGACACCAATGAGAACGCCTTCCCCGGCAACCCCGCCGAGGATGTGCCATACGACGGCATCGACCTCAACTGTGACGGAGTCAACGACTTCGACCCCGACGGGGACAATGCGGTCTGGGCCACCTACCAAGAGGACTACAACCGCTACCTCACGGCTCACAACTACACGTCGAGTAATCCCACCTTCGACGAGTGCTATGACGTACTAGACGGCGCACTGCCCCAGACCGGACCTGTGGATCCGGGCACCGTGTCCAGCGCCGTCGTCGAGACCTTTGGCGATGGTATCGATGGGGACTGCTCCGACATGACGGGCCCCATCGCCAACGACTTCGACGAAGACGGCGATGGCTACATGCCCACCGCCAGTCGAGCGAACTTCCTGGCCTACGTCGAGCGCTACATCAACTACGAGAACCACCTCGGCGAAACCCCATACAAAGTCGCCTTCACCCAGGCGTTTGGCGGCACCAGCGCAGAGTGGGCGGGCTTCTTCGACACCTGGCAAAACGACTGCGACGACACCGACGCCACCCGCAACCCCGAAGCCATCGAAGTGCTCGGCGATGCCATCGACCAAGACTGTG
>JBGCER010000142.1:0-13826 GCA_045106515.1 Myxococcota bacterium
CCCCGGTTCCCCCAGACCATCTCGTCCCTTTCTCGTTGCTCATCGGGTTGTTGCTTTCGGCGCAGACTACCGATAAAAAGGTCAATGAGGTGACGCCGGAGCTGTTCGCAGCGGGCCCCGATCCCAAGGCGATGGCGGCGTTGACGCCGGAGCAAATCAAATATCACATCCGTCAGATTGGGCTTTCAAATACCAAAGCCAAGAATGTCCACAAGCTCTCGCACCTGCTGCTGGAGCGCCATGGCGGGCAGGTACCTCGCACGTTTGAGGAGCTGGAGGCCTTGCCCGGAGTGGGTCACAAGACCGCCAGCGTGGTGATGGCTCAAGCCTTTGGTCACCCTGCGTTTCCCGTCGACACCCACATCCACCGCTTGGCTGCGCGGTGGGGATTGTCGGATGGTAAGAACGTAGAGAAGACGGAAAAGGACTTGAAAGCCCTATTCCCGCGAGAGAGCTGGAATAGCCTGCACCTGCAGATCATCTTCTTTGGTCGCGAACATTGCCCCGCGCTCTATCACGACCTGTCCGGTTGCCCGATCTGTTCCTGGGCAGCGACAAAGAAGAAGATGGAAGAGGAGCACAAAGCCAACCTGGCTCGGCGCACTCGGAAGAAGAAGAAGTAGACCTGCAGCCCCCTAAGTGGGCGCCGTCGACGGTCGACCAAAGATCCACACCACGGCGAAGGCCATGGCACAACCGGCGGGGATCAGCAGCAAAGGCGACACGCCAAGGCCTGCAGGAATGTATCCGGCAACCAGCGAAATCACGCCAGCGGTCAGGGCGTAGGGCAGCTGTGTGCGCACGTGCTCGACCAGCTCGACCCCCGCTCCCAAGGCGGACAGCACCGTGGTGTCGGAGATGGGAGAGGCGTGGTCGCCCAGGATGGCTCCCGCGAGCACCGCCGCGACACTGCCCAGCAAAATGGGCCCTGGTTCACCGGCTTCAACCCAGACTCCTAGCGGGACAGCCAGAGGGATGAGGATGCCCATCGTGCCGTAGCTCGTGCCTGTTGCAAAGGCGGTTCCCGCTGCGACCAAGAAGACGATGGATGGCAATAGCCAAGAGGGGAAGCGCTCTTGTCCCCGAATGAACACGCGCACCGAGTGTCCATCTTCGGTGACGTTGGGCACGTTCACCACATAGGTTCCGGCTGGGGCTCCATCATGGAGAAGACCGCTTCCATCCCACGTTAAGCGTCCCGGCCCCGCCCGGAGCGTATCCAGGGTTCGATTGAACACCACTCGGCCCTCAGGAGTGGAGATCTCGACGCGACCTTGCTTTGCGGGCTCCACCGCATGCCAGGCGATCTCCGAGCTTGTCCCATCGAATGCGATGATGTTGGTGGGGGCGATCACCTCGGACAGAGCGTCGGCCGCTCCCGTATTGGCCATGGCATTCCCCAGGGCCCACGCCAAGAAGAGCACACCCAGGGCGTCCATCACCGGCCGAACGCCGCTCCACAATGCGGACGGCACCGTTCGGCCAGAGAGAGACTTGTTGAGCAAGGCGATGGTGACCGCCAAGCTCACCGCGACCACCGACCCCCAAAACATGGCCCAGAACGGATCCGCTGAGCCCACGATGTCGAAGAAGGCGGTGTTCTGAAAACCGCCGTACAAGCCTACCTCATCGAGATTCGCCCGGACGCCATCGACGATTAAGTAGATGAAGGTCACTACGATGAGTGAGACGACGGGCACCACCGCTCCCCAAGCGAGGTGACCGGGTGCGGAATCGGCGGGTTCAACGGGGGCTTGGCCAGCCCGCGCGGCGCGCTCGGCCTTGAGCATGGGACCGAAGTCACGGCCTGACAGGGCGACCGCGCCCACCATGGCCAGGGTGACGAAGCCGTAGAAACGGTAGGGCAGGGCTTCGAGGAAGATGGTGAGGGCCGATGCCTCCGACCCGGCTTTGAGCAACTCATCGCCGATTAGCCCAACTTCATAGCCAATCCAGGTGCTGACCAAAGCCAGCGATGCGACCGGAGCAGCCGTACTGTCTACGATATATGCCAGTTTTGCGCGACTGACCTTGAATCGGTCGAAGAGCGGCCCCATGGCGCTGCCCACGACCAGACAGTTGGCGTAGTCGTCAAAAAATACCAAGCACCCGGATAACCACGCAGCCACCATCGCACCGCGAGGCCCTTTCGCTGCACCCTCCATCAGCCGCACCAAGGCGCGGGTCGCGCCGGAGCGGCCCAAGACGCCCACCATGGCAGCCACCATCAAAGAAAAGGCCGTGATCACCAGGTGGGACGTGTCCAGGTCATCCCAGCTGCCCTCGCCGGATAGGGCATCGGCCAGTCCAGGGATGACCGCGTCGATGAGGGTGGAGAGCAGCGTCCAGACCGTGGGCCACCACTCGGCGTCGTAGATCGGGGTTAGCGTCGCGATCACAGCGCCGGCCACTACGCCCAAAAATAAGGCAGGGACTACCTTTCTTGTAGTCAGGGCGAGCGCGATGGCCACCACAGCGGGGGCCAAGGCGAGCAGTAGCGACAACGAGGTGGGCAGATCCACGAAGGCTCCGGCGTGCTCGCGGTTGTAGCACGGACCGCTCACCGCGATAGTCGGGGCTCCTGGAGGAACCATGGCCCGTGTCGTGGTCGCCATGAGTGGCGGTGTCGACAGCTCGGTAGCGGCGGCCTTGCTCGTTGAGCAGGGGCATGACGTGATCGGCGTACATATGAAGCTGCACGATGCAGCCCCAGGGAGCGAGCCCGGCACCTGCTGTGGCTTGGATGATGCGGTGGACGCTCGCCTTGTGGCCGACGGTCTAGGCATCCCGTTCTACGTCATGAACCTGCGCGAGGCGTTTAAGCGCGCGGTCATGGACGACCTGGCTGACACCTACTTGGCTGGTCGCACGCCGAACCCGTGCATTCAGTGCAATGGCGTGCTCAAGTTCAAGGTGCTGATGGCGCGAGCGGTGGCCTTGGGCGCCTCTCACCTGGCGACGGGCCACTACGCCCAAGTGCTCGACGGGCCCACCCTTCATCGGGCCGTCGATCCGGCAAAAGACCAGAGCTACTTCCTCTTTCCCATCACGATGGCGGCGCTGGAGCGCACGATCTTCCCCTTGGGCGGCATGCACAAAGAAGAGGTGAGAGAGCACGCTCGCCGGTTTGGACTGAACACCGCCGAAAAGCCGGAGTCCCAAGACGTCTGCTTCCTGCCCGATGCCGACCACGCTCGCTACATCGCCGAGGTGAGGCCCGAGGCAGAAATGTCGGGGGAGATCGTCGATGAGTCGGGTCGGGTCCTCGGCTATCACGACGGCTATGTACAATACACCGTGGGCCAAAGGCGAGGATTGGGCCTGTCTCTGGGGCACGCAGCCTATGTGCAAGCCATCGACACCGAGACGCGGCGGGTGATCGTGGCACCCAAGCATCGCGTAGAGCACCGCGGCCTCATCGCTAGCTCCGCCAATTGGTTCGATCGACCGGATCCGACCGAGGTTGTACTCGCGCGCATTCGGCACCGCGGCGCACTGACGCCGTGCATCATCGGCGAAGGTGATAGCTTCAAGGTGGAGCTAAAGGAGCCGGTGTTCGCTGCGTCTCCCGGCCAGGCAGTGGTGTTCTACCGTGGCGATCGGGTGCTTGGTGGCGCCTGGATCGACAAAGCCCTCGACGCCTGGCTGCCCGACCACATGCTCAACCGATCCGATGACGGCGCCGAGCGGCCGTCCCCGTGAGCGCTGATGGCCGAGAGGAGCCCACCGATCGCCCAGCCATGTTGGCCTCGTTGCAAGAGCGTATCCGGTACGAGTTTTCCGACCCGGACCTGCTCGATCGGGCGTTGACGCACAGCTCGTGGTCCAATGAGAACGGCGGGTTGAACAATGAGCGCCTTGAATTTCTTGGAGATGCCGTCGTAGACGCCATCGTCGCGCATGTGCTGTTCACGTCCTTTCCTCGGGCCGATGAAGGGGTGCTCTCCCAGCAAAAGCATCACCTCATCTGCACCGCGACCTTGTCTTCGATTGGAAGAGAACTAGGTTTAGCCCTGATTTTACAGGTGGGCGCTGGTGCGCGGAAAAAGGATGTGCACCAAAAGCCATCCAAGCTCGAAGACGCCACAGAAGCGCTGATCGCCGCCATCTTTTTGGACAGCGACTTTATCCGCGCCGCCCAGGTCGTGCAGAGCTGGTTCGAG
Source organism: Myxococcota bacterium (assembly GCA_045106515.1). Lineage (GTDB taxonomy): Bacteria > Myxococcota_A > UBA796 > UBA796 > REDI01. Next base: position 4,164 of record JBGCER010000142.1, read on the forward strand.
CCGTACGTGGACCGGCTCGCGCTGGAGCGGCCCAAGGGGCGGGAGCTGTATAAAAACCCGCTGCAGCGCCTCAATGAGGTGGTGGGGCGGCCTCCGATCAAGAGCCGAGCCATCCCCATTCTGTTGGAGCACACCGGTACCGCCCACGAGTCGTCCTTTCGCATGGGGTGGTGGCTCGGGGGAGAGATGCTCGGAGAAGGCTGGGGCCCGCGAAAGAAGCTGGCCCAACGTGCGGCGGCGGAGGTGGCTTTGCTGCGCCTCGAAGAGCTGCTCCGCAAAGGATGGCGGCCGGATCCCAACGCCGCGCCTCCCAAAGGGGTGTCGTGAAGCGCCGAGTGGCCGCCGTCAACCTCGGCTGCTGTCAGCCCGGCAATGCCTGCCTTCTCTGCGGCCCTGCTCCAGTGGTGCCGGAGCCTGACTCCATCGCGGCGCTGGCGTCGTCACTCGATGCGACCGACGCGCCATCTTGGGTGGGGTTTTATGGCGGCCGGCCACCGACCGACGTCGAGCTGGAGGCGGTACAGGGTCACCCCATCACCGTTCGTGTGCGGCCGGACCTGTTGTCACGGGCCGATGTGCCGCGCTTACTCAACGCGGGCGTCGAAGCGATCGAGCTCGATGTACTCACCGTTGACGATCGCGTCTTACGGGGCATAAACCGCCGCTACCGCCGAGCCCTCGTCATGGAGCAGCTCCAAGGCCTCCACCGCATAGAGGTGGAGTGCGGGGCCGTGCTAGCACCGGGCCTTCCAGGATCAAACTTCACTACGGCCACTGAAGACGCCCGGGTGGTCGCACCTTGGGTCGAGGTTGCGCGCCTGCATCCGGTGCTGGTGCTGCGGCACAGCGGTCTGTACGGGGCTTTGCTCAATCAGGCGTACGCGCCCTTGACCATGGGCGAGGCCGTCACCGTGTGTCGCGCCATGCTCGACATCCTAGAAGAGAAGGAAGTACGGGTGCTTCGGGTCGGCCAGCAAGCGGGCCCTGACGGTATCGGAATCGTAGCTGCGGGACCGGCGCATCCCAGCTTTCGCGAGCTCGTTGAGGCGCGTCGCACCCTCGACACGGTGCGCGCCGTGCTACGTGAGGCGGGCTGGGTTGGTGACTTACCACCCGGCGGCCACATCGAGCTTCGCTGCTCACCCCAAGATGTGAGTCGAACCCGCGGTCCGCTCAATCAACATGTGCGGGCGTTGCGCGCTGAATATGGACTGGACGAGATCACCATCCATCCAGATCCCACACTCCCGAGAGGCCACTTTCGGGTGAACGAGAAGACCGGATGACCTTTCGCTGCGGCAGTGTCGCTCTCTTTGGACGACCCAACGCCGGCAAATCGACCTTGCTCAATCAGATCTTGGGTTCCAAGCTGGCGATCACGAGCCACAAACCCCAAACCACCCGCGATCGCATCGCGGGCATTCACAATGATGATGCCCACCAGATCATCTTCATCGATACGCCGGGGTACCACGAAGCCTGGACCGAGCTGAACAAAGCGATGGTCGAGCGCACGCGCGGCGCCCTGCGAGACGCCGATGTGGTGCTGTGGCTCATCGATGCCTCGCTCTACGCCCGCAAGGTCGAAAAGGCCATGAAAAAGGGCGAAGAGCCAAGGCTATTGGACGCTTTCGACGCCTCGATGGTCGAGTTGCTCACCAAGACTGAGTGCCCGGTGGTGTTGGTGGCGAACAAGGTCGATGTGGTGCCCAAAGCGCTATTGCTCCCTGTCTTGGACATCTTCAACGCCGCCCTCACCCTCAAGGCCATCGTGCCCACGTCAGCCCTCACCGGCGACAATGTGCCGGCTTTGCTCGACGAGGTGCGCGGCTTGTTGCCCGAACACCCCGCTCTGTACCCGGTGGAGCAGTGGACCCAGGTGACCGAGCGGTTCTTGGTCGGCGAGATCATCCGCGAGAAGCTGGTTCATCTCCTTGAAAAAGAGATTCCCTATGCGGCCTTCGTGGAGATCGAGACCTTCGATGAGGCGCTCCGGGAGGCCAAGAAGCCCCTGGTCAAGATCTTCGCCCGAATCGTGGTGGAGCGGCCGAGCCAGAAGGGGATCGTCATTGGCAAGGGTGGCGATATGCTCAAACGCATCGGGCAGCACTCCCGCCAAGACATCGAAGCGCTGCTGGAGTGCAAGGTGTTCTTGGAGCTGTTCGTCAGTGTAGAAAAAGACTGGACGAAGAGCCGAAAAGGGCTCCGAAGAGTCGGTTTCGAGTAGGCCGTGATCTACCTCGACCACGCCGCCACCTCGCCGATGAGGCCCGAAGTCGCCGACGCCATGGCCCGTTGGTGGGGCGTGCCGGCCAATCCCGCGAGCGTGCACCGCGCGGGTCAGCGTGCTGCGGCTGCGTTGGAAGAGGCCAGGGAACAGGTAGCTGCGTTGGTCCATGGACGATCCGAAGGGGTGGTGTTCACCAGCGGTGCGACCGAGGCCAACCACCTCTTCATCGCCGGTGCCGCGAGACAAGCCGATCCCGAGCGTCGGGTTTGGGTGCGAAGCCCCATCGAGCACCCATGCGTTTTTGGCGCCACCTCCCGACTGCAGGAGCGCGGCTGGTCGATCCAGGAGCTGCCTGTGGACCGCGACGGCGTGTGCCAGGTGGGTGAGTTGAGTGTAGACACGGCGGGCGTGTCGTTGATGATGGCCAACCACGAGACTGGAGCCGTACAGCCCATCCAAGACGCTCTGCGCGCCGCCGCGGCCGTTGGGGCGGTCCTGCACGTGGACGCCACCCAGGCGGCAGGAAAGCGGGCCCTGGACCTGCGAGCGGCCCAGGGCGTGGTGGTGAGCGGCCATAAAATCGGAGGTCCGCCCGGTATTGGCGCGCTAATCCTACAGGATGGCGATCCTTTCCCCCCGTTGCTCCCAGGGGGCTCTCAAGAGCGCGGCAGGCGGCCTGGCACGGTGCCAACCGCTCTCGCCGTGGGATTTGGCGAGGCCAGTCGGCTCGCGCTCAAAACCCAGGAAGAACAACAACAAAAGTTGCGATCCCTCAGGTGCTACCTAGAGGGCGAGCTTCAAAAGCTCGGGGCCCGCATCGTTGGACCTGAGCAAAAAGGAGCCGATCCATCACCTGAGCTAAGCTCTCGTATTAATGGAATAACGCTGGCAATATTTGAGGGCCTTCGCGGCGAGTCTATCGTGCAGGCATTGGACATACGGGGGCTGTGTTTGAGCAGCGGCGCCGCCTGTGCGAGCGGGAGCGTCAAAGCATCGCCGGTGCTCACCGCCATGGGCGACCCGGCGCCCAGCGGAGGGGTGCGCGTGAGCCTGGGATGGACCTCGACTCAAGCCGATGTGGAGGCACTCTTGGCGGCGCTGCCTTCGGTGCTCGAAGGCGTGAGGGCGGCGGCCCGGTGGGGGTGAGGGCTCGGTGTCTCGCCCTACTTCATCACCGTCACACCAAATCCCTCGGGCGTCTCCCATAGACCTGTGTGCATTCGCTGTGGTGCGCCCTTGCGGCGAGGGGCCGAGAGGGGTGTGAGCGTGGGTCGTGGGGGAAGAGCGCTTGGGACCTGTGTCACAGGCGCTTCTTCCTGTCTGGGGTCACTCGGCTTGCTCATCTTGCCTCCAAGGGGGGGGAGAGGCCGCACGGAGTGTGCCCCTTCACTGTGCCACAGCCGACACAGAGCTGCCGGCAGTTGTGCGTTGCCACCGCAGCTGCCGCCACTGCGGCCACCGGCTACCCTCGGTGCTCCGGAGGTCGATCTTGGCTGAACCCACCACACTCGAAGCACCGTCCCGCCTTTCCCAGTCGGTGGTTTGGGACATTCAACGACGCTACTTCGAAAGTGCGGGCCAAAAGGCCTGGTCGAAGGGCGTGGTGCCTCACTACATCACGACCAATGCGCACATCGCCCGCGCCTACGCCCGGGTCATCGCGGCGTGGATCGAAGATCAGCCCCACCTGAACCGAGACGAGCCGGTTTATGTGTTGGAGCTCGGCGCCGGCAGCGGCAAGCTGGGCTTTCTGCTCTCCCATGAGCTGTCTCTTCTGGTGCGCGATCGGCAGCTTCCTCCAATCTGCGTAGTGATCACCGACTTTGCCGAGGCCAATGTCTCGGCTTGGCTGGAACATCCCGATCTCACCGCTGCCTTCGAGTCGGGACGCCTCGACTGCGCGCTCTTCGACGCGGATGCGCCGGGGCCCATCGAACTCCGCCACAGCGGCCTAGTCATTGGCCCAGAGCCGACGGTCAACCCCATGGTCGCGGTGGCGAACTACGTGGTGGACACCCTGCGCCAAGACGCGTTCGCGATCGATGATGGCCAGCTACACGAGATCTTGGTCCAGGCCACGCTCCCCGCAGATGCCAAGGTCGCTGCAGATCACCCGAGAGCTAGCGAGCATGTCACCCTTACGCGCTCGCGCGCCACGACGTCGTTGCCGGTCTACAACGATGAAGGCCTCGACAGCCTGCTGGAGCGCTACCTCAACGTGCTGGAGCGGTCCGAAGTGGTGATCCCCGTGGGAGCGATCGCCGCGTTCCGTCACTTGCTCGCCCTGAGCGATGGCCGCTTGTGCGTCATGGCTGGAGACAAAGGCTATCGAAACCCCCGCGATCTGCGCGAGCGCACCCTCGGCAACTTGGTGAAGCACGGAAGCTTCTCGATGATGGCCAACCTGGACGCGGTGGCGCACGTTTTGGGTGGGGCAAGCCTGTTTCACGACAATCGGTACACCCGGTTCACCATCGGGGCGATGAGCTCGGTAACGGGAGAGTTGCCCAGGTTTAAGGGCGCGTTCCGAGATTTTGTGAACGACTTCGGGCCGTCCGAGTATCACCGGCTGTTCAAGATCGCGCGACAAGACTGGAAAGACGCATCGATTCCGCTGATCTTACTCCTCCTCCGCCTGTCGAACTACGACCCCACAGTCTTCGCGCGGTGGTGCACGCCACTTCTGGAAGGGGCCGCGGACGCGGGTTCCGCGGTGCAGCACGACCTGGTGTTCTGCCTTCGTCGCGTCCTCGAGCGGACCTATGCGGTGAGCACCACGGAAGATGTGCGGTTCATCGCCGGTCGCATCTTGTTTAGGCTGGAGCGCTACGCCGACGCCAGCGCCGAGTTCAAGCGGGTGGTCATCGCTACGCCGGATCGACGAGCCGCCTGGTTCAACCTGGGTCTTTGTTGTGAGCGGACCCGTAGTTTAGATGAGGCTCGCGCCGCGTTTTCCAAGGCCGTAGACTTGGATCCGGACTACGATCGAGCCCGAAAGGCCCTCGCTCGCGTGTCCTAGCCGCCCGGCTCCACCCGCTGTGCCAAAGCCGGCTATACCGGCCGCCCGCCCTTCCCCCGGCCCCGCTATGTCCCTGCCTGTCGTCGCAATCGTCGGTCGCCCCAATGTGGGCAAGTCGACCCTGTTCAACCGCCTCGTTGGCTTCCAGAAGTCCGTCGTTGCCGACCGACCTGGAGTGACGCGAGACCGGCTCTACGAAGTCGCCGAAGCCCATCAGAGACGGTTCATCCTCATCGATACCGGTGGACTGGAGCCCACGCCGGACACGCCGCTGCTCTTGGCCATGCGTGCCCAGGTCCTGGTCGCGGTCGAAGAAGCGGACGTGATCCTGTTCGTGGTCGACGCAAAGAGTGGGTTTACCCCAGCAGACCTCGAAGTTGCAGAAATTCTGCGGCGCACCGACAAGCCGGTCGTCCTGACGGTCAACAAGATCGATGGGCCCGGCCAAGAAGACATGGCCGCCGACTTCTGGCAGGTAGGCATGGAAGAGATGTTCACCATCAGCGCCGAGCATGGCCGCGGATGGTGGGAGCTCACCGACGCCATCGTCACGCGTCTACCCCCGGCCACCGCCGCCGAGCTGGAAGAGGAAGATCTGGGGCTGCTCGAAGACGAGCCCACCGAAGAGGTGGACAATCCCGACGCCGAACCGGTGCAAGCCCCGCCCCCGCACGAGCTTCGCATCGCCGTCATCGGCCGCCCGAACATCGGCAAGAGCACCCTGGTCAACCGCATGCTCGGCGAAGATCGGCACTTGGTGCACGACATGCCTGGCACGACCATGGACCCAGTAGATAGCCGGATGGAAGTGGATAATCAGCGGTATCTTTTGGTGGATACCGCCGGCGTGCGTCGAAAGACCCGCATCGACGACCCCCTGGAGCGCTTCGTCAGCCTTCGATCCATCCGGGCCATCGAGCGGTGCCACGTGGCCTTGTTGCTCATCGATGCCACCGACGGCGTCACGACCCAAGACGCCAAGCTGGTGGACTTGGTGGTCACGCGCGGCCGCGCCTTGGTCGTGCTCATCAATAAGTGGGACCTGACCAAAGACCTCGAAGACGTCAACTCCGCGGCCATCGAGGACCAGCTCGAAGCGAAGCTGCCCCACGCGCCCTGGGCGATGCACCTATTCATCTCGGCCAAGACCGGAAAGGGCGTTCATCGGGTTCTTTCCGCGATCGATAAGAGCTTTGCCGCCTTCAATACGCGGCTGCCAACGGGCCGGCTCAACCGGTTTTTGCAAGAGGCCGTGGCGGCTCACTCTGTGCCTCAAAAGCACAATAAGCCCGTCCGTCTCTATTATGCGACCCAAGCGCGCGTCCGCCCACCGACCATCGTGGTCTGGTCCAACAGCCCCGAAGGCGTGCCTGTGGCGTACCGGCGCTACCTCCAGAACCGGCTTCGAGAGCGGTTTGGCTTCGAGGGCACCCCACTCAAGGTGCACTTCCGCAAGCGCCGTGAGCTCGGCGAAGCCAAGAGCGGCTGAGCATGGCCATCCGGCTCCTCGACGATGCCCTCATCGACCAGATCGCCGCTGGCGAGGTCGTGGAGCGTCCGGCGTCGGTCATCAAGGAGCTGGTGGAAAATAGCCTCGATGCTGGAGCCACCACACTGCGGGTCACCCTGAAAGAGGGCGGAAAATCGCTGATCCGGGTTGTGGACAATGGCGAGGGCATGAATCGGTCAGACGCTGTCATGTGCCTGGAGCGTCACGCCACGTCCAAGATCCGCACCCTCGACGAGCTGGTACGGGTACGGACCTTGGGCTTTCGCGGCGAGGCCATCCCGTCCATCGGTTCGGTGAGCCAGATGGAGATCCTCACTCGACGCCACGACGAGGAGGTCGGCACCCGCATCACCATTGAAGGCGGCGTGCTCAAGGGCGTCGCAGACGCGGGCTGCGCGGCGGGCACCCAGATTAGCGTTCGATCTCTATTCTATAATATTCCAGTTCGAAAGGAGTTTTTGCGTACAACTTCCACTGAGCTCGGCCACTGCGTCGATGCGGTGCTGCGACAGGTGCTGCTGCGGGTCGACTTGGACGCGTCGGTGACCCACGAAGGTCGCGAGGTCTTGCGGGCACCTGCGGCCCTCGACCTGGCCGTGAGGGTGAGGCAGCTCCTCGGTAAGGACGCCGATCGGCTGCAATCCGTCGATTTCGAGAGCGCCAGTATCCAGGTGCGGGGGCTCGTCAGTCCGGTGGGCGTGCACCACGCGAGCGGGCGCGCCGTACACATCTATGTGAACCAGCGACATGTGCGGGACCCGGTGCTCCGAAGAGCGATCCGCAAGGCGTATGAAGGCGTGGTGCCGCGTGGGCGTCATCCGGTTGTCGTGCTTGATATCAGCCTTCCAAGCCAGGCTGTCGATGTGAACGTCCACCCCAACAAGACCGAGGTTCGGTTCCGAAGCCCCCGGCAGGTAGTGGACGTGATCGCCCGCGGAATCGGAGAGGGGATCCGGCGCTCGGCCCTGCAATCACGGCCCGCACCTGCCCCAACGCGGCCCGACGCAAACCTACCGCTGCCGCTCACGGCGCACCCCGACGATGATCCGACCTGGACCCCTCGGCCCCCCGCAGAGCCCACCCTCCCCGCGTGGTTGGCGGGCGAGCTTCGGACCGACGAGACGCCGGCGGCTCCCCAACAGGCTCAGGCCCGTGCATTGTCCTCGCCGGTCCAGGCTTCGATAGCGCAGGCTCACCCCGCAGCTTCGACGCCTCGCGGTGTGAAGCGCTCCGAGCCTCCGGCCACGGCGGCACAGCCTCTCGCGTCGTTAGATGGCAGGATTGTCCTGGCTAAACATGGAGAGACCCTCTGGCTTGTCGACGGCCACGCGCTTCGTGCGGCTCACGCCAACCTGTCGTTGAACGCCGGTGGTGACCCACAGCGCTTGCTCGTGCCTCGAACGGTCGAAGTGGGTCGCGGGATGGCCGAGCGGCTGGTGAGTTGGGCCGATTCCCTGGACACCGTGGGGCTCTCGCTGGCCGCGTTCGCCCCGGGTGTGGTGGTGCTGCGCCGATTGCCAAGGTGTTTGCTCGACGCGGACTGGGATCAGACCCTGCGACGCTTGGCCGATGCGCTGGAGTCAGAGGCCGAGGGCCCCGCACCGGTTCCTGAACCCGCGATTCGGGTGCTGAGCGCCGCCGATGTGCGGCCGTATTCTGACCCTGCCATGGCGCTCGCCGCCCACGCAGCGCTCGGTGAGGTTGATGCCACCGGCATTGTCCGCACGCTTGACGTGGACGAGCTGCTGAAGTGGATGTCATGAGCCGGCCCAGTGTGCTGGCGATCTGCGGCCCGACGGCCGCCGGAAAGAGCGCGGTTGCCCTCCGGATTGCTGAAGAGTGGGGCGCGGTTCTGCTCTCGGCCGACGCCATGCAGGTCTACCGGGGCATGAACATCGGCACGGCCTCGCCAACCGCGCAAGAACGACAGCGTGCCCCACATATTGGCGTCGACGTGATCGACCCCAATGAGCAGTTTAGCGCCGCTGAATTCATGGCGGTGGCTGAGCCCTATCTGGCTGATGCGCGGCCTGTGGTTGTGGTCGGGGGCACGGCCTTGTACATCCGGGCTCTCATTCGAGGGCTGGCCCGAACGCCTGCGGTGAACCCGGAGCTTCGAGCCGAGCTTTCCCGGAGAACCGACCTGCACGAGGCGCTCACGGCGGTCGACCCCGAACTGGCGGCTCGCCTGCACCCCAATGACCGGATGCGGCTCGTCCGAGGGCTCGAGGTCTTTGAGCAAGGGGGGGTGCCGCTGTCGACGTTGCAGCGCCGCCATCAAGCGACGCCCGACTTACTGCATGCCACGGGCGTCTGGCTCGATCGAAGCAACCTGCAGGAGCGGATCGATGAGCGCGTGCTGCGCATGGTGGAAACGGGTCTTGTGTCTGAGGTGGAAGCGCTTCTACAAGCTGGATTTACACGAGATCTCAAGTCGATGCGCACGCTGGGCTATCGCCACCTCTGTGACCACTTGCTGGATGGGCTGCCCATCGAAGTTGCCATCTCCCGCACCCAGCGTGACACGCGGCAATTCGCTCGCAAGCAGAGAACGTGGCGCAAGCACCTGGGCTTTGCGGAAGCGCGAAACGAGCACATGGCGGCGGGGCGCGCGGCGGCCCAACGTGTGTTTGGCCCCAATCCCCGAGCGCACACTGGTACGATCCGTCCATGATTGGAGCACCCCCGACATCGCTGCACGTCGAAGCCACGGCGGGGGAGACTCGGATCCTCCTGGACCCAAACCGACCGCGTCCACCCATCACCACCTGGAAGCGCGTGGCGGCTGTGGTGTGGATGGTGTCGATGTTGTTGACGTTGTTCCTGCCCATCTTCTTCCGCCCCCTCGTAGGCCCTGCCCCCCTTATCGAGGGCGCGGCCTTCGGGCCCGACGCCCGTCGCCCC
>JBGCER010000143.1:0-8470 GCA_045106515.1 Myxococcota bacterium
GGCGATGTCTCGATTGCCCAAGTGGGTGAGGCGGCCGTTGAGCAGCGCATCACCCCGCTCCAGCACCAGCTCGGCCGGCAAGATCCCGCCCACATCCAGCGCGAGCAGCGAACAGAGCACCGCGGCGACGATGCGCAGGGCCAATGCGCTGACGCGAAGCAAGACGGGAGCGCCCTCGATGTCGGCGGCCTTGGTGCGCCAACGCACGAAGTGCCATGACCCAAAGGCCGCTAAGCACCAGAACAAACCCCCTGCCAGCTGCGCGATCGATGGGCCATAAGGCCCCCCATGGTCCGCGTGGAACAGGGGCTCGCTCAGGAAGGTCAGCAGCTCGGTCATTAGATCCGGCCACGGCACGGCGCCTCCACGGGCGGAGTGTAGCAGGGAAGGGCGGCTGTGAGGGCGTGACCAGCGGCATCAGAAAGGACGAACGCCGGGCCCATTGGACCCGGCGTCGTTTATGGTGCGGAAGGGGGGAGTCGAACCCCCACGGGTTTTACCCCACAGGAACCTGAATCCTGCGTGTCTGCCAATTCCACCACTCCCGCAGATTGGCCCCGGCGGTGTAATCGACGGATTCCGGGGGCGCCAACGAAAACAGGACCATATCGATGGTCCTGTTCTACTCTCTATGCTCGGCCGGCCGTTTGGCCGGTCGTACGGGCGTTCTACGCTAGTTGAGCACACCATCGACGAAGGTGTGGATCTCGACTTCGTCGGTGCCGATCTCTAGCGTGCAGTCTTGGGCGCTCAGGCGCGCATAGGAGAAGTCTTCGGTGATGCCGATGACGCTGGGCTGGAACGAGGGGGGCTCGATCTCGACGCCCAGCTCTTGGTCACGGCCGCGGATGCGGGCGCGGGAGTCGCGCACCATTTCCCACTGGATCGTGTAGGCATCGCCGTCGGGGTCGCTGACCACGGCTTCGATGGACACGTTCTCTTCGGGGATGGCCTTCTCGCAGCTGGTGATGAGGGGGGACCAGCTGTTGGCTCGCTCCTGCTTGCACTCCGTAATGCCCAAGTCGACGGCGATGTCGGGGCCGGCGTCAACGATGGGGGGCGTGTTGAAGTCACGCTCTTCGACGGTGACGGTGATGGTGTCGGGCTTGGACCATGCCTTGCCGTCGTACACCGAGCACGCCAGCTGGTAGTCACCGGCGATGTCGAAGAAGACGTTGGGCTCGGCCGCGTTTTGGTTGTTGAACGAGCGGTTGTCCACGGCCGAGTTGCTCGGCGTGGCTTGCACGGTCCACCAGTAGAACAAGCGGTCGTTGTCGGGGTCCGAGGAGGCCGAGCAGTTGAGGGGCACGTCGATGCAGTCTTGGGCGGTGAAGTCGCCGCTGGCATTGGCCGTGGGCATTTGGTTGTCGCCCTCGAAGACGATCTCTACAGAGTCAGGAGGGGACTCGCACTGGCCGTTGTCGACCGTCAGACCGATGCGGTACAGGCCGCCCACGTCTGCGGTGAACTCGGCTTGCTTTTGATCGCCATTGGTGACGTCATCGACGGCGAGACGCGAGTTGAAGGGCTTTTCGACCACGGTCCAGTCGAAGTCCAGCACGCCGTTCTGTGGGTCCTCGGACTGGCCACCGTCCAGGTAGGCGGTCTCGCCCATGGGCAGGATTTGGTCGTTGCCCGCGTCTGCCTTGGGACAGTCGGTGGGGTCTCCAGCGGTCACGATCAGGTACGTGGGGTCGCTGTAGTCTTTGCCGTCGTTGGTGCGCAGGGCCACCACGTACACGCCCGGCACGTCTGGCTGGAACGACGTCGTCGACGCATCGGTGCTGTGGTTTGGCGACAGGGGACCGACCTGCTCGCTAAGGGCGCTGCCGGTGGGAGCATGGTCGAGCGTCCAGTGGTACTCGAGCACGTCGCCGTCGGCGTCGAAGGACGCGCGACCATCCAGGAAGACCCGGAGGTTGGCGGGCTGGGCAATGTCATCGCCGATAATGGCGATGGGAACGTCGTTCCCGTCAACGACGGTGTCGCCGTTGCACGCCGTAAGGGCAGAGAGAGCCAGCAGAGTGGTGAGGTAGCGCATCAGGTCGCTCCAGTCGGATCGGGTTTGCAGGGCGGTGACGCGCCTGCTCGCAGGGACACGTTTTAGCAGTCTCATCCAGAGATCGTCAATGAAAACCGCTCCGGAGTCTGCAAGTGCCGCGACGGGGCCTATAGACGGGGTTGCCAGCGCAGTGGATCCGATCGAGCGCAGGTCGCACCTTGTCGCGCGGCGCTCCGGAACTACATGGCGAACGCGAGGAGGCCGCGGCCATGGGAATGTTTGACTTCATGCTGAGTCCGGAAAAGAAGCTCGCCAAGAATACAAGGCGATTGACCAACCGAGATTCGCAGCCCGAAGACCGCGAAGCATCTGCGCAATGGTTGGCCAACGAGGGCTCGCCGATCGCGATTATGGGGTTGCTCTCCCGCTTCGATATGAAGTTGGACCATCAGCTCAAAGACAAGGGTGAAACAGATATTGTCTATTCGATTCTCGTGAGCATGGGCGAGCCGGTGGTCGTGCCGTGCAAGTCGTGGCTGCGCCAGTGCGTCTCCCTGGCCCGCCCCCTCGCGCTGCTCGGCGACCTGCAGGGCGAAGAAGCGGCCATCGATGCCGCCCTCGAGATTCTCGAAATCGAGACCGAACGGGGCAATGAGTTCAAGCCCGCCAAAAAGCGCGCCGCGCTGATTTGGCTCGCCGAGAAGCGCCACCCAGAAGCCATCGAGCGCGTGAGCCGGTTCTTGGAGGACTTCGACGAGGGGGTTCGCTACGCCGCCGCAGAAGTCATGGCGATGCAGCGAGACGACGCCGCTCGGCTGCCCATGTTGGCCGCCTTGGCCAATCCGGAAGAAGAGTCGAATCGGCTCCGCGTACGCATCTGCGAGATCTTCACACAGCGGGGTTGGTCGGTTTCAGAGCACGAAGAAGTGCTTGCAACCTGTACTCCAGACGGATTCGCTATCCGAAACGGGGTCCTTGTCAAGGCGTAGATCACCTTGCGGGAGTCGGGACAAGGCTGCTACCGTGCGAACGCTCGGAACCGCTTGGTTCCGCTACGCCGAGGACCTCATGCGTCTTGCTCTGATCGGAATCGTGGCTCTGGCCGGCACTCTCGCAGGTTGTGGTGACACTCGCTCCTGCCAAAGTGCATGTCGCAAGACGTTCCGCGATGAGCAGTGCAACTTCCAGATCCCCGGCGAGGACGCGCCCGACTTGATCAGCGACTGCATCACCGAGTGTGAGCAGGCCCTGCGCAAGAATGGTGACCTGGGCGAGTACGACCCCAACGACTTCGACTCGGTGGACCGTTCTCAGCGCTTCATCCTCGAAAATGAAGCGCAAGCTGCTGCGTGGATGGACTGCGTCGCCGAGACCAGCTGCACGCTCATCAACGACGGCATCTGCCCTGGCGGCGGCATCAATTGATCCGTGGCGCGCTGTTCGGCCTCGCGGGGATTGTGCTGTTCACTTCGGCCTGTGAGCCGTCGTGCAAGCAGACCTGTCGAAACGTGCTCGCGTGCGACCTCGAGTCGGACCGGGTGACGGTCGACGAGTGTGAAGCCGCCTGTGTCTTCCAGGAGCGATTGTACGAAGATCGCCAACAGGACGCGCTTCGCGACCGACTCGGCGATCATAAGCGCTGCCTCAACCGTGAGTCGTGTGATGACTTGGCGGACGGCGTGTGCTTCGACGACGAACTCTTCGCGTTCTCACCGGACGATAGCCCGGAATAAAGGGCGTCTAACCTAGTCGATGCGCTCGACGATGGTGCATACGCCCTGGCCGACGCCCACACAGAGTGTGGCGGCGCCCAGCCGCGCATCGGTGCGCTCCATCACCCCGAGCAGGGTGGTGAGGATGCGCGCTCCGCTGCACCCGAGCGGGTGCCCGAGGGCGATTGCGCCGCCGTGCTGGTTGACCTTGGATTCGTCGAGCCCCAGCTCGCGGATCACCGCCAGGCTCTGTGAGGCGAACGCCTCGTTGAGTTCCCAGGCGTCGATGTCGTCGATGGATAGGCCCGCCAGCTTTAGGGCGCGGCGGGACGCCGGCACGGGACCGATACCCATGAGGGTGGGATCGACGCCGGCGGACGCGCAGGCGCGGATCCGAGCTCGGGGTGTCCAGCCATGGGCGCGGGCGGTGGCCTCGTCGCAGAGCAAGACGGCGGCAGCCCCGTCGTTGAGGGGCGAGCTGTTGCCGGCGGTGACGCTGCCACCGTCGACAAAGACGGCCCGAAGCTTGGCGAGGCGCTCCAGGGTGGTGTCGCTGCGGGGGCTCTCGTCACGATCGACGATTGTGCTGGACTTTCGGCCCTTAACCGTCACGGGGGCGAGCTCTGCGTCGAGCCAGCCCTCCGCTTGGGCCTGGAGCGCCTTTTGGTGGCTATTGAAGGCGAACTGGTCCTGATCTTCTCGCGAAATTCCGTACTTTTCAACAAGATTTTCAGCGGTGTTTCCCATGGCTTCCAACGGGAAGAGCTTCTCCATCGCTGGGTTGGGGTAGCGCCACCCCAGGGTGGTGTCCCACGCCGTGATGTTGCCCGCCTTGGGGTGATTGGGGCCTCGGGGGATAGACAGGGGGGCCCGGCTCATGGACTCGACGCCGCCTGCAATACAGACCTGGGCATCGCCGCAGCGGATCATGCGCGCCGCTTGATTGACCGCCGACAAGCCTGAGGCGCACAAGCGGTTGACGGTGATCCCAGGCACGGAGTCCGGCATGCCCGCGAGGAGCAGGGCCATGCGAGCAACATTGCGGTTGTCTTCGCCCGCCTGGTTCGCACAGCCCAGAAAGACCTCGTTCACCAGCGAAGGATCGGCCTGGGTGCGGTCCAGGAGGGCGCGGATGGCGTGGGCGGCTAGGTCATCGGGGCGAACGCTTGAAAGCGCCCCTTGAAAGCGACCGACGGGCGTACGAACGGCATCGACAATGACAGCATTAGCCATGCTTGCTCCCCGAGTCCCAGGTGTAGAAGCCTTGACCGCACTTGCGGCCTAGGTGTCCCTCCGCGACCATCTTCCGCATGAGTGCCGGCGGCTTGAAGGCTGGATTGTCGAGTTCTTTGGCCAGGTATTCGCCAATGTGCATGCGGACATCCAGGCCGACCATATCGGTGAGCTTGAGCGGCCCAACCGGGTGGCGGTACCCGAGCACCATGGCCTTGTCGATGTCTTCGGCGCTGGCCACACCGCTCTCCACCATGCGGATCGCTTCCATGCCGAGGGCGACGCCTAGGCGGCTGGTGGCGAAGCCCGGGACGTCCTGGACGGTGATCACTTGCTTGCCAATGCGCTCGCCAAAGTCCTTGATCGAGGCCAATGTGGCGTCGCTCGTGCCTTTTGCGACGATGACTTCGAGCAAGGCCATAATGTGCACGGGATTGAAGAAGTGCGTGCCGATCACCCGCTCGGGATGAGGGAGGCCCTGGGCAATGCCGGCGATGGACAGGCTGCTGGTGTTGGTGCCCAAGATGCAGGTCGCAGGGGCCACGGCAGCCACGCGCCCGAATAGAGAGCGCTTGAGCTCTAGGATCTCAGGCACCGCCTCGATGACCAGGTCCGCTCCGTCGGACAGGGCTTCTATGGACGGAGCCCCCGATAGATGTGCCAAGGCCGAGGCTCGCACCTCTTCGGTGACCTTGCCCCTGGCCACGCCTTTGTCCAGGTTCTGGGCAACTTTTTCGAGGCCTCGTTCGAGTCCTGCGGGGTCGTTGTCCGTGAGTCGAACCGTATATCCGGCCATGGCACACACTTGGGCAATGCCGTGCCCCATGGTGCCGGCGCCGATCACGCCGATGATATTCATTGGGTCTCCGACTATTCGTCAGTGGTCCAGGGGTTGTCGTCGCTGGCGGGCTCGGGCTCGGGCTCGCTGGGGGGCTCCACCGTCGCGGGACTGTCGGCTTCTCCGTCGGTAGCGGGCGCGGTGAGCGTTGCGGGATCGACGATGGGAGGAGGCGGCTCATCCGCCTGGCTCTTTTGGTTCTTCATGGCTTCTTTCGCCGCTTTCTTGGCGGCTTTGGCCTCGGCCTTGGCGCGCTTGCGCAGCTCCTTGTCGGAGAGCGGTGCCTCGCCGAACCCAGGACCAGTGACCGAGCCAGCCGCGTCTTGGCCAAAGCCCGGCCCCGTCACGGCGGGCTCTGCCGCGCCGAATCCAGGTCCGCTGGTGGTGCCTTCGGTGGTGCCGCCGAATCCCGGCCCGGAGACGCCGCCGGCGTCGGGGGCATCGATGACCTCGATGATGTCGTCATTGGCCGGTGGGGCCTCTGTCGGGTCGACGGGAGCGTCTACGGGCGCGTCGGGCTCCGCGGTGCCGGGTCCGGCACCCCAGGGGTCGTCGTTCGTGGGCGGGTTCACGGTGGGAAGAAGGTCGGCGTCGTCGGGCACGGGAGTGGCGTCGTCGGGCACGGGAGTGACGTCCTCGACGGGGGTGGCATCCTCGACGGGGGTGACGTCCTCGACGGGGGTGACGTCCTCGACGGGGGTGGCGTCCTCGACAGGCAGGGCCAGTGGGTCCGCGGGTCCCAGCTCCACCGCCCCTGGGTCCAAGTTGTTGGGGGGCTCGGGGTTGGGCAGGTCCATCGGCACGCCTTCGGGGGTGGTGCTCGGCAACCATGAGGGGTCTGGGTCTCCGAAGGCGTCCCCGCCGACGTTGATGGTGGCGGTGCTGCCGGCCTCAAGGGTGATGGTCTCGGTGTAGTCCAGACCGCGCCGGGGGTCGCTGACCCGCACGGTCCGCTCGCCGGGCTCCACGATCAGGCTGCGCACGGGAGCGCGTGGAGAGGTGACCTGTCCGTCGATCTCCAGCAGGGCGAATGGGCGCTCTTCGGGCAGCATGATGGAAATGCCGGCCACATCGGCGCCGAGGTTGGTCTCGACCTCTTCGGTGATCGGGTCCTGGGCCAAGATGCGGAACTCGACGCGTCGGTTGAGCGCGCGGCCGCTGTCGGTGAAGTTGGAGGCGACCGGCTCGGTCTCGCCGTAGCCTTCGCTTTCCATGCGGTCCGCAGAAAGACCCTTGCCGGCAAGGTATTTGACGACGGCCGCAGCGCGGCGCTTGGAGAGGCTCAGGTTGAAGCGGTCGGAGCCCACGTTGTCGGTGTGGCCCGCCACCTGCACCGAGGTGATCTGTGGGTAGTTGCTGAGCGCCTCGACCACGCTGTCGAGCAGGCCATAGGACTCGGAACGAATCACAGATTTTCCGGTTTGGAACTGGACTTTTTCTGTGATTTGAATTCGATCGCCGCTCACGAAGGCCTTGGAGGGGCAGCCGCTGCTGCGGGCTGCAGGCTCGTCTTCGGCCTTGGGCAGATCCGGACAGGCGTCGCGGAAGTTGGGCACGCCGTCGGCGTCGGTGTCGGGGCAGCCCACGAGGGCGCTGGGGCCTGGATCGAGGGGGCACTGGTCCGCGTCGAGCGGCACCGAGCCCTCGTAGCCCGCCGCCACTACCGAATCCCAACCCGTCCAGGACGCAGCAGGGCTATCATCGGGGAGGCCGTCGCCATCGGTGTCGGGGCAGCCCGCCATGGCCATATCGCCCGCGCGGTAGGGGCAGGCATCGTCGGTATCGAGGATGTCGTCAGCGTCGTTGTCGGTGTCAGGGCAGCCGTCTACGTCTTCCCACGCGTCGAAGTCTTCGGCTTCGTTGATGCAGTCATCGTCCATGTCCAGGATGCCGTCTTCGTCGTTGTCGGTCTCTGGGCAGCCGTCGAGGTCTTCGAACCCATCGTAGTCTTCAGGGTCGAGCGGACAGGCGTCGGTCTTGTCGGGGATGTCGTCATTGTCGGCATCGCGGACGATTTGGGCCCAGGTGAGGGCGGCGAAGACCTTGTATCGGGGAGCGCCGACGCCCACGACGAAGCCCTTGCCTGCGCCGACGGTCAGGCCAATGCCGCGATCGTTGGTGGCTTGGGCGAAGAGGTGACCCGTTCCCAAGACGTTGCGGCTGCCGGGCGCATTGCTGACGCCGATGGTGGAGTCCCAGTCCGCACCCACACGGACGTTTTCATTGAGGAAATACCAGCCACCAGCAGACACGTTGACGTTGCTTCCCACGGCGACGTCTACGAATTCTCGCCCGCGCTGCACGGTGAAGCCCGCGTTGGCCGCGTAGCCGAATTTGTCTCGGATCAGGCCGCCAACCGCGCCTTTGAGCTTGAGGTGGGTGCCGCGTGCCACCAGGGCCTTGGACCGCCCGGTGGGCAAGCCAATGCTTGGGATCACGCTGACGGCGAAGCTGCCGGATTCGTTTTCGCGGATCCGGATGTTGCTCTGCACGATCACGTCGCCCAAGGCGGCGCCCTTGAACCCAGGCTCGTTCAGGTCGTTGCGCGTGTGCCAATAGACCGGGGCCATGACCTCGACGCGCAGCTTGTCTTCGAACGTCCAGCCGCCGTAGAGATTGGTGGCGAAGACGTGGGGCACGGTTCGCTCTAGGCGGCCGTCCCCGGTGGTGCGCGTGACCAGGTCT
>JBGCER010000144.1:0-2957 GCA_045106515.1 Myxococcota bacterium
GGGTGGGCGGAGTGGGGAACGCCGGGCTGCGGAGGCGGGCCCTGGACCGCCGGGTGAGAGGGGTCAGCAGCGGCGCGATGGGCGGTTGTCGCAGAGTTTTGATCGGACGTGGGTGCTGGAAGGCAACTATGGGCCGATGCAAGGCACTGCGATGCAGGAGATCTTGCAGCAGTATGTGCAGGCGGAGACGCTCGCTGACTGGGAGAAAGCCCGAGCCGAACACGGCGACACCGCCACCGCTGGCGATCTGCCACGTTCCGATGCGCAGCGACGGGCTGACGCCTTGTGGCAGATCTTCCAAGACGCCGCCACCAACCCGAACAGCCCCGTTCCGGTCGGGTTCTGCCACAACATCGTGTGGTCACACGACACCTACTTCGAAATGGCCCGCCGCTTCGACGGCCACAAGCCACAGCCCATCGATCCTGACCTGCATCGTTGCGAAACGCTTGACGGGGTGCAGTTGGACCCGACCGAGGCGTTTGCGAACAGCATCGAGAACAAAGTCCGGCGGGTCGTCACCGGTGCGAAGAGCGCCGTGATCGATCTTGGTGTCGCTCGTGGGTTCACCGGAGCCGCCCGCCTCGCCGTCCAGCTCGACTCAGACACCTGTATCTGGCCCGGCTGCGCTGCACCCACCACTGGCTGCGACGTCGATCACCTCCACGAGCACGCCAAGGGCGGAACAACCAACCCCGCCAACGGAGCAATGATGTGCAGCCGCCACAACCGGTTCAAACACAACAAACGCATCCGAGTCTGGCGAGACCCCTCCGGCGAATGGCACCTCCAACACCCCAACGGCACACCCATCACCTAACCGGGAAGAAGACCGCTTCGGCGCGACCTGAGGCCTAGGTCGCGAGTGTCGACGCAAGCCCGATGCCGTTGAAACAGACGTGGGCAACGATCGCTGGGCCCAAACGGCCGGTCTTGACGGTCACAGCCGCGAGTGCTGCGCCGACGGTAGCGATCACGGTGAACAGCACAATGGTTCCTTGCCAGCCAGCGCCGGCGTAGTGCGGCAGCGTGAAGAGCACGGTAGAGATCACGACTCCTGCGGTGGTGTTCCACCTTTTCTCCGCGGCTCGGAGCACGAGCCCGCGAAAGAAGATCTCTTCGGCCAGGGGTGCACCGGCCACCACCGAGATGGCCAGCACCCATTGCCACGGTGAGCCTGCAGCATCGGTGAAGAAGCCGGTGTTGCTGCTCTCGGCGGTGTCTTCGAGTTCGACCAACTCGGTCATCGCAGCAGCGAATGCGCCGGCGACGACCAGCATCGCAATGGCGGTCGCCGGACCGATCCAGAGATCGTGGGTGGAGAAGCGGAGTCCGAAGTCTCGGACGACGCCGGCTCCCTTCCAACGGGCCACTCCGACAGGCCAGAGGCCCTGGGCCAGCTGCTGGGCCACCAACCCAAGCGCAGCTGCGCCGAGCGGCAGCGCACCACCGTCTTCAAACCCGCCCAGTGCAATGGTGGCGGCGATGCCGACGATTGCGGCGGCACCGAGAACGATCGGAATCGACAGCAGCACATCGCCGAGACCCCAGCGAGGCTCGGGCCCGCGTTCCCCATCCTGCTGCAGATCCGCGTCCGAGTCCTCTTGCGGAGGCCAGTAGGCGGGCGCAGGGCCAACCGGGGGCGGGAGTTCCGAGAGCGGGACCGTTCGCGGAACCGGCGATTGGCTGTCGGGTGGCGGAGGGGGAGGAAGCACGACTCCACAAGTATCGGCCCGATGTAGCCGCCGCGTCACCTCGGCCCGGTGTGGATACCCTTTCGAGTCGTATGAACCAGACTCTCGTTCTCTGCAAGCCAGACGCCGTCGAGCGCGGCCTCGTCGGCACCATCATCGCCCGCTTCGAAGCGAAGGGCCTCTCGATCGCTGCCCTGCGCATGCTCACGATCGATGAAGAACTCGCCAGCCGGCACTACGCCGAGCACGTTGGCAAGCCGTTCTACCCCGACCTCGTCAGCTTCATCGGCCGCAGCCCAGCGGTGGCCATGGTCATCGAGGGCCCCGACGATGTCTACGCCATCGTGCGCCAAATGATGGGTGCCACCAACGCTGCCGAGGCGGCGCCCGGCACCATCCGCGGCGACTACAGCGCCTTGTTCACCGAGAACCTGGTGCACGGCTCCGACAGCAACGAATCCGCTGAGCGCGAAATCGGCATCTTTTTCCCTTGATGCGTGGGGTTCTTTGAGCCCCACGTCTCAACCTCGCCCGTATTGCGTTTGGGTTACGAACTGCGCGTAGACTGCGGTGCAATGCGGAGTAGGGCCACCCTGCGAGCACTTTTGTGTGCTCGTCGACCGGTGTCCTAGCCTTCGGGCGACCTTTTGGAGGGTTCCACCGGATGTCGATGTTCAGTTCTTTCAGCGGGGTCATGGGTCGCGATATCGCGATCGATCTCGGGACAGCGAACACCCTCGTGTACGTGCGCGGTGAGGGCATCGTCCTCGACGAACCGTCCGTGGTCGCCATCGAGACACGCGCCGGCGAGCCACTTGCCGTCGGCGTCGAAGCCAAGCGGATGATCGGTCGTACGCCCGGCCACATCCAGGCGATTCGGCCGCTCAAAGACGGTGTCATCGCCGACTTTGAAGTGTGCGAGAAGATGCTCCGCTACTTCATTCAAAAGGTTCACCCGGGTCGCTTCGCCAAGCCTCGCATGGTCATCTGCGTGCCCTCGGGTATCACCGGGGTCGAGCAGCGTGCGGTGCAAGACGCTGCGGAATACGCCGGCGCTCGCAAGCCGGCGTACATCATTGAAGAACCCATGGCTGCAGCCATCGGCGCTGGGCTGCCCGTGCAAGAGCCCACCGGCAACATGATCGTCGACATCGGTGGCGGCACCACCGAAGTCGCAGTGATCTCCTTGGGCGGAGTTGTGTCGGGTTCATCGGCTCGTGTGGGTGGCGACGAGCCCGACGAGGCCATCATCCAGTTCATCAA
>JBGCER010000145.1:0-9156 GCA_045106515.1 Myxococcota bacterium
CCGAGACTATCATGTTAGCGAAACCGAGCTTCCGCCCCCCCGAAAACAGGACTTATCATCGGAGAGCCACGACATCGGAGCCGTGCACACCGGCCGCGTCACGGACAACGACTCTCGCCTCCGCGTCACCATGGACGCCACCTTCAAGTACGGCACCGACTGGGATGACGACGGCGAAGACTTAGACGGGCTCATGGGCGGAACGGACTGCGATGATGATGACTCGAACATCCACGAAGCCGCCATGGAGATCATCGGCGACGGCGTCGACCAAGACTGCGACACCGAAGAGATCTGCTACGTCGACGCCGATGACGACGACTACCGGCTGTCCACCACCGTCGTGTCCACCGACAGCGATTGTGACGACTCCGGCGAGGCGCTCTCCACCATCAACACCGGCGACTGCGACGACACCGACTTCAACATCAAGCCCGGCGTCAGCGAGATCGCGGGCGATGAGGTCGACCAGAATTGCGACACCGAAGAGCTCTGCTACGTCGATAGCGACGGGGACTTCTACCGGACCGACAGCACCGTGGTGTCCACCAACTTGAGCTGCGCCGACGCAGGCGAAGCGACCGCGTCCATCCCCAACAACGACTGTGATGACACCGACAATGCCATCAATCCGGGTGTGAGCGAGATCCCCGGTGACGAGATCGACCAGAACTGCGACCTCGACGAGGACTGCTTTGTCGACGCCGACGACGATGGCTTCCGCCTCACCACCACGGTGATCTCCACCGGTGATCTGTCGTGTGAAGACCCCGGCGAGGCCCTGGCCACCGACACCATCGGCGACTGCAATGACAACGATCCCGCCGTCAATGACGACGCCACCGAGATCGCCGGCGATGGGGTGGACCAGAACTGCGACGCCATGGAGCTGTGTTACGTCGACGTCGATGACGACGACTTTCACGCCGATATTACAGCTATCTCCTCTAATTTGGCCTGCGATGGCGCCGAAGAGGCGGACGACAGCATCCCCGGCGGGGACTGCAACGACGCGGACAACACCATTTACCCAGGCGCAGATGAGATCATCGGGGACGAGGTGGACCAGAATTGCGACGCCACCGAGATCTGCTTCTCGGACCTCGATGGTGATGGCTACCGGACCGACGTGGAGCTGCCCTCTTTAGACATCGCCTGCGATGAGCTGGGAGAGGCCCGATTCGACCTGCCGGACGGGGACTGCAACGACCTTGCGGGCGTGGGTTCCACCATCTACCCCGACGCTCCCGAGGTGGTCGCCGACGGTATCGACCAGAACTGCGACGGCGGCGACGCCTGCTACACGGACTTTGACAACGACACCTTCTCGACCGGCGAACCCAACCGGTCCGACGACCTCGACTGCGACGATCCCGGTGAGTCCGACGTCAAGCCGCCCGACGGCGAGGGCGACTGCGATGACACCAATGATCAGATCTTCCCCGGTGCAGAGGAAATCACCGCGGACGGCGTGGACCAGAACTGCGACGGCGAGGAGATCTGCTACGTCGACGCCGACCAAGATGGGTTCCGCTCGTTCGACGAGGCCACCGCCCCCAGCGTCGACGTCGACTGCAACACCATCGACGGCGAAGCCCTAGCAGACGCGGGGATCGACTGCGAAGGCAGCGATGACAATCCGGAGAAGTACCCAGGCGCCCGCGGGTGGACCGAAGACTGCGAGTTCGACACGACCGACGACCGGCCCTTCGTGCCGACCGACCCCGCTGCCCCGTCGGGCTGCGCCTGCAGCAGCTCCACGTCGCCGACCGGCGTGGCGTGGGTGTTCGCCCTCGGCTTGGTCGGCCTGATGCGTCGGCGGACGCGCACATCCTAGGGGACCGGGCGCCATCGAGGCCCGCGTGGTGGCGTAGCCGAGCGGCGTGCCAAGGGCACCGCCAAGCCTACCCGACCGTTAGGCTGCCCCATGCCTGAGACCTGGAACCCCGACGCCACGCTCCCCCTCGGCGAGTCGGTCGCCCCTGCCCCATCGAACGTGTTGGTCGGGCGCTACCGCGTGGGTGTGCTGCTCGGCCGCGGCGGAAGCGGGCAAGTCCACGAAGCCTTCGATGAACGTACCGATCGGACCGTCGCCATCAAGTTCGTCACCGCGCGAACGGGATGGACCCAGCGACAGCTGCAGCGCGAATTGACGGCGCTACGGCTCCTACACCTGCCCGGCGTGGTGGAGCTGCTCGACACGGGCATCGACCAAGGCCAGGTGTTCCTCGTGATGCCGCTGTTGAGCCGTGGCACCTTCGCCGATCTGTCCCAGCGCGGCGGGTGGTCCACCTGGCACGGCGAAGCCATCGCGGCCCTGCAAGCGCTGGCGCGGATTCACTGCGCGGGGGTGGTTCACCGAGACATCAAGCCGAGCAACCTCTTGCTGGACGCCGATGAACAGCCGGTGATCACGGACTTCGGGCTGGCCATGGGGAAAAGCGTGGCCGACGACGAGCGCGGCCGCGCCGAAGGCACGCCCCGGTACATGGCACCGGAGCAGCGAGCCGGCGCCGCCCCCCACCCCACCGTTGATGTGTACTCGTTCGGCATGATGTTGGCGGAGATGCTGGACGATGCGGAGGCCCCACCATTGGTTCGGCAGGTCGTGCGCACCATGTGCGACCCCAACCCGGCCCGTCGACCCGCCGACGCCGTCGCCGTCCTGGACGCCTTGGGCCGGCAAGGCCAAACGCTGGTGCTCGGCCGCGCGACGAGCCTGCCCGATCCCCCCACCGAAGCCGACGTCCGGGCCCTGTTCGCGCCGCGTTCTGCGGACTTCCTACACATCGAAGAAGATGCTTCATCCTTGCTTTTCCGACGCTCAAAAGGCCGGAGAAGCGAGGTGATCGCCCAAGTGAGCCAGTGGGTGCGAACCGGGCGAGCCCACTGGGCGAACGACGGGCTGGTGTTGCGCCGACCCGACCTCGACGCGCTGCTCGAACAGGACGATGAGCAAACGGCGGTCGTGCTCGACGCCCTACGGACCGACGCCCCGGACACCGTGGAGCGCGTGATGGCCCAGTGCCGCGCCTCCCACGCGGTCGGCCGCACGGACCGAGCGATGGCCCTGGTGCAAGCGATCGTAGGAGCGGACGAAGACGACGCTGC
This sequence comes from Myxococcota bacterium, assembly GCA_045106515.1. GTDB lineage: Bacteria > Myxococcota_A > UBA796 > UBA796 > REDI01. The sequence goes on from JBGCER010000145.1 coordinate 3,112, forward strand.
CCTGGCGATGATGGAGTACGCGCTGACCCTGCAACAACGCCAACATTTGGACCAAGCGACCTACTTCGCCCAGCGGTACGAATGGCCCCAGGGTCTGGCGCTTCTACAGGCCGCCACCACCTCCCTACACGCCAGCGCAGAGCGAGGCCTGTTGGAGCTGAAGGCGCTCGGCGTCCTCCCCGATCCCACGCTCGAAGGCTGGCGCTTGGGGCTGGCCATCCACGCGGCGCTTCGTGTCGACCGGTCTCAGGTCGACGGCCTACTCGCCATGGCGGAAGCCTGGGCGGGGGACGAACCGCTCCGCCGTGGGCGCCTGGACTCCTGGCGGGCCCGGGTGGCCTACACCGCCAGCGACTTCGCGGGGGCCCTCGATGCCGAGCAGCGGGCCCTGTCCCGCGCCAGCACGCCCTTCCAGCGACTGGCCAGGCTCACCAACGCCGCCAGCGCCGCCATGGAGGTGCCCAACCTGGCCATCGCCGAGGACCTGTCGAGTCGAGCGCTGGCCTTGGCCCGCACCTTGCGTCATGCCGCCGGCGAGGTCCGCGCCACCTGGCTCGTACGCTCGGTGTCCCACCGCCAAGAGCGAGACCCCAGCCCGCAACCCGCTCTGGTGCACGCCGCCGCCCAGGTCAGCCCGGCCCTCGCCGGCCAACTGGCCATCACCGAAGGCGCACGGGCCTATCGGACCGGAGACCTGGACCTGGCCCGCGACCTAGCGCGGCAGGGTGCGGCGCACTTCGAGGCCCTGTCCGCCCGGGCCGGGGCCAGCATCGCCCGCGCTTTGGCCGTGGCGAGCGGCGACGTGGTCGGGCCAGACCCCGCGTCTCTGCACGGTCTACCCAAGGTGCTGCTCGCCGAGATCGCCGCTCTGTGCGCGCTGGGGGGTCGCCCCCTGGGCATCGACGTGGATCCGACGCCCTTTCTGGGGCGCCTGCACATTGTGCTGCACGGCGACGAGATGGTGGCGGCCCTGGCAGGTAATACGGCTTAAATGCCAGACAACCAGAAATCTGTTGTTGTATTTCCGATGTCGTACTCGACCTTGACATAGTTGTCGGGGCCAGAGCCTGCGTGCGAATTTAGGAACGCCGTCGTGGTGAAGTGCTGCGCCAATGCGGTTCGCACCTGCACCTGATCCCCCGCCTTCACCAGGGTGTCGAAGGTACCCCCGACGCTGTCGTAGACGTAGTAGTGGTCGACCATCTTGGTGGGATTGCCGCTGACATCCAAGTGAGCCTCACGATGCAGGCCGCCGACCACTACACCGTTCTGGAGCAAATCGAACGAAAAGGGCTCGATCATCGGCACCTGCACGGCGAAGCCCGCTGCGACTCCAGCGCCCGGCAAGACCTTGGACTGGTGAGTCGAACCATGCCAGCCATAGGACCACCATCCGCTGCCGTGTTTTTGAAGAGCGGAGAGGATCTGTGCCCGAGTCATGGACGTGGTGCTGTCGACCGTCAGGTCAAACTCCGCGCCAGGGTCATCGTAGTAAAGGGCATCCGTGAAAAACCAGTCCTCACGCACATCACCGGAGCCGAAGTTGCGCACAAAGAGGAGCCCAGCCGACCCCTTGACGCCCGGCAACGTGATGTTGACCATCCCAAAGTCATAGCGTTCAATCGGATTGCGCTTGGCCTTAAGCTTGTCGAGGCCGCTCGTGTTCGCCACGTGCCGTCGATATTGGATCAACTGCAGCCGCGTCGGACGCTTCCACGAGGTGTAGCTAGAGCTAGACGACTTCGGAGCCGCCTCAGCCGGGGTCGATGCCATCAACAACGCGATCAGCCACATCAGGACCTCCAATAGAGTCGAACAGTGTACTGCATGAAGCGTTCCATTCACGGACAACCTTAGAACCACGTCTTTTTGACGCATGCGATGTGCGAAGTGTGCGCCGCACATGGGCGCACATGGGCGCCGCACATCGTCCGATGTCCGAACCTCAACTCCGGCCGCGAACGCGCAGTCCATGCTTCTTCACCAGGCGCGACAGCACATAGCGGCTCGCCAGATTCAGCTCTTTCCACACCGGCTCTTGGCGCCCACCATGCCGATCGAGGGCTGCCTGAATGGTCTGGGGGTCCAAAGACGCGGGGTCGACGGGGCCCGACACCACGGATGTGACCGGGGCCTGGGGGGCTACGGCGTCGGAAAGCTCGGGCAGCTCATCGCCTTGGGCCGACGAGATCGACCGCCACAGCAGCGCTTCGAGCTCCCGAACGTGCGTCTGGTAGGGGTGGACCAACAGCTGGCGCATGAGGCCCATGCTGATCCGAGGCGCGCCTTGGGGGTGGCCGTCGACAAAAAAGCGGTGAGCGAGCTCCGGATCGTCCGAGGCAATGCGGCGCAGCAGATGCACAGCCAGAAGGGGAATGTCCTCTGGACGGGCGTTTAAGGCGGGGACCTCGATGTGGATGCCCAGCCGAGCGCGTACATCGTGCTTCAAGGTCGCGGGATCTCGGTTGGTCGCCGCGACGAGCCTCAGGTCGGCCCGGCGGGGTTTGGCATCCCCCAACCGCGTGTATTCGCCGTCGTCGAGCACCCGCAAAAGGCGTGCTTGCACCTCGATGGGCAGCTCACCAAACTCGTCCAAAAATAAGGTAGACCCATCTGCTTCACCAACCAAACCTGGACGTGACGCCATGCCGGGGTTGGGGTAGTTGGCCACGTTGCCGAACAGCTCCGCGTCGGCCAAGGACGTGGGGATCGTGGCGGCGTTCCGGGAGACGAGGGTTTGGCGGCGACGGGTGGACCGGCGATGGAGGCCTTGGGCCACGAGCTCCTTGCCCGATCCGGAAGGGCCGGTCACCAGAACATGAGCATTGCGCGCCGCGATGAAGCCGATCTGCGCTCGCATGCGCCAGGCCTCGGGGCTCTCTCCCACCCACCCTAGGCTGTCGGCACCGCCAAAGACGTGGCTCGACTCCACCACTCCTGACAGCTCGCGCGGACGACGCGCGACCAAGAAGAGGTAGCGATCGGCGATGGCCAGCACATCGCCCAGGCGCACCGGGCACTCGCTCACCGGACGGCCGTTGAGGTAGAGCGGAAGGCGTCCCACACAGCGGAGCGACACGGACGAACCGCCCACCAGGTGGAGCTGTTCCCGAGACAGGACCGGGTCGACCAGCGGTCCCGTGGTTTCGATGCCGTCCGGGCGGTGTCGGCTCCACTGCACGGTGCCGTGCCGTCCGATCACTCCCGGCGGATCATCCACTCCGGGCAAGAAGGCGATCTCTCCGAGCCGGGCCGGATCGTGAGCCGCGCCGACGATCACCAGCGCCAGGGGGTCCATTTGCGGGGCCATCGCTGAGTATCCGGGTTCCCAGCTGGCGGTCGTGTTGTCATTGGACATGGCCCAAGGCGTATCACTCCCATGTGCGGCTTGTGCACCATGAGCGCCATGCGCATCCCCACGCGCGACGTCGACCCCGTGTTGGACTCGATCGAATCAGGGGCTAGGCCTCCGGCAAACCCCAGCGCACACGCTCACTCCCCCGATCGTGCGAGGTCCCTCCCACGGTGAGTCCGCTACGAAGCGCGCGTCCACAAGGAGGGCCCATGACGTTCGTCCGGCGCAGCGTGATCTCAACCGGGGCCCTCACGGCGTTTGTGGCCCTGGCCCTAGGCAGTGGCAGCGCTACAACAGACGACCACGTTGGGTGGAAAGTAGACTTAAATAGCAAGAAACCAGACATTCCAGGCCTGGAAAACGATGCGGGGTTCGACATCACAGCCGTTCAATTCTGCCAAGGCGTGACCGCGGAGAACGACTGCGTGGACCCCGTCGAGGACTACGCAGCGAGCGATACGATGCACCTGTGCATCACGCTGGACGGTCAGGTGCGACAAGGCGTGTTTCGCGCGGTGCTGATGCACCAGCACGACAAGGTCATCGAGCTCACAAACGACCTGGCAACCATGCTTCCACCTTCCGGCGGTCGGGTGCAAACCTCCACCAATTTGGTGTTCAAGGTGCACTCTGACAAAGACTTTTACGTGGGTGAAGGCTACCGCTTCGAGGTGTTCGCCAACGACACCCCCGTGGGCCACTTCGAGACGCAGATTCGCCGCCCGCCAGAGTCCTCTGGACCGCCTCAATGGCGAGACGGTGGCGTCGCCAACGGGTTCGATGCGGCTGGCGCGCCCATCCCCATCGGCACCGTGACCCCACAAGACTCGCTCGTGCTGTGGGGCGAAGGGGTGCTGGGGGTCGGTTCCTGGGTGGAGATGACCCTGTGGAAAGATGGGAATATCGTCAACTATGGCCGACGATACACCGTCGCGACCCAGAACGTGCCCAATGCGCCCATCCGCTTTCCCATCGCCCCCAAAGAAGGTCTAGACCCCGGTGATTGGGAGATCAAGGTCGTGATGGATGGGCAAGAGGTGGCCCGCTACCCCGTCACCGTGACAGCGGGCGGATCGCCCCCCGGTCGCTAGGCCGCGTAGGACACCGCTGGCGAGCCACCGATGTAGGTGCCCGTGTTCAGCTCTTCGAGCATGAAGGCAGCCAAGTCCGCCCGGGAGATCTTCATGGACAATCCCGCGAGGTCGTCGAAGCCATGGTGAACGCCGCCGACGCTCGGTCCATCGGTCAGGTGAGGCGGCCGGATGATCGTCCAGTCCAAGCCGCTGCGACGCACCACCTCTTCTTGATGCTCATGGTCGATCACCGCTCCGCGGAGGTAGAGAGGAAAGACCACATACTTTAGGAAGAAGGGTAAAAGAGCGCGAGTCTCCCCCGCCCCAAGAACCGATACGCAGAGCAGCCGCCTCACTCCGAGCGCGTTCATTGCGTCGATGAGCGTCGCCGTTCCGGTGGCGCGAACCGACGTCCGAGTCAAGGCCGGGGCGCCCAAGCACACCATGACCGCATCTTGGCCTGCGACCGCCCGGGCACAGGTCTCTGGATCACACACATCCCCCTGCACAATGCGCAGCCGGGGATGCGTGAGGTCCAGCGCTTCGGGCCGACGGCACAAGGCCGACACGTGGTGGCCTTCGGACAGAGCCAAGGTGAGCAAGGCGCGGCCCGTTCCGCCGGTAGCGCCGGCGATCAGTAGGTTCATGGGTCCTCCTTTGGACACAGGAAACCTAGGATGGCGATTGACATGAGCCCAATGATTGGTTTTCATAACCCCATGAACTCAATTCATGACCTCAGCCGCGTCGATCTCAACCTGCTGGTGGCCTTCGACGCGTTGGCGCGAGAACAGAGCGTCACCCAAGCCGCCGCCGCCCTCGGCGTGACCCAGTCCGCCATGAGCCACACCCTGCGGCGACTGCGTGCGGTGTTCGACGACCCCCTTCTCATCCGAAGTGGACGAGGCATGCGGTTGACCCCTCGGGCCGAAGGCTTGATCGTGCCGCTACGGGCAGGCCTCACGTCCCTAGGTCGGGTGTTGTCGTCGCCGTCGACCTTTGATCCAGCCACCGCCAACCGGGCCTTCTGCATCGCTGGGCCCGACTTGTTTTCAGCCTTGGTCCTTCCTAATTTGCTCACACACCTGCGGCTGAACGCGCCTGGCGTAGACCTGCAGATCCTCCCCACAGGACGACCCAGCCTTGGTGATGACTTGGAGACAGGCCAGGTCGATCTGTGCGTGCAGGCGGTGCCCGAGGTGGGGCCCGCCGTGCCCGCCTTGCCAGCGGTAGGCATGGTGCGGCGCACCCTATTTCACGACGGGTTTTCCTGCTTTGTGCGCCGTGAGCATCCCATCACGAGCGAGGGTCCACTGAGCGTTCAGCGGTACGCCGCGCTGCCCCACATCCTGGTCTCGCCATCGGGTCAGGGGGCCGGGCCTGTGGACCTTGTTCTCGCCAAACACGGCTTGCAAAGACGCATTGCTCTTCGCGTCCCCCACTTCTCGACCGCATTGACCGCCCTGCGGCACAGCGACCTAGTGTTGACCGCGTCCTCCGCCCTCACGGAGCTGGTCGGTGAGGAGATCACCGTTGTGGAGCCGCCAGCGAAGACGCCTCGTCACGGGATCGCCCTGGTATGGCACGAGCGGTGGTCCGCCGATGCTGGACATCGTT